>JANQQB010000213.1 GCA_028285165.1 Rhodobiaceae bacterium
CTTCACGCCGAGGTTGCGCAAGATGTAATCGATATGTGTGGATACAAAGACGGACGACGAGGATTTCGGCAGCCAGATTTCGTCGTCGCCCGGCGCCAGTTCGTCGATGACACGGCCGTCCCAGGATCCCTTGGGCACATTGAAACCAGTGATCTTGTAGTCGAGGCTGCGGTCGCGGCCATCCTTCGTCAGGCTCTCGATCGTCGTATACATGACCTCGACTCCGGCTTCGCGGCAGGCCGATTGCAGCTTTTGCATGTTGGGAACCGCAACGCTTTCCAACTGATCGAAATAGTACCGATAGCGGCTGTCGATCTCGGCATTGGACAGGTCCGCAAACTCGGCCCCGTTCCGCTTGGCACCGAAGTTCTGCACATCGATAAACAAAAGCGCGGCTTCGGAAGGCACGATCGGAACGTTGCGGGTCAGGATTTTGTTCATTGGTCTTCCTCGGCAAGAAGGTCGGTCAGGCAATCGGCCAGCAGGCTGCCCAGGCATCGCAATCGGCGGCGGTGCGGATTTGATCGTTCCCGATCCCGACCGGTCCATGGTCAACCCCGCGCGCCTCTCCGTGATGGAGGGCAAAAATCTGACTCGTCATCCATTGTGTACGGCTGATTCCTGCCGATCGAAAGGGTCGGCCGCTTTGGGCAGTCGATTGCAGTCGATAACCAGGCGGCTGAAAGCCTGCAGGCCGGCCGGCGGGTTCGGACCAGCCTGGATTGGCACCGTCTGTGCCGAAGGATGACCGGGGCCGGATCCGCCGGCACGCCGCCGGCCCGGCAAGAGTTTGCGGCGGTCGGCTGATAGGCGATGAGACATGGCTTTTGTTTTCATTGTCAATAATTTAGGAGGAATTGACAAAGATTTTTCGGCGTGGAAAGTTTGTCAAACAAAGGCGGAGCTGCCGTGATCCGGCACAGGATGCAAGACGTTTCGCAAAACGACCGGAAAGCGACGCGTCGTCGGTTGGAAGCGTGGGATTCCCTTCGTCTGACCAAGGATGAGGGTGCAACAACATGATCCGCGAACCGATGGTCTTTGTCGCCACGTCGGACATAGCCGGCAAACTCCGAGGCAAGGCTTTTCCCGCGGCGGATATGGACCGACGCATGCGCAAGGGCGTTGGATGGACGCCGACCAACGTGCAGATCACGTGTTTTGACGCCATTGCCGACACGCCCTACGGCGCGCTGGACGACCTTTTGCTGATCCCGGACCCGGAAACCGAAACCCGTATCGATTTCGAGGACGGCAGCCCGGTCGAGCATCTTTTCATCGGTGACATCTTTTGTCTCGATGACACGCCCTGGGAATGCTGCACGCGGTCGATCCTGAAGACAGCGCTCCAACGCCTGGAGGACGTTTCCGGTCTGAGGCTCATTGCAGCGTTTGAGCATGAGTTTCAACTCACCGGCGCCAATCGACCGCTGGGCGACGCGTACAGCCGAGCCGGATATCGTGAAAATGCCGTGTTCGGCGAGACCTTGATGGCCGCGTTGCGGGCCGCCGGACTGGTCCCCGACACCTTCATGAAAGAATACGGCGTCGACCAGTTCGAAGTGACGATCGCGCCGCGGCCGGCGCTCAGGGCAGCGGACGAAGCGGTCCTGTTGCGTGACATCACACAGAACGTCGCCCGCCGGCTCGGCGATCGCGCGACGTTCACACCGATGCGCGCCCCGGAGGGCGTCGGCAACGGTGTCCATATTCACATGAGCCTGTGCCAAAGCGACGGAACGCCGGCAACCTACGATCCAAATGGCAAGCACGGCCTGTCCGAAGCCGCCGGTGCATTCAGCGCGGGCATTGTGCGCTATGTCGACGCTATCCTCGCACTGACAGCACCCTCGGTCCTGTCCTATCACCGTCTCACGCCACACCGCTGGAGTGCGGCCTATAACAATCTCGGTCTCCGGGACAGGGAAGCCGCCTTGCGAATTTGCCCCACGACAGGACGCGACAGCGCCTCAATCGCCAGCCAGTTCAACTTCGAATACCGGGCGGCCGACCCGGCGGCTTCGCCCTATCTGGCGCTTGCGGCCCTCGTGTTTGCGGGCGCACAGGGCATACGGGACGCCCTGCCAACACCGGAGGCCACGGCGGAAGACCTGTCGCTGCTGGATCCGGCAACGCTCGCGGATCGCGGTTTCATCCGCCTGCCACAAACCCTGTTGCAGGCACTTGACCGGTTCGACGAGAGCGCGACCGTCAAGGGCTGGTTTCCCGGCCAATTTCAGGACATCTACCGGATGCACAAACAAGGCGAAATGGCGTTTCTTGCCGATAAGGACGAAACGGCGCTTTTCGCCGCCTACGAGACGGCATATTAGGACGGCTCGGCAGGTGGTGCGGACCGCAAACCGTTTTGTCGGAAGGCGATTGTGCGACGGCACAGCCGCGGCTGTTTCATCCCATCGCGCTATGCCGAGCTCCTGTTGTTGCGCCGTTCCAGGGGTGAACGCCACTTTGCCCGGCAAAAGCCCGATGCTGTCCGCCGGCTTAATGGCCTGCTTTTCACAGGGCATTCTCTACCTCGCAGAGTTTACGGAACCGCGGTGATGTCCCCGCCCCATTGCGCTGCGCGGAAAAAGCCTCCCATCCGTTTTCCTTGGCAATCGCCGATCCCTTCATGAGTTTTCAAAGGAGGTCCCCATGTGCAAGCCCGCCGCCTATACGATCCACCGGCACGATCATCATCTGGGCTGGGACAACAGCTTCGCGCCGATCCGCACAATCGCTCCCGGAGAAACCGTCGAGTTCGATGTCTTCGAAGCTTCCGGCGGCCAGCTCGGTCCGGATGCCACGCTTGAGAACCTTGCCGCCCTCGATTTCAGCAAGGTCAATCCGGTCACCGGACCGATCCTGATCGACGGAGCCGAGCCCGGCGACAGCCTTGTGATTACGTATGAGGGGTTCAAACCGTCCGGCTGGGGCTGGACGGCCAACATCCCGGGATTTGGCCTGCTTGCGGATCAATTCACCGACGGCGCCCTGATCAATTGGCAGTACGACGCCGACACGCTTGCACCGGCCCTGTGGTCGGACAAGGCGCGAATCCCTCTCAAGCCCTTTACGGGGACGATCGGCGTCGCGCCGGCGGAACCTGGCCTGCATTCCATCGTCCCGCCCCGCCGGGTCGGCGGCAACATGGACATTCGGGACCTTGCGACCGGGACGCGGCTGCACCTGCCGGTGGACGTTCCCGGCGCCCTGTTCTCCGTCGGCGATACCCATGCGGCCCAGGGAGACGGCGAAGTCTGCGGCACGGCGATCGAAAGCCCGATGGCCGTCACGCTCACCTTCGATCTGGAAAAGGCCGAAGGCCTGAAATTTCCGCGTTTTGAAACGAAGGAACCGGTCACCCGGCATCTCGATGCTTCCGGATACGACGTCACGACCGGCATCGGCGAAGATCTGTTCCAGGGCGCACGCGACGCGGTTTCCGGCATGATCGACCTGTTGACCCGCCGGCATGGCATCGCCCCCGTCGACGCGTACATGCTGTGCAGCGTCTGCGCGGATCTTCGCATCAGCGAGATCGTCGACCAGCCGAACTGGGTGGTGTCGCTGTATTTTCCGCGGCTCGCCTTCGAATGAAGCCGCGCCCAACCCTATTTCTTTATCTGCTTGTAGACATAGACCAGAATGATCGCACCGGCAGTCGCGACGATCAACTGGTCGACGAAGCCGCCTGCCAATTGCAGGTTGAGGATCCGGGCCAGATATCCGCCGATGAAGGATCCGATAATGCCGACGATGATGTTGGTCAGCAGGCTGTGGTCCGACTTGGTGACTTTTTCGGCGATGTAGCCGGCAATGCCGCCGATGACGATCCAGATGATAAAACTCATGACGTGTTTCTCCCCCTGGAGGCAATAGAGCGGTTCGTGTCTTAGACGTGGATCACCCGGTCATAGGCGTCGAGCACGCTTTCATGCATCATTTCCGACAGGGTCGGGTGCGGGAAGACCGTGTGCATGAGTTCTTCTTCCGTGGTTTCCAGAGTCATGGCGACGACGTAGCCCTGGATCAGTTCGGTGACTTCGGCACCGATCATGTGCGCGCCGAGCAACTGGCCGGTCTTTTTGTCGAAGATCGTCTTGATCATGCCGTCCGGCTCGCCGAGCGCGATGGCCTTGCCGTTGCCCATGAACGGAAAGCGTCCGACCTTGATCTCATGCCCGGCTTCCTTCGCCTTCTTTTCAGTGAGCCCGACAGAAGCAACCTGCGGATGGCAGTAGGTACAGCCCGGGATCTTCAGCTTGTCCATCGGATGGGCGTCAAGACCGGCAATGGCCTCGACGCAGATGACACCCTCGTGCTCGGCCTTGTGGGCGAGCATGGGCGGTCCGGCCACATCGCCGATCGCATAGATGCCGGCGACGTTCGTCCGGCCGAGGCCATCCGTCACGATCGTTCCGCGATCCATTGCGACGCCGAGTGTTTCGAGACCGATGCCCTCGACATTGCCGACAACGCCGACGGCTGAAATCACCTTGTCGACCTTGAGCGTCTCGGTCTTGCCGCCCTTGGTCTCGATCGTTGCGGTCACCCCGCCGGATCCCTTGTCCGCCTTGGTGACCTTGGCTTCGGTCAGAATGCGGATGCCGGCCTTTTCGAACCGTTTCCTGGCCATTTCCGCGATTTCGTGGTCCTCCACCGGCAGGATCTGCGGCAGGAGTTCGACGACCGTCACCTCGCATCCCATTGTCCGATAGAAGGAAGCGAATTCAATGCCGATGGCGCCGGATCCGACAACGAGCAGCGATTTCGGGAAGGTCTGGGGCACCATCGCTTCGAAATAGGTCCAGATCGCATCCCGGTCCGGTTCGAGGCCCGGCAGGACACGCGGCCGGGCGCCGGTGGCAATGATGATGTGCTTGGCCTGGTAGGTGCCCTCGCCCTTGGTTCCCTTCGGTGCGGGATGTTTCGGCTCGACCGGCGGCTTCTTCGGCGCGGACACGACGACCTCGCCCGGTTTCGTGATCTCCGCCTCGCCCCAGATCACGTCCACCTTGTTCTTTTTTAAGAGGAATCCGACGCCTCCATTGAGCTGCCCTGAAACCCCGCGGGACCGTTTCACGACCGCCGCCGGATCGAACTTGATATTGTCGGCCGACAGGCCGTAATCACCGGCATGTTCCATGTAATGGTAGATTTCCGCCGAGCGCAGCAGCGCCTTGGTCGGGATGCAGCCCCAATTCAGGCAGATGCCGCCGAGGTGCTCGCGTTCGATGATCGCCGTCTTCAAACCCAGTTGGGCCGACCGAATTGCCGTCACGTAGCCGCCGGGCCCGGCGCCAATGATCAGAACGTCATACGCGGCATTGGCCATTGCATTTCCTCCATAGCCCAGCACATCGAAGCGGGTTGATAGCAAGCTTTTGTTTTCTTGTCAGGAAGGCATGTGCGATAGGGTGTCCGACCCCCTTATCGCATGTGTCCGGCCCCTATTCGTCATGCAAAAACTCTGGTCCCTCGGCGTTCTCGCGCTGGCAGAAGTCGCGGTCCTGTCGCTGTGGTTCTCCGTCACGGCCGTCGCGCCGCAAATCGCAGCCGAATACGGCCTGTCCACCGTGCAACAGGGCGTGCTCACCAGTGCTGTGATTGCCGGGTTTGTCGTCGGATGTCTGGTCAGCGCGTTCTTCAACCTCGCCGACCGGCTCGATCCGCGCGCGTTCTTTCTGGTCTGCGCGCTGATCGGTGCCACGGCCAATCTCCTGTTCCTGGCCGTCGATGCCGGCTCGGTCACCGCGGTCGCGCTGCGCTTTGTCACCGGCGCCGTCATGGCCGGTGTCTATCCGGTCGGCATGAAGATCGCGGTATCGTGGGCCAAGAACGATGCCGGGCTGCTGGTCGGGTTCCTGGTTGCCGCGCTGACCGTTGGCAGTGCCACGCCCTACCTGTTCGCCTATACCGGCGGCGCAGACTGGCAAGTCGTGCTGATATCGGGTTCGGTCGCCGCGGCGCTCGGCGGCCTTGCGATCCTGCTGGTCCGGGTCGGGCCGAACGCGCGACGCTCAGCCACGTTCGACTATCGCCGGGCGCTCGAAACCTTCCGCAACCCCGCAGTGCGGCTCGCCAATTTCGGCTATTACGGCCATATGTGGGAATTGTATGCCGTGTGGGCGGGCATCAGTTTCTACCTGATCGCCAGCTTTGAACAGAGCGGCCTGCAGGATCCGCTCGGCACGGGCCGACTGGCAGGTTTTCTGGCGATTTCCGCAGGCTTTATCGGTGCCCTGGCCGGCGGTTACCTCGCCGATCGCATCGGGCGGACGGCGTTGACGATGGGGGCGCTGTTCGTCAGCGGCGTGTGCTGTCTTGCGGCAGGTCCGCTGTTCGGTGCCGCCCCGATCGTCGTGTTCGCGCTCGCCTGCATCTGGGGCATTTCCGTTATTGCCGATTCTGCACAATTCTCGACCGCGATCGCCGAATTGTCGGAACCGGAAACCCAGGGTACGATGCTGACGACACAGAACGCCGTCGGTTTTGCGATCGCCCTGATATCGGTGCAATTGCTGCCAAGCTGGGTCGCGCTCGTCGGCTGGGCCTGGGCGTTCGCCCCGCTCGCCATCGGGCCGGTTTTCGGTTTCGTTTCGATGTGGCGGCTGCGCGCCCTGCCGGAGGCGGCACGCCTTGCCGGCGGCCGCCGCTGACCTCAGACCAGCATGCGCATCGGATTTTCGATGTATTGCCGGAAAGCACCGAGCAGTTCGGCACCGAGCGCGCCGTCGACCACACGGTGATCGCAGGACAGCGTGACCGACATGATCGTCGCCACGGCCACTGCGCCGTCGGTGACGACCGGCCTTTGTTCGCCGGCACCAACGGCCAGGATCGTGCCGTGCGGCGGGTTGATCACGGCGGCAAAATCCTTGATGCCGAACATGCCGAGGTTGGAAATCGCCGTCGTGCCGCCCTGGTATTCCTGCGGTGCGAGCTTGCGCTGGCGCGCGCGGCCGGCGAGGTCTTTCATCTCGGTGGCGATCGCCGACAGCGTCTTGGTTTCCGCGTTGCGGATCACCGGCGTGAACAGCCCGTCCTGGATGGCGACGGCGACGCCGACATCCGACTGGCTGTGCATGAGGCGGCTGCCCTCCGTCCAGGTCGCGTTCGCGCCCGGCACCGCCTGCAGGGCAAGGGCCATCGCCTTGATGATGAAATCATTGACGGACACCTTGAAGGCCGGCTTGCCGTCTGCGTCCTGAGGGGCCGTTGCATTGACCTGCTTGCGCAATTCCATGAGCGCGTCGAGCCGGCAATCGACCGTCAGGTAGAAGTGCGGCACCGTCTGTTTGGATTCCGTCAGGCGTTTCGCGATCACCGTGCGCATGCCGTCATGCGGCTTTTCTTCGTAGGATCCCGGCTCGTACAGCGCCTTGATCTGATCGTCGGTCATGGCCGGGGCGATGCCGCCGGATTTCGCGGCCGGAGCCGGTGCCGCCTGCGGTGCCGCGGCAGGCGCAACAGGGGCGGCCTTGCCGGTTCCAGTGGCGATCGCCTTCTCGATGTCGCGCTTGACGATACGACCATGCGGGCCGGACCCTTGCAGGGCAGCAAGGTCTAGACCGGCATCGCGTGCCAGGCGACGGGCGAGCGGCGACGCAAAGATGCGGGCGCCACCGCTACTGGTTGGGGCCTGCGGCATCGCTCCGTTTGGCACGGGAGCGGCGGCGGATGTCGCCGGTGCCGCGGGCGCCGGTTCAGCGGCCGCCGGAGCCGCAGCAGGCGCAGCCGGCGCATCGCCGATGGCCGCCGCGTCTTCGCCATCCTCCAGCAGAATCGCAATAACGGCGTTGACCTTCACGCCTTCGGTGCCGTCGCCGACCACGATCTTGCCGATCGTGCCCTCGTCGACGGCCTCGACTTCCATGGTTGCCTTGTCGGTCTCGATTTCAGCCAGCACGTCGCCCGAGGACACGCTGTCGCCCTCCTTGACGAGCCATTTGGCCAGATTGCCTTCCTCCATCGTCGGCGACAGAGCGGGCATCAGGATGTTGATCGGCATGAGCGGTCTTCCCCGGACTTGTTCTTTCTGACACGCGATCCCGTCAGGACCGGTAGGTTACGGCCTTGACCGCATCGATCACCTCGGCGACCGAAGGCAGCGCCATTTTCTCAAGGTTGGCGGCGTAGGGCATCGGCACATCCTTGCCGGTCACCCGTGCCACCGGCGCATCCAGATAGTCGAATGCCCCGTCCATGATCCGGTAGGCCAGTTCCGACGAAATCGAGCATTGCGGCCAGGCTTCCTCGACGGTGACGCACCGGCCGGTCTTCATCACCGAGCGGATGACGGTGTCACTGTCGAGCGGACGCAGGCACCTGAGGTCGATGACTTCCGCGGCAATATCCATGCCGCGCAATTCATCGGCGGCCTTCAGCGCATAAGTCATGCCGATGCCGAAGGACACGATCGTCACATCCGAGCCTTCGCGCGCGATTTTTGCCTTGCCAATCGGCAGCACGTAATCGTCCAGTTGCGGCACCTCGAAAGACTGGCCGTAAAGGATCTCGTTTTCCAGGAACACCACGGGATTGGGGTCCCGGATCGCGGCCTTCAGCAAGCCCTTGGCGTCAGCGGCGGAATGGGGCTGTATGACCCGAAGGCCCGGAACACTCGAATACCAGGCTGCATAGTCCTGACTGTGCTGCGCGCCGACGCGCGCAGCGGCACCATTCGGCCCGCGAAACACGATCGGCGCACCCATCTGACCGCCGGACATATACAGCGTCTTGGCCGCCGAATTGATGATCTGGTCGATCGCCTGCATGGCAAAATTGAAGGTCATGAATTCGACGATCGGGCGCAGGCCGGTCATGGCCGCGCCGACCCCGAGGCCGGTAAAGCCGTGTTCGGTAATCGGTGTATCGATCACCCGATCGGCGCCGAATTCCTGTAGCAGGCCTTGTGTCACCTTATAGGCGCCCTGGTATTCCGCGACTTCCTCGCCCATCACAAAGACGTCCGGATCGCGGCGCATTTCCTCCGCCATCGCATCGCGCAGGGCTTCGCGAACAGTCATGGAGACCATTTCCGTACCGGCCGGAACTTCGGGATCCGGTGTCGGTTCGGCGATGGCCGGTGCCGCGGCAACGGGCGCCGGCGCTTCTGCCTGGACCGGTTCGGATACGGCAGCGGATTGCACCGGTGCCGGTGCAGCGCTCGCCGCAATATCGCCGGCCTGCTCACCGTCGCCGAGGATCACCGCAATCGGTGTGTTCACCTTGACCGCATCGGTGCCCTCCGGCACCAGGATCTTGCCCAGTTTGCCTTCGTCGACCGCTTCGACTTCCATGGTCGCCTTGTCGGTTTCGATTTCGGCAATCACATCGCCGGACGTCACCTCATCGCCTTCCTTGACGAGCCATTTGGCGAGTTTGCCCTCTTCCATGGTCGGGGAAAGGGCCGGCATCAACACTTCAATCGGCATGGCGTTTTCTTCCCTACGGATCAGTTCAGAACAATGTCGGTCCACAGTTCCGAAGGATCCGGTTCCGGATCGGTTTGCGCGAATTCCGCTGCCTCATTGACGATGCCACGGATGTCCTTGTCGATGGCCTTGAGGTCGTCTTCCGACGCCCAGCCCTTTTCCAGCAGGCGTTGGCGGACCTGCTCGATCGGATCATGTTCGCCCCGCATTTTCTGGACCTCTTCCTTGGTCCGGTACTTGGCCGGATCGGACATGGAATGGCCCCGATAGCGGTAGGTCAGCATTTCGAGGATGTAGGGACCCTTGCCCTCCCGACAGACCGCAACCGCGCGCTCGCCCGCCGCCTTAACCGCGCGCACATCCATACCGTCGACCTGTTCGCCGGGAATATCGAACGATGCGCCGCGATGCGAGAGATCGGTGGTCGACGAGGCCCGTTCGATGCTCGTGCCCATGCCGTAGCGGTTGTTCTCGATGATATAGACGACGGGAAGATGCCAGAGCTTCGCCAGGTTGAAGCTCTCGTAGACCTGTCCCTGGTTGGCAGCCCCGTCTCCGAAATAGGTCAGCGAAACGTTGTCGGTCTTGCGATAGCGATTGGCAAAGCCCAATCCCGTTCCAAGCGACACCTGGGCGCCGACGATGCCATGCCCACCATAGAAGTGTTTCTCCTTGGAAAACATGTGCATGGACCCGCCCTTGCCGCGGGAATAGCCGCCGCGTCGGCCGGTCAGTTCGGCAAGCACGCCCTTGGGATCCATCCCGCAGGCGAGCATGTGGCCGTGGTCGCGATAGCCGGTGATCACCTGATCGCCGTCCTTGAGCGCCATCTGCATCCCGACGACAACGGCTTCCTGGCCGATGTAAAGGTGGCAGAACCCCCCGATCAGCCCCATCCCGTACATCTGACCGGACTTTTCCTCGAAACGCCGGATAAGCAGCATGTCCCGGTAGGCCTGGGTGTCCTGTTCCTGTGTGAATTCGAGGTTGCCGGCAGATTTGCCGTTCTTCTTTGTGCTTGTTGAAGCGCGCTTTCGGGCCGGTGTTTTACGGGTCGTGGTCGCGGCTTTCGCCATGCTTGGTGGCTCCTGTCTGGCGTTTCTCCCTGCAGATTATAGGGAGAGGAAAGCCGGGAGGAAGTCAATCTGAGAGTTCCCGGCTCGGCGGGGTCCGGCAGGTGACGTTGTCATACGCGAACGTCCCGGCTGCAATGGCACGGCGAGGTGATGTCTTTCAATGATCGGGATCAAATGCCGCTGCAGGGCAGGCCGGCATGGCAGGCAAAGGCGACAACCTCAATTGCGGTAGATCAGGACTTCGTCCGGATGCGCCACATGCAAGATCTGGCGTGCCTGTTCATCGATCATGTCAGGGTCGAGACTTTCGGGGCGCAGAAGCGTGACACGCTTTTCCAGCACGCCACGCTCGTCCTCCAGTGTTTCCAATACCGCCGACAGGTTTTGAGCCCGTGCCTTGAGGCGGGCCTCGGCGATCAGGCCGTACTCGCCGTGAAAGGCGTGGAAGCCGAAATAGACCAGAACCGCAATCGTGAGGATCGGGAAAACGAAATGCCGCGGACCGATTGCCGGACGGAGACGTGTCGCCATGGAAACGCAGAACTCAACGCAAAAACCAAGTCAGGCGACACTAGTGCCCCGTCCTTAATGGGAGGTTGTTATTTCTGCTTAACAGGAGGTTTATCCACGCTCGGGCTGCCGGTTCAGTCAGGCCTTCAGGACGCCTGCCCCTGCATAGCGGGCTGCCGGACCGAGTTCATCTTCAATGCGCAACAATTGATTGTATTTGGCGAGCCTTTCGGAACGGGCGAGCGACCCCGTCTTGATCTGACCGCAATTGGTGGCGACGGCGAGATCGGCGATCGTGGTGTCCTCGGTCTCGCCCGAACGGTGCGACATGACGGCGGTGTAGGCCGCACGATGCGCCATGTCCACGGTATCGAAGGTCTCTGTCAGCGAACCGATCTGATTGACCTTGACGAGGATCGAATTGGCGATGCCCTTTTCGATACCGGTCGACAAGCGGGCCGAATTGGTGACGAACAGGTCGTCGCCGACAAGCTGGCAGCGGTCGCCGACGGCATCGGTCAGCGCCTTCCAGCCGTCCCAGTCGTCTTCCGACATGCCGTCCTCGATCGAGACGATCGGGTAGCGGCCCACGAGATCGGCGAGATAGGCCGCCATTGCGTCTCCGTCGAGCGTCCGGTTTTCACCGGAAAGCTCATACTGGCCGTCTTTGAAATACTCCGTCGCCGCGCAGTCGAGAGCCAGATAGACGTCTTCACCCGGACGGTACCCGGCCTGCTCGATCGCCTTCATGACAAAGCCGATTGCCTCTTCGGTCGAGGCCAGGTTCGGCGCAAACCCGCCCTCGTCGCCGACATTTGTATTGTGCCCGGCCTGTTTGAGCGCCGAGCGCAGGGTGTGGAACACTTCCGCCCCCATGCGAAGGCCTTCGGAAAAGGTGTCCGCGCCGATCGGCATGATCATGAATTCCTGGATGTCGATCGGGTTGTCGGCATGGGCGCCGCCGTTGACGATGTTCATCATGGGGACAGGTAGCGTGCGGGCATTCGGACCGCCAAGATACCGATAAAGCGGCGTTTCCATCGACGCCGCGGAGGCGCGCGCCAGAGCCAGAGACACACCCAATATCGCGTTGGCGCCGAGCCGAGCCTTGTTCGGCGTGCCGTCGAGATCGATCAGAATGGCGTCCAGCCGCGCCTGGTCTTCCGC
Organism: Rhodobiaceae bacterium; assembly: GCA_028285165.1. Classification (GTDB taxonomy): domain Bacteria; phylum Pseudomonadota; class Alphaproteobacteria; order Rhizobiales; family JANQQB01; genus JANQQB01. The sequence goes on from JANQQB010000213.1 coordinate 12,194, forward strand.
GTCCATGCCGCTCAGCGTGTCGAAGATCTCACCGTTGACCGCATCGACCGCGTTGCGCACGCCCTTGCCGAGATAACGGTCACCGCCGTCGCGCAATTCGACCGCCTCATGCGCCCCGGTCGACGCGCCCGACGGCACGCCCGCCCGACCGACCACGCCGTCTTCCAGCACAACGTCCACCTCGACGGTCGGATTGCCGCGACTGTCAAGGATTTCACGTGCGATGATGTCGACAATGGCGGTCATGGGGAAGCTCCGGTCTGGCTGAGGATTTCTGCCGCTGTCTTACAAGAAAGACCGACGCTTGCAAGCGCAGAAACGGGCCTCGGCATGCCCTTGCGGACCCGATCCGACGCTTGGAAATCCCGGTGAGGGGCGCTCGCCGCTCAGGCGCTGCGCAGCGCCGTCTTGGCAACCGAATCCAGCGCCTGCAGGTGTTCCAGGAGCGAGCGCATGCGGTCGAGCGGCACCATGTTCGGGCCGTCGGACAACGCCTTGTCGGGGTCGTCATGGGTTTCAATGAAAAGGCCAGCGACGCCTACCGCGATCGCGGCACGCGCCAATACCGGCACGAACTCCCGCTGACCGCCCGAAGTCGCGCCGAGACCGCCCGGCTGCTGCACGGAATGGGTCGCGTCGAACACGACCGGTGCTCCTAGATCCGCCATGATTGGCAGGGAACGCATGTCGGAAACCAGGGTGTTGTAGCCGAAGCTCGCACCGCGTTCGGTCGCCAGGACGTTCGGATTGCCGGCATCGGTGATCTTCGCGATCACGTTTTTCATGTCCCAAGGCGCCAGAAACTGCCCCTTCTTGACGTTGATCACGCGGCCGGTCTGCGCGGCCGCAACCAGAAGATCGGTTTGCCGGCACAGAAAGGCCGGGATCTGCAGCACGTCGACGACTTCCGCCACCGGGGCACATTGGCCGGGCTCGTGGATGTCGGTCAGCACGGCGATGGCGTGCCGGTCCTTGATCTCCTGAAAGACGGGCAGTGCCCGGTCAAGGCCCATGCCGCGCGCCGACGCGCCGCTTGACCGGTTCGCCTTGTCGAACGAGGCCTTGAAGACCAGGCCGAGGCCAAGGTCGCGGCACAATCCGACCAGGGCATCGGCCATTTCCAGCGCGTGATCGCGGCTTTCCATCTGGCAGGGCCCGGCGATCAGGCTGAACGGCGCGGTGTTGGAGAACGTGGCCGAGGCGGTTTCGACTGCTGCATGGGGCTGCATTGTCATCGTTCGTGAACTCCAATCAGGCCTGTTCGAACACCAGGGCGCATCCATGGCACCGGGAGGCCGGAACGACAAGCGTCGAGCGCCGTTCTTCGACAGAGCCGCCGGCCCGGAGCGTGCTTTCGATCGCGGCGAGATCCGGGACACGGATCCGGACGGCCGCGATCGTTGCTTCGCCGCCGTCGAGACGGTCGTAGGTCGCGCCGTAGAGAGCGCGATAGCCGGTCGGCGTCAGCACCGATACCATGTGCCGTCCGGCGGCGATGTCGATGCCAAAACTGGTCGAGCGGATATCCCGCTCACCGATCAGAGCAGACAACAATTCATGGTGGTCGCTCGGCGCGTCGGCCACCATCACGACGCCGGCGAGGTCCACCGCGCCGTTTTGGTGCGCCTGGTATTCCGGCTTCCAGAAATTCTCCGGATAATGCTGCTCACAGGTAAAAAACGCGATCCGGGGCAGCGCCGCGTCCGTCACGAACGTCAGGCTGAAAGCCACATGTCGTACGCTGCCGTCGGCCAGTGTCGCAGAACGTTCGAAGCGGAACGGGTCATGCACGGTCAAGCCATGGCTTTCGAACACGCGCCGGTCGGTCTCCGCGCCGTCGCTGGTGAAGACGAGCATCGAGCCGCCCTCGCCCACATCCCGCAACCAATCCCGATTGTAATGACCGAAACTGAACGCCGACGGCGCGAGGCTGCCGGGAAACAGACTTTCATCTGCGATTTCAAGATATTCCAGGAACACCTGATCGAACTGGATCAGCTGATTGGCCGTGCCCCAAGGGTGCTCGGCCCGAGGCGTCAGCGTAAATCCGAGGTCGGTCATGGTGCGATCGACCGCCTCCAGAGCATGGGCCGGCAAGACGACATGATCGATGGAACGGGACATATCCCCCTCCCTTCTTTCCAAAGGACGAAAAGGCCGGTCGCAATCCGCCGGTGAGCGCGGCGTTCGTCGGCTCAGACGAGGCGGCTGTTCTCGACCGCTGCACCGATAAACGAAGAGAACAACGGATGCGGGTCGAACGGCCGGGATTTCAGTTCCGGATGATATTGCACGCCGATGAACCAGGGATGGCCGGTCAGTTCAACGGTTTCGGGCAACACTCCGTCCGGCGACATGCCGGAGAACACGAAGCCGGCTTGCGTGAGGCGATCGCGATAGGCGTTGTTCACTTCATAGCGATGGCGATGGCGTTCCGAAATCTGCGTATCGCCATAGATCTCGGCGATCTTGCTGCCTTCCTGCAGTCGGGCCGGATAGGCGCCGAGACGCATCGTTCCGCCGAGGTCGCCGCCTTCGGCCCGGGTTTCCAGCTGGTTGCCGCGCATCCATTCCGTCAAAAGGCCGACCACCGGTTCGCCGGTCGGGCCGAATTCCGTGGTGTTGGCGTCTGTGACGCCGACCAGATTGCGTGTGGCTTCGATCACGGCCATTTGCATGCCGAAACAGATGCCGAAATAGGGAATGCCCCGGTCGCGCGCGTAGCGTGCCGCGGCGATCTTGCCTTCAGCGCCGCGTTCGCCGAAGCCGCCGGGCACCAGGATCCCGTTGACGGGCTCCAGGGATGAGGCCGGGTCTTCCGCCTCGAAGATTTCTGAATCTATCCACTGGATGTTGACGGCGACATTCTTGGCGATGCCGCCGTGCACCAGCGCCTCGACCAGCGACTTATAGGCGTCCTTCAGGCCTGTATACTTGCCGACGACGGCGATCGTGACCTCGCCTTCCGGATTGTTCACCCGACGCGAAATTTCCTCCCAGCGGCCGAGATTGGGAGCCGGCGCGCCGGTAATGCCGAACGCCGAAAGCACCTCCTCGTCGAGGCCTTCCTCATGATAGGCGATCGGAACGTCGTAGATCGACTGCATGTCGAGGGCGGGTACGATGGCGGATTCCCGGACATTGCAGAACAGCGACAGCTTGCGCCGTTCGGTCTCGGGGATCGGGCGGTCGCACCGGACCAGCAGAATGTCAGGCTGAATCCCGATTGACCGCAATTCCTTGACCGAGTGCTGGGTCGGCTTGGTCTTCAGTTCGCCGGCGCTCGGAATGAAGGGCATCAGCGTCAGATGGATGAAGATCGCCTCGCCGCGCGGCAATTCGTTGCCGAGCTGGCGGATCGCCTCAAAGAACGGTAGTCCCTCGATATCACCGACAGTGCCGCCGATTTCGCACAATACGAAGTCGTATCCGTCATTGCCGTCGAGCACGAAGTTCTTGATGGCGTCCGTGACATGCGGGATCACCTGGACGGTGCCGCCGAGATAATCGCCGCGCCGTTCCTTGGCGATGATGTCCTGATAGATCCGCCCGGTCGTAATGTTGTCCATGCGGTTGCATGGCGTCCCGGTGAACCGTTCGTAATGTCCGAGGTCGAGATCCGTCTCCGCTCCGTCGTCGGTGACGAAGACTTCGCCGTGCTGCGTCGGCGACATCGTGCCGGGATCGACGTTGAGATACGGATCCAGCTTTCGCAGCCGGACCTGATAACCACGCGCCTGCAGCAGCGCGCCTAAAGCCGCCGATGCCAGACCTTTTCCGAGGGACGAGACCACGCCGCCGGTGATGAAAATATACCGCGCCATGGGTCTCTAGCTATAGGAGAAGCGAATCGATTCGGCCATTGCAAAATGGCCTTGTCCCAAAAAAACAAAGAGGCCCGCGGAGCAAGCCGCAAGCCCCTGTTCTTACTGAGAATTCGGCACTTGCGGGCCGGTCGCGGGGTCCGGCGACTGCTGACGCAACGTGTCGAGAATACCCTGCCCGGTTCCCGAATCGCCCGGCAGGCCCGGCGTCGTCGGCTGGGGATCGTTCGGGTCGATGACGGCATCGAGCACCGAGGACGGCGCGTCGGTGTTTTGCGCCAGGATGCCAAGCGTCAGCGAGGTCGAAAAGAAGATGATTGCCAGGATGGCCGTCGTACGGGTCAGAACGTTGGCGGCACCGCGCGTGGAAAACAGGCCGCCCATGCCGCCTCCTCCGCCACCGCCGCCGCCCATGCCGAGCGCGCCGCCTTCCGATTTCTGAATGAGCACCAGCACGATCAGCGCGATCACGACGATCAGGTGCACGACCAGAATGGCCTGTTCCATACTTCCAATCCATAGTCTGCGATCAGGACGGCCGGCCGGTTGTGGTTCCAGCTGTCGTCGCGATCTCAATATGCGGGATGTCTTGCGGCGCTTTTATAAGAAGTTCGCCGACAATGCCAGTCGGAAATATGTGATCGACGATGCCGTTGTCAAAGATAGGCGGAGGCAATTCCCAGAAAGTCCGTCGCCTTGAGACTGGCCCCGCCGACGAGCGCTCCATTGACATGCGCGACACCCATCAACTCGGCCGCGTTGGCCGGCTTTACCGATCCGCCATACAGAATGCGGATCGCGCTGCCGTCGGCGCCGAACCGGCTTTCCAGCCGTTGCCGGATCATGGCGTGCACTTCGGCCACGTCGTCGGTTGTCGGAGTCCGGCCGGTACCGATGGCCCAGACCGGTTCGTAGGCGATGATCGTGCCCGACGGGTCGGCGGCGTCGGGTACGGATGCCGCAACCTGATCGCCGACAACGGCGAGCGTATGTCCGGCATCCCGTTCCGCCTCACTTTCGCCGACACAGATTATGGCCGTGAGGCCGGCCGCCCGGGCGGCAACAGCCTTGGCATGCACTGTTTCGCTCGATTCACCGTGGTCGGCGCGTCGCTCGGAATGCCCGACGATCACACAATCGGCGCCGCAATCCCGGATCATCCAGGCGGATACATCACCGGTGTGGGCACCCTTTTCGTGCGTATGGCAATCCTGTCCGCCGATACGGATCCGTCCTGCCTGTGTGCTCGCCACTGCGTCAGAGAGGAGCGTCGCCGGCGGGCAGACCGCCAGATCGACCTTGTCCCGCATTGCATCGGTAAATCCCTCGTCGATCGCCTTCAATTCGGCAAGCGCGGCGCGCAGACCATTCATCTTCCAGTTTCCGGCAACCAGCGGCTTGATCGTGCTCACACGCTGTCCTTTCCCATCAGGCCCTTGCGGGCGTTGGCATTGGGCGCGCGCTTAACAAAATTGCGGCGTTCGCGCCAGTGTGACCCAAGAGGCGCTTCCGCTTTCCGGCAAAATGATTTAGGCCGTGTTGCACAAGCCGTGTGCGGTTTTTATGATCCGCGCTCTATTTTGATGTCGCCTTAATCGACCAATTCGGCAACCGGTTCGGCAAAACAGGAAAGACTTTCATGCTCGACGCCATCCGCAGTCGCTCCAAGGGTGTAGTAGCCACCATCCTCATCGGTCTGCTTGTCTTCGCGTTTGCGATCTGGGGCGTGGGCGACATGTTCACGAACTACGGGGCGAATTCGGTGGCCAGCGTCGGCAGCCGTGAAGTCGATATGCGGACGTTCCAGCGCGCCTACAACCTGGAAATCCAGACCCTCAACCAGCGTCTCGGCACGCCTTTGACGAATCCTCAAGCCGCCGCACTGGGCATACCCAATCAGGTCCTCCTGAGGCTGACGAACGAACTCACGCTCGCGGAAACGGCCGATGATTTCGGCCTGGGCATTTCGGAAGATGAGCTCGGACGACAAATTCGCGCCGATCCATCGTTGCGCGGGCCGAGCGGGCGTTACGATCCCGCCATGCTGCGGCAGGCCATCAGTTTCTACGGCATGTCGGAAACCGACTTCGTTGAAGAACGCCGGGATACGGCGCTCGGCACCCAGCTCACCGAAGGCCTGATCGGCAACATGGCGGTCCCGTCGGCGTATATGGAAGCCTTCAACCTTTATCGGAACGAGGAACGCGCGGCAGACTACCTCGTGCTGGAGGCTGCAAACCTGCCGCCGCTGGCGGAACCGACAGAGGCCGATCTGCGGACCTTCTTCGACGCAAATACGGCACAATTCAAGGCGCCGGAAGCCCGGACATTCGAACTCGTTGTCGTCGACGCTGAAGCGCTTTCCAAGCCGGACGCGATCACTGACGACGAGGCGCTGGCCGAGTACGAGGCCACCAAAGACACCAAATTCGGCGTTCCCCAACGGCGCAATTTCGATCAATTGCCGTTCAGCGACCTGGCCGCCGCCCAAGCGGCCGCACAAAAGATCGCAGACGGCACGCCTTTCGAAGACATTGTAGCCGCAGAGGAAAAGGATGTGTCGGACATCGCTTTCGGCCTGAAGGGGCGTTCGGAGATCCTTGACGAGGCCATCGCCGAAGCCGTCTTTTCGCGAGAGCTGAATGTGGTCGGCGAGCCGGTCGAAGGCCGGTTCGGACATTTTCTCATCCGGGTCACCGACATCCAGGAAGAATCGTTGCAGCCGTTCGAGGACGTGAAGGATCAGATCAAGGCCGATCTCGCCGGTAACCGCGCCGAGTCCGAAGTGTTCGAAACCTATGACGAGATCGAAGATGCACGGGCCGGCGGCGCGACCTTGCGCGAAGCTGCCGAACGGTTCCAATTGCCAGTGCGCGTCGTCGAGGCCGTCGACCGGGACGGCAACCTGATCGACGGAACGCGGATCGAGCTTCCGGACCGTTCGGAGCTGCTCTCCAGCGTGTTCGAAGCCGGCATCGGGGAAGAGACCGACCCGCTGCAGACCGGACGGCGCGGCTTCCTCTGGTTCGAACTGAAAGACATTACGCCCGAAAAAGAACGTCCGTTTGACGATGTCAGAGACGCCGTCGTCACTGCCTGGAAGGACGACAAGCAGAACAGTCGGCTCGATGACGAAGCGGAAAAGATTGTCCAGGCACTGAAATCCGGCCGCTCGTTTGCCGAATTGGCCGAACCGTTCGGGGTGGAAGTGCAGAACGCGGAAGCGATTGCCCGCTCGGCGACACCGGAAGGCGTGCCGGCACCCTTGGCACGCGCTGTTTTCGGCGGGCCGCAAGGCCATGCGGCTTCGGTCGCCGGCGAAACCGACCAGAGCCGCATCGTGTTTTCCGTGACCGCAATCAACGAACCGGCTTTCTTTGAGGAAGCGGCCGGAAATGACCAGACCCGCCAGCAATTGGGGAGCGGGTTGCAACGAACGCTGCTTGGCCAATACGTTCAGAAGGTCCAGACCGATATCGGCGTGACGGTCAACAACCGGGCCATCGGCGTGGTCCTGGGGCTCAACAATGACCATTCCATGCGCTGACCCGGCGCGGATCAACCCGAATTCGATCCGGCATGGCTGACCTCAAGACCCTGATTGCCCGGGTTGCGGACGGTCATGCGCTCACCCGGCCCGAGGCGGAAACGGCGTTCGACATCATGATGTCGGGCGACGCCACGCCCTCGCAGATCGGTGGGTTCCTGATGGGTCTGCGGGTGCGCGGCGAAACCATCGACGAGATCGCCGGCGCGGTCGCGACCATGCGGTCCAAGATGACCCGGGTCGCCGCGCCCGCCAACGCAATCGACATCGTCGGAACCGGCGGCGACGGCTCCGGCAGCTACAACATTTCCACCTGTACGGCGCTTGTGGTGGCCGGATGCGGCGTTCCCGTTGCAAAACATGGCAATCGATCCCTGTCCTCGCGCTCCGGTGCAGCAGAAGTGCTGGCGTCGCTCGGCGTCAACATCGAGATCGGTCCGGAAGTAATCGCGGCTTGCATCGAAAGAGCCGGAATCGGCTTCATGTTCGCGCCGGCGCACCATTCGGCCATGCGCCATGTTGGTCCGACACGGGTGGAACTGGGAACGCGCACGATCTTCAATATCCTCGGACCGCTCTCCAATCCGGCCGGCGTCTCCCGGCAATTGGTCGGCGTGTTTGCGGAACACTGGCTTGACCCGCTCGCCGAGGCGCTCAGGGCGCTCGGTTCGGAGACGATCTGGGTCGTGCACGGTTCGGACGGCCTGGACGAAGTGACGACGACCGGGCCGACCCATGTCGCGGAATTGCGCGATGGTGCCATCAAGCGCTTTACGATCCATCCCGACGATGCCGGGTTGCCGGTCGCCAAGCCGGAAGATCTGCGCGGCGGCGACCCGGACACCAATGCCGCCGCCCTGCGACGGGTCTTGGCCGGCGAACCTTCGGCCTATCGCGACATCGTGCTGATGAATGCGGCCTGCGCCCTGATCGTCGCGGGCAAGGCCGAGACCTTGCGCGACGGGGTCGCCATGGCCGCACACTCCATTGACAGCGGAACGGCGTCGGCGCGGCTCGCGGAGCTGGTCTCCGTTTCCAACAGCGGGTGATGTCATGTCCGATATCCTGAAGCGGATAGAAACCACGAAGCGCGAAGAGATCGCGGCGGCCAAGGCGTCGGTGACGGAGGCGGATCTCAAGGCGCAGATTGCGGGGCAATCCGCGCCGCGCGGCTTCAGGTCCGCGCTTGCCGGCGTTCAGGCGTCCGGCGGTTTCGGACTGATTGCCGAAATCAAGAAGGCCAGCCCTTCCAAGGGGTTGATCCGGGCCGATTTCGATCCTCCGGCCCTCGCCGGCGCCTATGAAGCGGGCGGTGCGACCTGCCTATCGGTCCTGACCGATACGCCGTACTTCCAGGGCAATCCGGACTACCTGGCGGCGGCGCGTCAATCCTGTGCTCTGCCCGTTCTGCGCAAGGATTTCATGTTCGAACCCTATCAAGTGTTGGAAGCGCGGGCGTGGGGCGCCGATTGCATTTTGATCATCCTGGCGGCTGTCACCGACGACGAAGCGCAGGCGCTCGAGGAGGCCGCCTTCGCCTTGAACATGGACGTTATCCTCGAGGTGCACGATCGTGCCGATCTGGACCGCGCCTTGTCGCTGAAATCGCCGCTTATCGGCATCAACAACCGCAACCTCAGAACCTTTGAAACCACGCTTGCGACCAGCGAAACACTGGCGCCGCTCATTCCCGATGACCGGATCCCGATCGGCGAATCCGGGCTGGAGACCCATGCGGACCTCACACGCCTCGCTCCATTCGGCATTCGCAGCTTCCTGGTCGGCGAAAGCCTGATGCGGCAGGACGATGTCGCCGGCGCCACCCGGAGCCTGCTTGGCAAGTCGGCCGAGACAGTGCAGGCAGCGCAATGAGCGGGACGGACGACAAAACGGCCGCTCGGCTGACCCATCTCGATGCGGCCGGCCGCGCACATATGGTCGATGTTGCCGACAAGGCGGTTACACACCGGGTTGCGGTCGCGAGCGGACATGTTTCCATGAAACCGGAAACGCTGGCGCTCATCCGCAGCGGAGCCGCCGCCAAGGGGGACGTCGTGGCAACCGCCCGGATTGCGGGAATCATGGCGGCCAAAAAAACCCACGAGCTCATTCCACTCTGCCATCCAGTGCCGTTGACCAAGGTGGCGATCGATATCGAGCCAGACGAAACCCTTCCGGGGCTTGTCGTAACCGCCACAGCCAAGGCACTCGGACAGACCGGCGTCGAGATGGAAGCCCTGACGGCCGTTTCCGTGTCCTGCCTGACGATCTACGATATGGCCAAGGCCGTCGATCGGGGCATGGTGATCGGCGCCGTCTGCCTGATCGAAAAGACCGGCGGCAAGACCGGCGACTGGCACCGGTCGGATACCGGAACCTGACATGAGCCTTATTCCCGTCGAAGAAGCGCTTCGGCGCATTCTGGAGGGCGTTGATCCGCTTGGGGCCGAGGCCGTACCGCTTGGCGAGGCCAACGGCCGGTCGCTCGCTGAAAACCTGTCGGCCCTGCGCCAACAACCACCGTTTGCCGCCTCTGCAATGGACGGCTATGCGGTGCGCAGCGCCGAGGCGCATACGGCCGGAGCGCGGCTTCGGGTCCAGGGGGAATCGCTTGCCGGGCACGGTTTCCATGGCACTCTCGATCCGGGTGCCGCGGTCCGGATCTTCACCGGGGCGCCGATCCCCGAAGGCGCGGATTCCATTCTCATCCAGGAAAACGCGGATCGTGACGGCAACGACATCGTCGTGCGCGAACCGGTTGAAGCCGGCAAGTTCGTGCGGCGGGCCGGGCTCGATTTCGAGACCGGTCAGGTTCTGCTTGAGGCGCCGCGACGCCTGGATTATCGCGCGGTCGCATTGGCCGCCTCGATGGGCTACGCGTCCCTGCCCGTGCGTCGCAAACCGGTGGTTGCCGTCGTGCCGACCGGCGACGAACTGGTCCTGCCGGGGATGGAACCGGGGCCGGACCAGATCGTTGCGTCCAACCAGGTCGGCGTGTGCGCGATTGCCGAAGCGCACGGCGCGCGTGCGCTCGATCTCGGCATCGCCCAGGACACGCTCGACGCGCTTGCCACAAAGATCCGACAGGCGCTCGACCAACAGGCCGATATCCTTGTGACGCTTGGCGGCGCCTCCGTCGGCGAGCACGACCTGGTGCAGGAGGCTCTTGGCATCGAGGGCATGGCGCTCGGTTTCTGGCGCATCGCCATGCGTCCCGGCAAGCCGCTGATGTTCGGGCGCATCGGCCGGATGCGGGTCCTCGGCTTACCTGGAAACCCGGTATCGAGCCTGGTCTGTTCCAGACTGTTCCTGGCGCCGCTGATCCTTACGCTGCTCGGCCTGCCGCACGGCTCTGCGCTAAAGACACGGCGTGCCGTTCTCGGCCTGGCGATGACGGCCAACGATCGGCGCCAGGATTATGTACGCACGACGCTGGTCGAAACCGAAGAGGGCGAGACTGTCGCGCATCCGTATTCGGTCCAGGATTCCTCCATGCTGGAACGCTTTACCAATGCCGACGGGTTGATCGTGCGGGCCCCGTTCGCCGAAGCCCTCGATGTCGGGGCGCTCGTGGATTACCTGCCCCTGCCCTAAGGCTGTGTGTGTACCGGCTGAGAGCAATGGTCGGTTCGTCAGGATGTCAGGCTTCGCAGGACTTTCGCGGTCCGCCGTACGCCTTCCGGAATCCGATCCGCCGAAATCGACGAATAACCCATACGGAAATAGCGGCACGGCGTGTCCTGGGCTTCGAAAAACGGTGCGCCCGGCTCGATCAGCACGCCCTCCTCCTGGACCTTGTCGGCCAAGATGCTCGAATCCAGGTTTTCCGGTCCCTTCACCCAGAAACTGGTGCCGCCGCACACCGGATCTCCCGCTATGCGCAGATCTTCCTTTGCAAGGGCATCCATCATGACTTCACGGCGGTTCTCCAGTTCGGACCGCATGCGTTGGATGAGCGCGTCGTAATGGCCGAGCGCCAGAAAATACGCGACCGTGCGCTGCTGGTGGCCTGGTGGATGGCGTAGCATCAGGGCGCGCAGGTCTCGTGCGGCCCGTATCACCGGTTCCGGCGCCACCAGGTACCCAAGCCGTAGGCCGGGAAAAAGCGCCTTTGAGAAACTGCCGACATAGAGCACTCTCCCCGTGCGATCGAGCGACTTAAGCGCCGGGCTCGGCGGGCTCAACAGGCTCATTTCAAACTCGTAGTCGTCTTCCACGACGATGAAATCATGATCGTTTGCAGCAGAAAGCAGCGCGGTTCGGCGTTCCATCGGCATCGTCACGCCGGTCGGCGAATGGTGGCTCGGCGTGACGAAGACGATGTCCGTATCTTCGGGAATGGCGCCGGGCGGCAGACCGTGCGCGTCGACGTCGATCCGGCTGAGGCTGCCGGGCGCCGATTTCAGCGCCGCCGCCAGATCCGGATAGCCCGGATTCTCGCACACGGCACGCGTTCCGCGCTTGAAAAGCAGATGAATGATAAGCCAGAGGGCGTTCTGCGCGCCGACGGTCACGAGAATTTCCTCCGGCAGTGCGTCGATGCCGCGTCGCGGCAGGGTGCGCGAACAGATGTGATTGACCAGCATCGGATCGTCGGCGGCGGCAAAATCCCCGGCGAGGTCCTCGAAATCGCGTCGACCGATCGCGCGCCGTGCGCAATCGCGCCATGCGCCGTGATCGAACAGGGACATGTCCACCTGTCCGTAGATGAAGGGATAGGGATAGCGGCGCCAGTCGAGCGGCTTGACGAGGCGCTGCGACCGCTCGGTCGGCACCTTCAACTTTGCGGTCCAGTCGACCCCGCCGACCTGGCGGCGGCGCGGTGTAGAGGACAGGCTCGGAACGGGGGCGGTCGGCGAAACCTGATAGGCGCTGCGCGCCCGCGCGGCCAGATAGCCCTGCGATATCAGTTCCTGATAGGCAAGGGTCACGGTAATGCGCGAAACCTTGAGATGTTTCGCCAACCGTCTCGTGGAGGGCAGCCGCAGACCCGGCGTCAGACGCCGTGCCAGAATGGCCGAAACCAGGGCCTCGCGCAGCTGAACCTGAAGTGGGACGTCCGCCTTACGATCGATAAAAAAAACATCCGCCGGGATCGACGGGTCGGGTCGGTCGGCCATAGGTGTCATCTGGCTCTATTGTTGTCGCCATCTGGGTATACTCGAACACGGGTGATTTCCCTAGAGCCAACAATCAGGAAGGGTTTGGTCGGATTCCAGCGGGATCCGCGCTTTCAGGGAGTTCTGCGCCATGAAAATGACGACCGAAGAGGCTTTTGTGAAAGTCCTTCAGATGCACGGGATCGACAATGCGTTCGGCATTATCGGATCGGCGATGATGCCGATTTC
>JANQQB010000239.1 GCA_028285165.1 Rhodobiaceae bacterium
ATGCAGGAGGAGCGCGCCTGGCTGAATGATCTGTGTGCGGCCCGCGGCGCACCGGCGGTCGCCGAAACGGCACGGTTCCACCGCGTCCCATTCGGCAACGGTGTTCTGCGCTGGGAGGGGCATTCGGAGTTTTCGACCTATACCTGGCACGGCCCGCCGCCGACGGGTGCGGAACCGTTTCAGGGAGAACCGGCCGATCATCCGTTCGGCGATGCCTTCACGGCGCCTGGACCGCTGCTGTCGGCTGTCAGGTTGGAATTGCGTCCGGACCCGCCGGACCTGGCGGCAGCCTGCGCCATATTCGATCCTGTCAGCCTGTGCGTGTCGCAGGCCGAGGCCGGCGCAGCACGCATAGCGACCGATCTCAAGCAGGATCGGGATGGGCGCACCCGCATCCTGATCATGGACGCGCATATGAGCCCGCAGAGCGCCGGCGCGCTGGCCCTCAGGCTGTTGGAGATCGAGACCTATCGCACGCTGGCCCTTTTGGGCCTCCCGCGGGCGCAGGAAGTGTCGCCGGAGATCCGCGCGGTGGAGGAAACCCTGCGCATGATTTCGGAACAATTGCCGGAAACGCAGGGTATGTCCGCCAACCGCGATCTGCTTCAGACGCTGTCGGAACTGGCAGCGTCGGTTGAAGCACTCGCCGGCGCCTCCGCCTTCCGGTTCGGCGCCACCCGCGCGTATTACGAGATCGTCACGAGACGCCTGAAGGCCATCGTGGAAACCCCGGAGGTCGGCTATTCGACGCTGACGACCTTCCTTGCCCGCCGCTTGGAACCGGCCATGCAGACCTGTCTCGCGACCGAACGCCGGCTTGAAACGTTGTCGACGCGCCTGTCGCGCGCCGCGGAGCTGCTCCGCACCCGGGTCGACGTGGAATTGGAGGAACAGAACCGCGATCTGCTGGATTCCATGAACCGGCGAGCCCGCCTGCAATTGCGGCTCCAGCAGACGGTCGAGGGATTGTCCGTGGCGGCCGTGTCCTACTACATCGTCGGCTTGATTGGCTATGCCGTAAAAGGCGCGGAAGGCTTCGGCGTGACGGTCAACGTTCCGGTGACGGTCGCGCTGTCGGTACCCGTAGTGATCTTGGCTATTTGGCTTGTGGTCCGGCGTGTTCGCCGGCGTCATGAAGGCGAGGACGCCGATGTCTAAGCCGGAGCCGCTCTAGGGACGTTGGTAGCCGGTTTGCTACTCGGCGGCACTGGCGACGACGTTTCGATACCCGCGGCGCATTTCTCCAAGGCCCTGGTCCCAATAGGGTTCGGGACCGTAAGACGCCGCCAGATAGTCGATAAAGACCCGGACTTTGGCGGGCAGAAAGCGGCGGGTCGGGTAGATCGCGTAGACCCCGACATTCGGCGACGCATGATAGTCCGGAAGCACCACGCGCAAGCGGCCCTCCGACAATTCCGGCCCGACATCCCAGGTCGAACGCAGGGCGATTCCCATCCCGGCCAGCACCGATTCGCGCACCACTTCGTTGGAATTGGTGCGCAAGGGACCGGATGTTTGCACCACGACCGGACCGTCGGGACCTTCCAGGCGCCAGGGGTCCTGGGCCGTGGTGGCAAGGCAGACATGGTTTTGCAGATCGCTGACCGACATCGGCTCGCCTTGCAATTCCAGATAATTCGGGGCGGCACACAGCACGCGATGCGTCGGCGCGAGCCGGCGTGCCACAAGGCTTGAATCCGACAATTCCGCGATCCGGATGGCGAGATCGAAGCCTTCGCCGACGATGTCGACAAGGTCGTCCGACAGCATGAGGTTCACCGAAAGGTCCGGGTTCTGCTGCAGGAACTGCCCGAGCAGCGGGGCAATATGCAGGCGTCCGAAGGACGTTGGTGCCGTGACCTTCAACGTGCCTCGGGCGAGCGCCGAGCGGCGGGTCACGAAGGCTTCGGCTTCCTCAATCGACGCCAGGATGGCCACCACGCGCTCATAGAACCCTTGGCCCGCCTCCGTCAGGGCGATCTGGCGGGTTGTCCGTTGCAGGAGACGCGTTCCAAGCCGGTCTTCCAGGCGACGCAGACGTTTCGAGACCACGGCCGGCGACAGGCCCATTTCACGCCCGGCGGCCGACATGCTGCCCGCCGTGACAACACGGGCGAAGATATCCATGTCAGTGAAATCGCTCATGGCGTCAGGTCCTGCGTGGTCGGTTCCGTCACTGCGTCGTGTGTCGTAATCGCGCCGTCGCGATCGCGAACGGGTAGCGTGGGAGATATGATGACATGACCCTAAGTCAAAGTACTTATCACATTTTTGAAAAAACAATCAACGTTGCCGGCACAATAGAAAAAATCTATCCACGCGACAAAGCAGCGCGGACGCGGCGTTCCGGCCAAGGCCACGGATCTGGCCTCTCGTTCCGCCCCAATCCCGCGATCTGCACCGGCCTTCGGCGCTCCGGTCTTGCCGTGCGCCCGCTTTGGCGAGCGCATACCCTCCGGTTTGCGCAAAGGTGATTTTTGACCATGCCTGCTTTTTTCTGGCAGGTAAGGTTGTAGAACAGGAACAGCTTTGGCGCGGCCGTTCAGCCGTGCTCCCGTTGGCAAGGTGCCGATCATGCGATTGCCCGTCGCTCGATTGGTCCTTGCCCGATTGATGGAAACGGGAGACGGCACCACGAACCGACGTCGAAACGGAGGGAGGAGACCGCTCATGCAGATGCCCGAACCGAAGGCGTCCGTCCTGGCCAGCCGCGATACGCTGATTGCACGCCTGCGTTCCGTCGTGGCCGGCGAGGGCGTGATCGCGTCCCCGCAGGAATTGCTGGCCTATGAATGCGACGCCCTGACGGCCTATCGGCAGCCGCCGCTTGCGGTGGTTTTGCCGGAAACGACGGAAGAAGTCTCCCAGGTGCTCCGCATCTGCCATGACATGGGCGTTCCGGTCGTGCCGCGCGGCTCCGGTACGTCTCTGGCGGGTGGCGCGCTGCCGACAGCCGACAGCGTGATTGTCGGCGTATCCCGCATGACCCGTACGCTCGACATCGATTACGCCGACCGCACGATCCGGGTGCAGACCGGCATCACCAATCTCAGCGTGACGAAGACCGTCGAGGCCGAAGGGTTCTTCTATGCCCCGGACCCGTCGTCGCAACTGGCCTGTGCCATTGCGGGCAACATCGCCATGAATTCCGGCGGCGCGCATTGCCTGAAATATGGCGTGACGACCAACAATCTGCTTGGCGTGCGAATGGTGCTGATGAACGGCGACGTCGTCGATATCGGTGGCGGCCACCTGGAACCGTCCGGCTACGACCTTCTCGGACTGGTCTGCGGATCCGAAGGCCAGCTTGGCATCTGTACCGAGGCCACCTTGCGCATCCTGCGTGCGCCCGAAGGCGCCCGCCCGATCCTGATGGGGTTTGACTCCAACGAAATCGCCGGTGCCTGCGTGGCGGACATCATCCGGGCCGGCGTCATCCCGGTTGCCCTGGAATTCATGGACAAGCCCGCCATCAAGGTTTGCGAGGCCCATGCCGGCGCCGGCTATCCGCTGGATGTGGAAGCCATGCTCATCATCGAGGTGGAGGGCTCGGAAACCGAAATCGCCGATCAGCTCGAAAAGATCAAGGCGATCGCCGCGCGCCACAACCCGAGCACGATCCGCGAAAGCGCCTCGGCCGAAGAATCCGCGCTGATCTGGCTCGGCCGCAAATCGGCGTTCGGTGCCATGGGGCGGATCGCCGATTATCTGTGCATGGACGGCACGATCCCGACGGGCGAACTGCCGTTCGTGTTGCAGCGCATGGGCGAGATGTCCGCCGAGTACGGTCTGGACGTCGCCAACATCTTCCACGCCGGCGACGGCAACCTGCATCCGCTTATCCTATTCGATGCGAACAAGCCCGGTGACCTGGAAAAGGCGGAGGAATTCGGGGGCGACATCCTCAAATTGTGCGTCGAGGTCGGCGGATGCCTCACCGGGGAACATGGCGTCGGCGTCGAAAAACGCGATCTGATGGACCACCAGTTCGATCCGGTCGACCTGGAACAGCAGATGGCCGTGAAGGATGTTTTCGATCCGAGTTGGCTCCTCAATCCGGCCAAGGTTTTCCCCCTTTCGGCCAGCGCCCGCCGCCTCGAGGCGGCAGAGTGAGCATGCAAGGGAGGCCGGTCTGATGAGCGTGATCCATTCGCCGTCGGATGAACGGGGTGTGAGCGAGGCCGTCCGCGCGGCGGAATCCGCCGGTCTTCCGCTTGAAATCAGGGGCGGCGCGTCGCGTGCCGCGCTGGGACGCCCGGTCCAGGCCGAGGCGACGCTGAGCACCGGCGCGCTTGACGGCATTGAACTCTACGAACCCGGCGCTCTGTGCCTGGTGGTCAAGGCCGGCACACCCTTGAAGACGGTTGAAGAGGCCCTTGGGGCGGAAAATCAGCGGCTGCCGTTCGAGCCGATGGATCACCGGGCGCTCTTCGGCGTTCCGGATGCCGAGCCGACGATCGGCGGGGTCGTGGCCTGCGGCGTTTCCGGCCCCCGTCGCATCCAGGCCGGTGCCTGCCGCGACAGCCTGATCGGCGTGCGCTTTGTGAATGGCCGCGGCGAGATTGTGAAGAATGGCGGCCGGGTGATGAAAAACGTCACCGGCTATGACCTGGTGAAGCTGATGTGCGGATCCTTTGGCACGCTCGGTGTGCTGACGGAATTGTCGTTCAAGCTGGTGCCCCAGCCGGAAGACGAAGCGACGGTCTGCATTGAAGGACTGGACGATCGGGCCGCGGTCGATGCGCTCTCCGCGGCGCTGGGTTCGCCGTTCGACGTGTCCGGTGCCGCCCATGTGCCGGGTGACGCGGATGGCGGCAATCCGCGAACGCTGGTTCGGGTGGAAGGCTTCGCCTCCTCCGTCGCCTATCGTGCCGACCGGTTGCGCACCCTCCTCGGCGCGCATGGCGAAATCACCATCCTGGACGTTGAAGACAGCCGTACGGCGTGGCGATCGGTGCGCGATTGCGGGTTCTTCTGCGGCACCGACCAGGCCGTATGGCGGATTTCGGTTTCGCCCTCGAACGGACCCGAAATCGTTGCTGCCTTGAAGGACGACGCTGATGTGAACGCCTATTACGATTGGGGCGGCGGCCTCGTCTGGCTTGCCGTGCCGGACGAGGGCGAGGCGGCCGCATCGGCGATCCGCGCCGCAACGGCTCGGCTCGGCGGCCATGCCACGCTGGTCCGTGCGACGCCGGCGACGCGGTTGCGGGTCGATGTCTTCGAGCCGGAATCGCCGGCAATTGCCGGTCTGACCCGCGGCATCAAGTCGATGTTCGACCCTGCCGGCATTCTCAATCCTGGACGCATGGGGCATTGATCGGAACACGACCGGCCCGCCCGTACCGAATGGAAAACGCGAAATCAGCCGATGCAGACACATTTCACACCGGAACAGCTGACCGACCCGAACATCGCAGAATCCAACAAGATCCTGCGCAAGTGCGTGCATTGCGGGTTCTGTACGGCGACCTGTCCGACCTTCCAGATTCTCGGAGATGAACTCGACAGTCCGCGCGGCCGGATCTACCTGATCAAGGACATGCTGGAAAACGAGCGCCCGGCGACCGAAAAAGTCGTCAAGCATCTCGACCGGTGCCTGTCCTGTCTCGCCTGTATGACAACCTGCCCGTCGGGTGTGCATTACATGCACCTCATCGACAATGCCCGGGCGTATATCGAAAAGACCTATGACCGGCCTTGGCACGACAAGCTGATCCGCAATTTTCTGGCATTCGTCCTTCCCTATCCCGCGCGGTTCCGGTTTTTGCTGCGGTTTGCCGCGATCGGACGCCTGTTCACCGGTATTCTGAAGGCGATCCCGGGCATGCAGCGTCTCGCCGCAATGACCGAACTGGCACCGGCGCGCGTGCCGCCGGCCGGTCCGGCGACCCGCCCGGGGACCTTTCCGCCGAAGGGCGAACGCCGGGGACGCGTGGCGCTGCTGACCGGATGTGCACAGCCCGTGCTCAATCCGGACATCAATGAGGCCACCATACGGCTTCTCAATCGGCACGGTATCGAGGTGGTTCTGCCGGAAGGCGAGGGATGCTGCGGATCCCTTGTCCACCACATGGGCCGCGAACACGCCTCGCATCACCAGGCGCGCATCAATGTCGACGCGTGGACGCGCGAACTGGACGGGGAGGGGCTGGACGCCATACTCATCACCGCCTCCGGCTGCGGAACGACGATCAAGGATTACGGCTACATGCTGCGCGACGATCCGGCCTACCGCGACAAGGCGGCCGCGGTTTCGGGTCTGGCCAAGGATGTTACCGAATATCTGATGGGGCTCGATCTCGGCGACCCAGTAATCCCGGCCGGCTTCCGGGTCGCCTACCACTCGGCCTGTTCCATGCAGCACGGTCAGAAGATCACGCTTCAGCCGAAAATGCTTCTGAAGAAGGCCGGTTTCGAGGTCTGCGATGTTCCCAACGGTCATCTGTGCTGCGGCTCGGCCGGCATCTACAACATCATGCAACCGGACATCGCCAAGGAATTGCTGCGCCGCAAGGTGGAGACGATCCATTCCACCGAACCCGAACTGATTGCCACCGGCAATATCGGGTGCATGACCCAGATTGCGACGGCTGCAAAGATGCCGATCGTGCATACGGCGCAATTGCTTGACTGGGCCTATGGCGGACAAAAGCCGCGTGAGCTGGCCGGCCTGGATCGCCCGCGCCGACAGCCATCCGTTGCCGCCGCAGAATAGGGCTTCTGGCAGCCGCACAGCCGGCAGTTGAAGAACCTCACTGATTCTTAAGGAATCCGCTCTACCCTAGGAATATCACGTACGTCCGGTGTCTGTGCGAGGCGCCGGCCGTGCGCGCTTTTGCATGGCTGTACCAAACCGGCCTGAGAGGAAAGGTGGCATGAACGAACCGTCACTCTTGCGGGTGTCGTACAAGAGCGTTGCAGCAGGTCCGCTGGACCTGCCGGCGGTCCGTTCGATCGTGCGCGAGGCTGCGGCGAACAATGCACGCCTCGACATTTCCGGCGGGCTGGTTTTCCGCAATGCGCAGTTTCTGCAGATCCTGGAGGGGCCGCCTGCCGCGGTGCGCGCGGTCTATGAGCGCATTGCCGACGACAGGCGGCATCGAGCGATGGTTCAACTCTCCTCGGATCGAGCCGTCAACCGCTTGTTCACCGGGACTTGGATGGCCTTGTCTGACGGAGACACGATACCGACCGCCTTCTGCCTGCGGTTCGGTTTCGAGGACTTTGCCGAACTGGATGCCGTCATTGCCGGCCAGGCGATCGGCTTTGTCCGCGATGCCATCGCCGAGTTCAGGCTGGACATCGACACGGCATCTCGGCCCCGCGCATTGCAGCCGGTCAATGGCCGCCTGATGCTGGTTTGACGCCGACTCTGCCACCGGAATGGCGTCAGATATTGCTTTTCGTCTGGTTCAGGGATCTCCGGGAACGCCATAGCCGGGCGCGTCGGCCGGGTTGAGGGCCCGGGTCACATAGTCATCGAGCTGCGGCTTATAGAGCTCCCACAGATCGGCGAGCGCTTCGATCGGACAGGCTTCGGTCCAGTCGCATCGAAGATCGGCGACGGCCCAGTCGACGTCGCGCACCAGTTTCAGGCCGGCGGAATGGACCGGCCCGGCTTCCCCGCCGGCCTCCAGGCCGGCACGCATGGCGGCAATCATACGGTCTCCAAGCGGGCCCAGCGCGGCCAGGAAGCCGTCGACGATGGCCTGCGGGACGCCGGCATCGG
>JANQQB010000259.1 GCA_028285165.1 Rhodobiaceae bacterium
GCGACCCGCGTGGGATAGACGATCGCCAGATGGAACAGGCCCGTGGTTCCGCTCGGCGGCGGCGTGCCGTCTTTGCTTTCCCAGGTGTTCAGGCCGATATGGTGGTGATAGCCGCCGGCGGACACAAAAGCCGCGTCATCGCCATAGCGCTGTTTCAGAGAAAACCCGAGAACGCCGCAATAGAACGCCAGGGCGCGATCGAGATCGGCGACTTTCAGGTGAACATGGCCGATGCGGGCTTCCGGATGGATCGGTTGCGGTGTGAGATCGGGTTCGGCATTTGCAAGTTCGGACTGGGCGCTCATCGTCAGATTCCTTTCAGCGTTCGATTGTGAAACGGGGGCGCTCGGCAGGCAAATATGCCCGGGCGCCGACCCGCATTGTGGCGCACCCTCTTTCGGGCCGCCCTGCAGGATATCGGTCAAAAATACTGGTTTGATAAGTTGGTATTTTGGGATATTATTTCACACCAATAGTGTGAAATGATTGTACCTATGGACAGCCGCTTTTGGATCGTGTGACCGGAATGCAGGTCTTTCAGCGGGTCGCGACGCTCGGCAGCCTGTCGGCGGCGGCGCGGGCCATGGGCATGTCGCAGACAATGGCGACCAAACATGTGGCGGCGCTCGAAGGGCGCCTTGGCGTCAAACTGCTGCACCGCACGACGCGCCGGTTGACGCTGACGGAGGCGGGCCGCGCCTATCTTGAGGCCGTTGAGGACATTCTGGATCGCGTCTCGGCGGCAGATGCCCGCGCTGCGCTCGATGCGACGGTCGTGCGGGGCCGGCTTCGGATGAACGTGCCGGTTTCTTTCGGGACCCGCGAGATTGCGCCGCTGCTCGCAAAGATGGCCGGTCTCTATCCGGAACTCAGTGTCGATCTCGGCCTGAACGACCGGTTCGTCAATCCGATCGAAGAAGGCTGGGACCTCGTCATTCGCATTGGTCAGTTGACTGACTCTAGCCTCATTGCTCGCCGCCTGGCGCCTTGTGCGACGGTTGTGTGTGCGTCGCCGGACTATCTGGCCCGGCGCGGGCGACCGGCGACCATCCATGACCTGACCCGGCACACATGCCTTGGCTACACGCTCTCGCGCGTTGTCGGGCCGGAGCGCTGGCATTTCGGTTCCGACGGCAAGGCGAGCGTTGCGGTATCGGGAAGCTTGTGCGCCAACAACGGCGATGCGCTTGTCGCGACAGCCCTTGCCGGCCAGGGCATCATCTACCAGCCGACCTTTCTGGTTCATCGCGAGATCAGGGCTGGAACGCTTGTCGCGCTTGACCTCGATCATCCGCCCGTCGAACTCGACGGCATCTTTGCGATGTATCCGTCCGAGCGTCGGCCGCCTGCGAAGATCCGCGCAACCATCGATTTCCTGCTGGAGCAGTTCTCGCCGGTTCCGCCGTGGCAAGTGTGAGAAGTGCGGCCTAGCTTCGCTCAAGAAGCCGCAGGCGCGTCATTCCCAGCGTTTTGCCGCTGCGTCGTCCCGGTCATGGGCTTCGACCCAGCCGCCTTCCACGCCGTCGGCTGGATGTTCCTTCTTCCAGAAAGGCGCCCGGGTCTTCAGATAGTCCATCAGGAAATCGGCGGCTTCGAATGCTGCCCGCCGGTGTTCCGACGCGGTCGCGACAAAGACGATCGGCTCGCCCGGCGCGATCCGCCCGTAGCGGTGAATGACGGTCAGACCCAGCAGCGGCCAGCGTTCGATCGCGGCCGCGGCGACCCGCGCGATCTCGCCTTCGGCCATGCCCGGATAATGCTCCAGTTCGAGCGCGGCGAGCGTGCCGGCTTCGTCGCGGCACAGGCCCGTGAAGGTCACGACACCGCCGATGTCGGTGCGCCCGGCGGTGAGTTTTTCGGATTCGGCGCGGATGTCGAACGGCGCTTCCTGCACCCGGATCATCGGCGAGACGGCCACGGTCATCCGCCGGTCATCGGCGGGAAAAACGCCACTTCGCTGACCTTTCCGAGGCGGGCGTCCGCCGTCACATGCACCTGGTCGAAGGCGATGCGGATATGGTCGGGCTCGCCGAACGCCATCTCGTAGTTCTCGCCGCGTGCGGACAGCCATCGCATCAGATCGGACGCCGTTTCGACGTCGGCCGGCACCTCAACGTCTTCTTCTGCCAGTCCCGTGCGTTCGCGCACCCACGCAAAATACCGGATCTTCACAATCTACGCTTCCTTCAGGAGATGACTGATCCCGGCACGGAAATAGTCGAAGCCCGTATAGAGCGTCAAAAGCGCTGCAATCCACAGACAGGTGATGCCGGTCATTGTCAGCCCGGGCAGGATCGGTTCGATCGCAGGGGCGCCCAAAAGCACGCCGATCGCCACCAATTGCACTGTGGTTTTCCACTTGGACAATTTGGTCACCGGCACGCTCACCCGCAGTTCGGCGAGAAACTCCCGTAGGCCCGAGACCAGGATCTCGCGGGCAAGGATGATGACCGCTGCCAGCATCGACCAGCCGCGAATGGTGCCGTCTGCGGCCATCATCATCAAACAGGCAGCGACGAGCAGTTTGTCGGCGATCGGGTCGAGCATGCGACCGAGCGCGCTCTGCTGATGCCAGGCGCGCGCCAGGTAGCCATCGAAGAAATCCGTGACGGCGGCGGCAATGAACAGCCCGAGCGCGATCAGACGGAACGTCTCGCCCGGAAAATAGAAACACGCGACCAAAAGCGGGACCGCGACAATCCTGCCATAGGTCAGTATGTTCGGTAGCGAGGTTGCGTGTGTCGTCTGCATGGTTTCCATGGGTCTGGCCCAGCCATTTCGCGCCTTTTGGATCAAGCACAGGCCAAGGCGGTCCGTCAATGTCTGCGCCAAGTTCTAACGCGGGATTCTGGTTTAAATCAGCCCCTTCATAAGTACGGATTGCAGTGTGAGCCGGATTAGGGCCTGTCGGAATTCAGGGGGTAGGGTGGACCGCATGGGAACACGATTGTTCGTTGCGATCACGATCGCGTGCCTCAGCCTTCTGACGGGGGCGGCGCTTGCGAGCGGCACCGATGCGGATCGCCTTGAAGTCCTTCGCACAGTGGCCGTCGCGGCATGTCAGGCCGGGCTCGGCGATGACAACGCGGTGGGCGAGGCCTTGCCCGGTACGGTCGAGTCAATGCGCGATCGCGGCTCGATCGATCGTCGGTTGCGTCGTGAGATCGCTCTTCGCCTGTCGTCCACCCGCCTGGTTCGGGTGCAAATCGACGGCTTTCGCGGCCGCCTGCAGCGTGTTCGTGTGGAGATGTCGGAACCGGTCGGCACCGCGGCGGTACCGGACCGTGTGCTGCCGCGTGCGCTGGTGGATCTCGACAATGCCTGTGCGGTCCGGCATGGACGCTCTATTGCCTATGACACGACCGGGCGTCCCGATGCCTTGCATCTCTTCGATCACACACTCAGCGCTGTCGGTGCGGCGGAAAGGCTGAACCCGGCTGTGCCGCCCGGAGACGACCCGGGCGGGGTCGCGGTCGGTCTGGTCGACAGCGGCGTCAACTACCTGCTGCCGGAAATCGGCAAGAGGCTTGCCCGACGCGCCGACGGCTCCCTCATGGGGTTCGATTACTGGGACGAGGACGACCGTCCCTTCGACCTCGACACCGGTCGTTCTCCGTTCTTCCCGATCCGGCACGGCACGACGGTTGCGAGCGTGTTCCTGCGTGAAGCGCCCGACGCGCGGCTTGTGCCATACCGGTACCCGCGACCGGACATGCGCCGGATGGGAGCCCTCGTGGAGGCGGCGGCGCGGGATGACGTTTTCATACTCATGATGCCGCTCGGCAGCCGGACCGAAAGCCAGTGGAATGAATTCGCTGCTGCGGCCCGCAATCATCCGGACATGCTGTTCGTCGTTTCCGCCGGCAATGACGGTCGCGACATCGACAGGCAGCCGCTCTATCCGGCGGGCTTCGGGCTTGAGAATGTGCTCGTGGTGACGTCGTCGGATGCGTTCGGGCGCCTGGCCGAGGGCTCGAACTGGGGCCGCGACACCGTCCATCTCATGGCGCCCGGGGAACGCATCGATGTCACCGACCATCGGGGGGCGGCGGGCAAGGCATCGGGGTCGAGTTTTGCCGTGCCGCGCGTGGCCGCCCTTGCGGCGCGCCTGGCGGCGCGGCATCCGGACTGGCGGGCAGCGGAACTGATGGCGGCCATTCGCGAGCGCGCGGCCCGCTCCATGGAACGCTCAGGTCCGAAGACCAGGTGGGGCTGGATTCCGAATCCCGTCGATGACGGGTGACGGGCAGGAACCCTGCCAGCCTTATCTTTGCGGCGGTCTGGGCGGGGGTGCTTTCAGGAACCGTTCCGCGGCCGGTGCCAGGTTCGGGTTGACGGTCTTCAGACGATCGAATGCGGCTTGCGCAAAATCCGTCTCTCCCGTCCATGTACCGGCCTGGATGGCGAGCCGCAGGACCTGCATGTCGTCGGGGATGTGCTGCATCAGGAATTTCAGGTGCGGCATTTCCGCTTCATAACGACCGGCAAGGTGATAGGTGATTGCAAGGCCGAGCCTCGCGTTCAGGGAATTCGGATCCTGTTCGAGTGAGGCTTCGAAAAGCGCGACGGATTCCGCAATCATGCGCCGTGATCCAAGGGCCTGGGCGGCAAGATCGAAGAATTGCCGGTTGCCGGTCCGCCGGCAGGACGTGTCGAGCGCCTTGGCGTCCTCGGGCGGTAACGCACCGCGAACGGCACGCATCTCCTCCAGTTTCAGCGTGCAGATCCGGATGGCGGCGCCGATTTCCGAACTTGCATCCGCGCGATCGGGACCGCTGCGGCTCTCCAATGCGGCAATCGCGGCGCCGGGGATCGCTTCCATGCGGCCTTCGCCGCCGGACGCGGTGATGCCGACAAGGCGGCCCTCAGCGTCGACCAGTGCGCCTCCGCTGTTGCCCGGCTGGCTCGCCGCGGAATGATGCAGGCGGGCCAGCGGTTTGGCATCGGCGGGAGGCAGCCTGACGGCGCCCGGATCATAGGCCCTGATGCGGCCCTGGGCGATGTCGGCGCCGATGGTGTAGACAGCATCGCCCGGAATGGCTTCGGCCAGTGTCAGGGTGGGGCCGGGTGGCAGGTCCGGTACATCCAGCAACTGGATGTCTCCGGTGTAGTCGGTCGGGACCGGGATCGCCCGAATGCGGCTGCCGTCCGGCAGGAACACCTCGACATGGCCCTGGTCGGCCACAACATGCCGGGACGTGACGAGCCTGTTCGGAGCGATGCGCACGGCGCTGCCGATCGGATCGAACCCGGAGACCGCGAACACGGCTTGGCGGGCATCGCAAACCGGTTGCGGCTGTTGGCAGGTGGCCTCCTGGGCCTGTGGGACCGGGCTCCAGGAGAGACCAACAACGATAAAGGCAAGAAGCTTCAGGCGCAGCACGCTTGGATTCCTTTGTTACCGGCGGCGGCGATCATACGGTGCGGACGTCCTTTCGTCAGCATTGCGCGTCAGCCGATGCGGAGGTCTCCGCCATGCCGTTTTCCACCTTTCGCACGGCCGGCCGGCCCCACAACCGGTCGACCAGCCATGCCCAATCACCCTCTTCGCTGCGTCGCGATGCGAGATAGCGGGTCGGTGGTATCGGTTCGATCTGGCCGTCCGCGTCGCGGCCGACAGCGAATTGAAACACATAATTCGGGGTCAGTCCCATACGCAGGTCGGCAACGAGGATCTGCCCATCCGCCTCCCGGGCCCGCAGATACCCGTCGGAAAACCAGACGAGTTTTTGCACTGCCGGTGCGCCATCGAGGCATGTCAACAGGTCGGGCCGGCGGGCATGCGAGTAGATCGTCGGGTTCTCTTCCCCGTCGAGCAGCGACAGATAGAGATTATGGTAGCGTGTCTCGTCGATCGCGATCACCTTCCACAGCACCGTGTTGAAGGGAGCCGCAAGCGCGAACACCTTGACCGCCTCCACGCCGGCCTGTTCGAACATCGTTCTCGCCCGATCTTCGACGTAGGCCTGGAGCGCAATCGTCAAGGCCATGTAGCTGGTCGAAAAAACCAGGCCGATCGAGAGCACGCGGGCAAGGCGTGGGGTCCACGATCGCACGCACAAGGCCCAGATCACCGGAATGAGGATCGGGACCGTATAGAGCGGGTCGATGATGAAGATCGATCCGACACCGACCGGATCCGGCAGAACGGGCCAGAAGATCCGGGTCCCGTAGACCGTCATCGCGTCGATGATTGCGTGGGATGCAAGAACCAGGAAAACAGTCGCATAGACCCGGGCCCGGTGTTCCCGCAAGGCGCCGACCGAGCGCACGAGGGCCTCGCCGATTACCGGCGTGGCCAGGGCATGCACAAAAATCGAATGCGTGGCGCCGCGGTGCAGAACGAAGGAATCGACGGGATCCTCATAGGGGATGAAGACGTCGAGATCCGGCAGCGTGCCCATCAGGCCGCCGATGAGAACGGCCTTGCGCGGTCCTACATTTCGACCGAGAAGAGCGACAGTGACTGCGGCGCCGAGGGTGAATTGGGTAAGCGAATCCATCCGCGAATAGCTGCGAGACAACCCTTGAAAGTCAAGGGCATGCCCGCTGTCGACCGTGGAGAAAGTTCACCGATGCCTCGGAGCGTGCGCTTTTGCTTGCAAATATCGTATGGCAATGCTGATCAGGGCCTAAGGGTCTGTCAGGCTTCGGCGCAGACATGAGGCGTATCTGACAAACCCGAATACCGGGCGAGGGAACATGATGATGCAATGCCGTATGAATAAAGCTCGCCTGCCGTGTCTGTGCGGCGTTGTTGCGGTCATCGCATCGGCCTTCCTGTTCGTCGCTCAGCCCGTCCGTGCCGGACCGGCGGAAACGGCTTGGAAGGTGGCGTCGCCGTCCGTGGTGATCGTCGAACCGATCTGGCCGGGCTATCAGCGCCCTGGCTTCGGCGCGCCGGAAGGCACGGCGCCGGAGGGCAGCGGCGTCGCACTTCTGGAACCCGGCCTGATCGCAACGGCCGCGCATGTCGTGGCACGCGCGACGTCGGTGTCCGTGCGCGACCACGAAGATCGCACGTACCCGGCCGAGATCGTGGCCGTGGACCGCCCGACCGATCTCGCCCTGTTGCGGATCGATGCACCGCTCAAGCCGATTGTCGTCGCGCCGGACCGGCCGGCAACCGGTGTCGAAGTCTGCGCGATCGGCAATGCGTTCGGATTGGACCTCAGCATCACCTGCGGAATCGTTTCGGCGCGTTCGCGATCCGGGATCGGGTTCAATCCGATCGAGGACTTCATCCAGACCGATGCCGCCATCAATCCCGGCGCGTCCGGCGGCGCGCTGGTCGATCAGGAAGGGCGGCTCGTCGGCCTGATCAGTGCGATTTTCACCAAGGACACCGATGCCAATGCGGGCGTCAATTTCGCAGTCTCGGCGGAACTCTTGATGAGCCGCGTACAGATCATGCTGGACCGTGCAAAGGCCGAGTGACATTGCGGCCTGTCACACGGTGTTGCAGATAATCCCTTACCACCTGACCGTCCCTCCCAATGCAATCGAGCGTTTGACAGACCATGGCGACACTGACCATCAATGCGGGCTCTTCTTCCCTTAAATTCGGCATCTTTAACGGGTCGGAGGTCTGCATGCGCGGTCTCGCGTCCGGCCTCGGCGGCGAGGCGGTGCTGAGCTATGCGCATCTCGGTGCCGAGAAAGTAACGGAATCGCTCGACGGCAATGATGCGGATGCCGCGCTTGGCCGTGTGCTCGCCATTGCGGAAGCCTCGGGCTTTCCGATCGATGCCGTGGGGCACCGGATCGTGCATGGCGGTCCGGATTATTCCCGGCCGGTCGTGCTGACCGAGGCGATCCTTCAAGAACTGGAGGAGCTGAGCCCGCTTGCGCCGTTGCACCAGCCGTCCAACCTGGCTTGTATCCGGTCGACGCAGCGCACCTTTCCGAATGCCCGGCAGGTCGGGTGTTTCGACACCGCCTTTCATCGGACGCATTCCTTTGTCG
>JANQQB010000260.1 GCA_028285165.1 Rhodobiaceae bacterium
TTTCACGGTTTCCATGTTCCAATCGGGCCCGAAATAGAGCCGGGCGCGGTCTTCAAGCAGGTCTTTCGGCATTTCGTCAGCGGAAAACCCGAGAATGACGCGTATCGCCTGCTCAAAGAGGATCGCATCGCTCCATCGGCTCAGGACCCAGGGCATGCCTTGTCCGCCGCCGGGGTAAAAGGTGGGTTCGGGATAGCGGCGGTCGATCTCGCGCAGGATGCACTGGCTGTCGCAGTAAACATCTGCGCCGATCTGCATCACCGGCGTGCGCCGGTAGCCGCCGGTGAGCGGCATCAGGTCCGGCTTTGGCGGGACGCGGGGGATTTCCACTGATCGCCATGGCAGGTTCTTGACGCCCAGTCCGACCCGGACTTTTTCCGCCACGGGAGATTGGGGATAGTGGTGCAGAATGATTTCGCTCATGGGATGTCTACTCCTACCAGGGCAACTCGTCGCCTTCGAAATTCCAGAATGTGCCGCTCTTCTCGAGCGTCAGGCCGTCAATCAGGGGGATCAGACCGCGCGCGGATTCCTCGGTGCTCACCGGCCCCGAATGACCGTTGATGTCCGTTGCCACGTAGCCCGGATGAAGCAGCATGACCGCAATGCCCCGCTCCTTGAGGTCAATGGCGAGGTTCGAACCGACCATATTCACCGCGGTCTTCGAAATGCGATAGGCGTAGGATCCGCCAACGTTCTGGGCAAGCGAGGCCATGCGGCTTGAGAGGATTGCAACCTTCCCGCCTTTGGTCATGTTCGGCAACAGGGCCTTGGTCACACGGAGCGGACCCAGCGTGTTGGTCTCGAACTGGGCACGAATGGCATCCCAGTCGAGGTCGTCCAGTCCCTCGCGGGTGAGGATGCCAGCGTTGTTGATGAGAACGTCTATGGTGCGCCCATCGAGTGCGCCGACGAGCCGTGCGACAGCGTCGTCATCGGTCACGTCGATGCCCTCGACCACTTCCACACCCAGGTCCGACAATGCGTCGGATTTCGTGCGGACGGTTGCAATGATCTCGTCACCGCGCTGCGACAGCTGGCGCGCCAGCTCCAGGCCGATGCCCTTGTTCGCACCGGTGATAACCACACATGCCATGGTTGTACCTCTCCGTGAAGTTCCGTGCCGACCTGCCGGAGCGGTCGCCGCACCAGATGTTGCGTTTCCTCAGATGACCTTCAGATCGAGAACGCCGACGCGCTCGACCTCGCCGTGGATGTGGTCGCCCTTCGACACCGGGCCGACGCCGGACGGCGTGCCTGTCAGGATAATGTCGCCCGGCACGAGCGTGAACAGGCCGGACAGGTAAGAGACCATTTCCGGAATCTTCCAAATCATCTGGTTGAGATCGCCGTCCTGACGGCGCTCGCCGTTGATTTCCAGCCAGAGTGCGCCGGAGGCCGGATGGCCGATCTCGTCCGCGGAAACGATCTCGCTGCAGGGCGCGGAATGTTCGAAGGCCTTGCCGACTTCCCATGGGCGGCGCAGGTCCTTGGCGACCCCCTGAAGGTCGCGCCGTGTCATGTCCAGTGCGACCGCGTATCCGAAGACGTGGTTCAGCGCGTCATCGATCGCAATGTCGGTCCCACCGCCTTTGAGCGCTGCGACCATCTCGAATTCGAAATGCACATCTTCCGATGCAGGCGGGTAGGGGAAGTCCTGCCCGACAAGCAGATTGTCGGGGTTTTTCTGGAAAAAGAACGGCGGTTCCTTGTTCGGGTCATGACCCATTTCTATGGCGTGGTCGGCGTAGTTGCGCCCGACGCAG
>JANQQB010000312.1 GCA_028285165.1 Rhodobiaceae bacterium
TTCGACAGCGCGGACAAACGTCTGACGAGGCAATGCGACTGGAACACGAAGCCGATATGGCGGCGGATGGCCGACCGCTGTTTTCCGGTCGGCTGGGGGGTGAACTCGGTGTCGGAGACGCGCACGCTGCCCCCGGACAGGCCGTGCAATCCGATCAGGCTTTTCAGGAGCGTCGATTTTCCGGCACCGTTCGCCCCGATCAGCGCGACACGCTCGCCCGCCGCGATCTCAAGCGAGATGCCCGCGAGCACGCTGTGTCCGCCGGCATAGGTTTTGACGAGCTCGCGCGTTCGAAGCAGCGGCTGCGCGGTGCGGCCGCTGCTTTCCGGCTGTCGGGCATCGGGCACCGGGGCGATGTGCCGGGGCGTTGCCGCCGGCCCACGCTGCGGTGCCGCCGTCTGGACGGGTTCAGTCGCCGACAAATTGCTTGAACGTGTCGATGCCGATCGTGCGGTACATGGAGCGCACGTAATCGTAGTCGCCGTCGTTGATGGTAGCGAGGAAGAAGCCGCCATCGTATTTTTTATTGTCTTCGCCTTGCAGGACGGCGGCCATCAATTCGCCGCCGCTTTCGACAAAGGCATCCTGAACCTTCTGAAGCGCTGTCTTGTCCATGTTCGGGCTGGCGACCAGGATATCATTCGGCAGGTCGCGACCGCGCGCGATCACGGTGAACGGCACGTTCGGATAAGCCGCGCGGGCCCGGCGCAGGTGTCCGAAATTCATGCCGATCGCTGCAATGTCGCCGCGGATCAGCGCCTCGATGGCGACGTTGCGGGAAATGATCTGTGCTTCGTAATCCGTGCCGTAGGCCAGCCCGAGATCGGCAAGCGCCTGGGCCGGTCCCAGATGCTGCGAGGTCGAGCCGACCGAGCCGAACGACACTATCTTGCCGCGCAGGTCTTCAGCGGAGCGCACGTCGCCGGTTGCGAGGCTGACGATCTGGGCGAAATAGTCGGGGCGCTGCCAGCCGACGACGATTTCCGCGCCCGTCAGTTCTTTCATCACGACATATTCGGCCGGACCGGTCAGCACCAGTTCGACCTGACCGGAATTCATCGCCTCCACGGCGGCGGTCCGCGAACTGACCGGAATGAGTTCGATATCGAGCCCGGTCGCATTCGAAAGCGCGCCCTGGAAGGCACCGAATTCCTGCTGCAGGGCTTCAAGCCCTTCGATGTCGGTCACGGCGAACCGGACCTTGTCGGCGGCATGCGCGACGGTCGCGAAGGCGGCGACGAGGACGGCCGCAAGGAGCGATCGGAACATTTTGGTTTTCCCCGGATCAGATGTGGCGATGCATCCGGGCAGCAGGCATGCGCCTTTGTCTCTTGCCCGAACGAGAAGAGTGCGCTGTATACACATCGCAGATCTCATCCGCATGACGCCAAGATGTCGTTTGTGTGACGGCTAACAAGACACTTTTATGACGGTCAAAGGGCTGGCCGCCGACCGGGCTGGTGAGGTATGTGCTCGATTCCCTGCCGCAGCGCGGGGTTCACCCCACTTGCACATCACGTGCGGAAACCGGATTTGGACCCATGGATGCCGATCCCAGGACGCCGATGCGCCGACCGCTCTATCTGGAAGGCGGCCTTTGTCTCATCGGCGAGGCCCTCGTCGAAACCGGCCTTTTGATCGAGGACGGCGTTATCGCTTCGATCGGCGAGGCGCCGCCGGCCGGGGCGAGAAGGGTGGACGCGCGCGGCCTGCGGGTTCTTCCGGGACTGGTCGACATACACGGTGATGCCTTCGAGCGTCAGATCATGCCGCGCACCAACGTGCATTTTCCAATGCCGCTTGCGCTCGCCGACACCGACCGGCAATTGGCGGCAAACGGCATCACGACGGCCTATCATGGCCTGACGCTTTCCTGGGAACCGGGCCTGCGCAGCGTGGCGGCCGGGCGGGAATTCATGGAAGCGCTCGACGCGGCGCGTCCGGCGCTATCCGTCGACAATCGGGTGCAGTTGCGCTGGGAAACCTATGCGTTCGAGGCGGTCGACAGCGTTCTGGAATGGATCGGCGGCCCGGGGCGCCCGGCCTTGGCTTTCAACGATCACATGGCGGCCACGATGCGCCGGATCAAAAACAACGACATGGCCAAAATCCGCGACTGGAGTGCCCGTGCCGGCCTGACGCAGGACGAATATCTGCGCCAGGCAAACGAGGTGGCGGGCCGCGCCGACGCCGTCGACGGGATGATCCGCAAGCTCGCTGCCGCGGCCCGTGCAACGGAATGCGTGATGCTATCCCATGACGACTACACCGTTGACGACCGGATCCTCTATCGCGGGCTGGGCGCATCGGTTGCCGAATTCCCGATGGTTCTGGATGCCGCCAAGAACGCCGTCGAAAACGGCGAGCATACCGTCTTAGGTGCCCCGAACGTTGTCCGCGACGGCAGTCACACCGGTGCCCTGCACGCCGCCGATTGCATTGAGGACGGTCTCTGCTCGGTCCTGGCGTCGGACTATTATTATCCGGCCATGCTGGCTGCGGTGAACCGTCTGGTCGCGGAACGCGGTCTTGATCTTACCGCCGTTTGGAAACTGGTATCGACCAACCCGGCCGAGGCCATGCGTCTGACGGATCGCGGCGAGCTGGCCGTCGGCAAGCGCGCCGACCTTGTGCTCGCCCTCGGCGACCCCGGCGCGCTGACGCTCGCGGCAACCGCCGTGGAAGGACATGTGGTCTGGGGATCGGCCGACCTGTTGGAGCGCGTGCATTGAAGGCTCCTGGCGGGGCCGGCGCGTCCGCATCTTCCTGGCGCCCGAGGCGCTAGCTGGCCAAACCAACGATGCTCTTTGGGATCGCACTCATCCCCTAGTCCGTCATCGGCCGGCTTGACCGGCGGACCCAGCCTGCCGGGCACAGCGGTTTGCGCCGCTGGATTACCCGCTTGAAGCGGGTCATGACGGGGGTTGGAGGGGAAGACGGGGTGCTACGTGGCCACACCAACGATGCTCTTTGGGATCTCGCCCATCCCCCAATCCGTCATCCGACGGCTTGACCGGCGGAACCAGCCTGCAGGGCGCATCGGTTTGCGCCACTGGATTACCCGCTTGAAGCGGGTAATGACGGGGGTGGGAGCGGAAGACGGGGCGCTACGTGGCCACACCAACGATGCTCTTTGGGGTCTCGCCCATCCCCAAATCCGTCATCCGACGGCTTGACCGGCGGACCCAGTCTGCCAAGCACAGACGTCTGCGCTGCTGGATTACCCGCGTGAAGCGGGTAATGACGGAGGTGGGAGGGGAAGACGGGGCGCAATCTGGCCACGCGGACGGTGCTTCCCGGGATCACGCCCGCCCCACCATCCGTCATCCGACGGCTTGACGGGCGGACCCAGTCTGCCGGGCGCAGTGGTTTGCGCTGCTGGATTACCCGGTTGAAGCGGGTAATGACGGGGGTGGGAGTGGAAGACGGGGCGCAATCTGGCCACGCGGACGTTGCTTCCCGGGATCACGCCCGCCCCCCCCATCCGTCATCCGACGGCTTGACCGGCGGAACCAGCCTGCCGGGCGCAGCGGTTTATGCTGCCGGATTACCCGCGTGAAGCGGGTAATGACGGGGGTGGGAGTGGAAGACGGGCGCTACTTGGCCACGCCTACGGTACGTCCCGGGTCGTACCCGCCCTCCAATCCGTCATCGGCCGGCATGTCCGATCTATCCCCCACGGTGTTTGAAACTGTCGCGGCGGAAGCTGTAGAGCGCGGCCGGGTCGACGGCCACATCGACGATGGCCGGCGCGTCGCAGGCAAGCGCGGCTTCTACGGCGCCCTCGACATCGCTGAGCCTTTCCGCCCGGAAACCCTTCGCGCCGTAGAGCTCGGCCATCCTGTCGAAGGCCGGAGAGGATATGTCCGCACCGATATAGCGACCGTTGAAGAAATCCCGCTGATAGGCCTTCTCCGCCCCCCAGCACTGGTTGTTCATCACGATCGTCACCGTGTTGAGCCCATGGTCCACCGCGGTGGAGAGTTCCGAGACCGTCATGCCGAACCCGCCATCGCCCATCAGGCTGACGACCGGCCTGTCCGGCCGCGCGGCTTTCACGCCGAGGCCGCAGGCAAACGAGAAGCCGACGAGCCCGAAATCGAGCGGTGTGAACAGGCTTTTCGGTGTCCAATAGTTCAACGCGTCGGTCGCCTGGAGGCACAGCGTGCCCGCATCCATCGTGATCGCCGCGTCTTTCGGCAGCACACGGCGTAAAACCTTGAACAGGCCGGACGGCTGGGTCGGATGCGTCTCCACTGCATCGGCATCGCGTGCTTCCAGAAAGGCCTTGCGTTCGGCCTGAAACGTCTCGGTCCAGGTGGCGACTTCGGCGCGTGCCTGCCGGGTCTTCAGGGCGGCGGCAAGCTGCGCCGCCGCGCTCGGGGCATCGGCCCAGATGCCGATCTCGACCGGAAAGAAGCGGCCGATCGCAGTCGGCTCCAGTTCGACCTGAATGATCTTCGCTGCCTTGTTGACATTGTCGTAGGAGTAAAAGGTCGAGTTGAAGCCGAGCCGGGTACCGAGCGCCAGGATCACATCGGCCTCTTTCACGAGCCTTGAGGCGACCGGATTGCCGCGCGGCCCCATCTGACCGGCATTCAGCGGATGGCCGAACGGAATCGCATCGCCGTGACCGGGGGCCGTGACGATGGGGCAGGCGAGGGTTTCAGCCAGCCCCGTTGCCGCTTCGTGTCCGTTGGTGTTTTTGATCCCGCCACCAGCCACGATCACCGGCCTCAGGGCGCCGGCGAGCAGGCCGGCGGCGGCTTCGATCGCATCCGGATGGGCGACCGGAAGGCTGTGATTGCGGTAGTGCGCCGGATCTTGCATGGGCTCGAAATCGGCCTGCGCGGCGAGCACATCCCGCGGCAGGTTGAGCTGCACCGGCCCCTGGCGTGGTGTCAGCGCGGTCCGAAAGGCCTCGCGGAACAATTCCGGCACCCGGTCGGCCGACGGTACGGTCCAGGTCTTTTTGGTGACGGGCGTGAACAAAGCCTGCTGGTCGACTTCCTGGAAGGCGTCGCGATAGACATGACCGCTCGACAGGGCGCCGGCGATCGACACGACCGGCGAGAACGCCGCCTTCGCCTGGCTGAGCCCGGTGACGAGATTGGTCGCGCCGGGACCGTTCTGGCCGGCCAGCACAATGCCCGCCTTGCCCGAGGCCCGGGCATAGCCGTCCGCCATATGCGTGCCCGTGCGTTCGTCATGCACGCCGATAAAGGTGATCGGATCCGCATCGTAGAGCGCGTCGAACATCTCCATCGTCGCCGAGCCGATGAGCCCGAAAACATGCCGGGTATCCTCGGCAAGCAGCGCTTCGACGGCGGCCTGACCGCCAGAAAGGGTCTCAGTCATCAAAGCGTCCTTTCAAGAAAATCCAGCACCGGCCGGCTGAAAGCTTCCGGCTTTTCCATCAAGCCGAGATGTTTCAGGCCGGGCACGATCCGCGTCTCGGAGCCGGCGATTTCGGCAGCGATCGCATGGCTCATGGCCGGCGTGCTGCCGCTGTCGTTCTCCGACGTCATGACCAGGCTTGGCGCTGAGATCGGCGGGCTGGGTCCGACAAGTTCCCGCACGCCGTTGGCCAGCACCCAGGCGGCTTGCGCATAGCTTTCCGCATCGACCCTGGTGCGCCAGGCGCGTACGCGGTCGATCTCCTCCGGTCGGTTTGTCCGGAATTCTGGCGTAAACCAGCGGTCCAACGCCGCGTCGAGCGTTGCCATCGCACCCGCCTCGCGCACCTTTGCCGCGCGGGCTTCAACCATTTCTTGTGCCTCTTCGCCCCGGTCATGCGGTGAATTCAGGATGGCGAGCGCCGTCAGCCGGTCTCTGTGATCGAGCGCGAAACGGCGATTGATCATGCCGCCGATGGAGAAGCCGACAATTGCAGCCCTGTCGACGACCACATGGTCCAGGAGTCGCGCCAATTGATCCGAGAACAGGGTAAGCGAGGCCGGTTCCAGCGTCGGCCCGCTGTCGCCATGGCCGAAGAGATCGTAGGTCAGCACTTGGAAGCGCGTTGCCAGGACCGGCGCGATATCCCGCCAGAGCGCCCGGCTGAGGCCGAGCCCGTGGATCAGCGCGACCACGGGCGTGTCAGCCGGGCCTCTTATCTCAAAGGCTGTTCCGTCACCTGTGCGCTCGGTCATCGGCCGGCGCTCATGCGAATTCCGGCATCACTTCGTCGATGAACAGGCGCAGCGAACGGGCCTGCTGCTCCATCGGAAGGCCCATCGAGGCGTAATAGATGAAGGCGTCGACGCCGAGCGCCTTATAGCCCTTGAGCTTTTCGATGACCGTATCGGGCGATCCGAACAGGAGGTTCTCCTCCAGCATGGCCGGATCGACGCGCACATTGCCCTCAAGCTCTTCGAGTGGCACGCGATCGGGAAACCCGTTCACCACGTCACCGCGTTTCATCATCAGATTCCCGAACTGGCCAAGCACGCCGCGCACGGCGTCGAGCGCTGCCTGCCGGTCGTCTTCATTGGCGTAGACGGCGCTGTGCCGCATCATGGCAAACCGGCCGCGAAAGCCGCCATTGCCCGCCTTGGCAACGGCCGCATCGAGCCGCTCCCGATAAGCTTCGGCCTCGGAAAACGGCATGGTCAGCGGCCAGCTCATGATGTTGCAATCATTGGCCACCGCATAGTCGAACGTGATCGGCGCCCGCGCCGCCACCCAGAATGGCACTTCCGGCTGCACCGGTTTCGGGCAGGACGTTGCGGTCGGAAACTGCCAATAGGTCCCGTTATGGGCGACGTCGCCCTGCCACAACGCGCGCACGACGGGCAGCATTTCCTGCATGTATTGCCAGCTGTCCTTCTGGTCGAGGCCCGGTTTCATGCGGTCGAATTCACGCTGATAGGCGCCCGAGCCGAGGCCGAATTCCAGCCGTCCGCCGGAGACCAGATCGAGCATGGCCGCTTCGCCCGCAATGTTGATGGGATGCCAGTAGGCGGCGTTCGCCACCCCGCATCCGAGCCGGATCTGCTCTGTCGCACCCGCCCACCAGGTCAGGATCTGAAACGGGTTCGGCGCGATCGTCATTTCAAGCGCATGATGTTCGGCGG
Source organism: Rhodobiaceae bacterium (assembly GCA_028285165.1). Taxonomy (GTDB): domain Bacteria; phylum Pseudomonadota; class Alphaproteobacteria; order Rhizobiales; family JANQQB01; genus JANQQB01. The sequence continues at coordinate 7,077 of JANQQB010000312.1, forward strand.
CCCAGGCGCATTCGAAGCCGGCCTGGTCGGCAAGCCGGACCATGTCGAGCGTATGGTCCCGGACGGCTGCCATATCCGTCCGGTCGTCCATGCGCTCCAGGTTGATGGCGAGATGAAACTTCATGGCGGGTCCTCGGAAAAGGTGAGGGAAGCGACGGGATCAAAAAGGGGCGAGCCCTATCGCATCTGGAACGGGCTCGCGATCGGATCGTCCGACAGGTTGACCCAGACGGTCTTGGGTCTCGTGTAGTCGTAGACCGCCTGTAATCCGCTTTCCCGCCCATAGCCGCTCGCCTTCATGCCGCCGAAAGCGGCGATCGGCGAGATGACGCGATAGGTGTTGACCCAGACGATGCCGGCCTTGACGCGCTTCGCCATGCGATGCGCGCGTGCCGTGTCGCGGGTGAAGATGCCGGCAGCGAGCCCGTGTTTGGTGTCGTTGGCGAGTTCCAGAGCATGCGCCTCGTCGCGAAACCGCTGCACGCTCAGGACCGGACCGAACAATTCGGTATCGACGATCGTCATGTCCTGGCGCGGACATTCGATGATGGTCGGCTGGTAATAGAGTCCGGCAAGGTCGTCGGGGCGCTTGCCGCCGACGAGCAAGCGACCGCCTTCTTCCTCGGCTCGCGCCACCTGTTGTGTGATGTGATCGAGCTGCCCCTTGGTGCAGAGCGGACCCATCTCGGTCTCGTCCGCCTGCGGGTCGCCGATGCGGATCGATTGGGCGACCGCGGTGATGCGCTCCAGGAAGGCATCGGCGATCGGCTCGTGCAGATAAAGCCGGGAGCCGGCGACGCAGCTCTGCCCGCTGGCGCCGAAGATGCCGGCCACCGATCCGTTGACCGCGCTTTCGAGATCGGCGTCGTCGAAAACGATGAACGGCGATTTGCCGCCGAGTTCGAGCGACAATTCAGCATAGTTTTCCGCCGAGTTGGGGATGGCCGCAGACGCCGCATTCAGGCCGCCGGTAAACGACACCCGGGCAACCAGCGGATGCGACGTCAGCACGCGCCCGCACGGGTCGCCGTGGCCGGTGACGATGTTGACCACGCCGGGCGGAATGCCGGCTTCCGCGATCAATTCGCCGAAGGCCAGCAGCGGTGCGGCGGCATGTTCGGAAGCCTTCAGTACGATCGCGTTGCCGGCGGCGAGCGCCGGGCCGATCTTCACGGCGCTGAGAAAGATTTGCGAGTTCCACGGCACGACCGCGGCGACGACGCCAAGCGGTTCGCGGTCGGTGAAGACGAAGAGGTCCGGCTTGTCGATCGGCAGCGTCTCGCCCGAGATCTTGTCCGCCGCTCCGGCATAGAAATGGTAGAATTCGGCAATGTATTGCGCCTGCCAGCGGGTCTCCTTGAACATCTTGCCGGTGTCGCGGGTCTCGATCCGACCCAGCGCCTCGGAGCGTTCGGCCAAAAGGTCGCCAAGACGCCTCAGGCAGCGGCCGCGTTCAGTCGGCGTCATTGTTGCCCAGGGGCCGGTGGTCATGGCCCGGTCGGCGGCCCGCACCGCGCGGTTGACATCGTCCGCGGTCGCTTCCGGCGTGCGCGCCCAGACCTGTCCGTTGGCCGGATCGATGCTGTCGAAACACACGCCGTCGGAGGCCTGGACCCAGGCTCCGTCGATCAGCATGCCGTAGGTCTGGATGTCGCTCATTGCGTTGCCTCCTGCGCAAACGGCATCGCGGCCTTTGTCGTTTGCGGCACCACCGAATGATAGGCGCCGTCGAGATAGGCGAGCGGCCGCTCCTCGCCGGCTTTGAGATCTGTCACCAGGCCTACAAAAATGCGGTGCGTACCGGAAACCGGTGCTTCGATTGTCTGGCAGAAAAGGACCGTCGCACCGGAAATCGTGGGTACCGGTCCTGGTCCGGCATCCAGGCCTTCGAACCGGTCTGCGAGGCGTTTGTCTTCCGCCCCGGCAAAACGCGCGGCGATGGCTTCGGCGCCCTGCGGAAGCACATTGATGGCAAACGATCCGTTTGCCGCCACCAGGCGTGCGATTCGTGATGTTGCGTTGAGGCAGACGAGAGCGGTCGGCGGGTCGGCAGAGACCGAACAGAAGGCGCTGACGGTTGCACCGTGCCGGCCGGCCGGGCCGTCCGTCGTAACCACCGAGACGCTGCTTGCGACCCGGCGCATGGCCCCGATAAACGCGGAGCGGTCCACAGGGTCGGACGTTGCGGGAAAGGGATTGCCGAGATCGGAAGTGTGCCAGTGTGCCATGCGTGTTTTCCTCCCATGGCTACCCTAAGCGCTGTCGTTTATTTATGAAATCAAATAATAATGGATATATAATTCAAATTTACCGAATTTCTAAATGCCGATCCAATCATGAATCTCAACGCGCTTCAGACCTTTCTCACCATCCTGGAAACCGGCAGCCTCGTGCGGGCATCAGAACGGCTTAACGTAACCCAGTCGACCGTAACCGCACGATTGAAGGCGCTGGAGGACGGGCTCGGGCAGGTCCTGATCAACCGCTACAAATCCGGGGTGACGCCGACGGCATCCGGACTGCGTCTGAAACGCTATGCAGAGACCATGGTCGAACTCTGGCGCCAGGCGCGCCAGGAAACCGCGTTGCCTCAGACAGTCAACGCGGTCTGCAACATCGGCTGCCACGCGGATCTCTGGCCGCATCTCGGCCGTCGCCTGTTCGACCATGTCCGTCTGACCGAACCCGGTGTCGCCCTGTCGGTATGGCATGGCGGCCAGACAGACCTGACGACATGGCTGAACAGCGGCCTGACGGACATTTCACTGACCTATTGGCCTGCGGCGCAGGCTCGGCAGACGATGTACGCTTTGCCGGCCGATCGGCTGATCCTGGTGTCCACACGTCCCGATGCGCCGATGAAGTTCGATCCGGGTTATGTGTTTGTCGAGGCTGGCGACGATTTCGGCCGCCGCCATGCCGCGGCCTATTCCGATGCGGCCACGCCCCGGATCAGTTTCGGGTCCGCCCAACTCGGCCTTGAGCACATTCTCGCGCATGGCGGATCCGCCTATCTGCCGGAACGCATTGCTGCGCCGCTGATTGAATCCGAAGCGCTCCACCGTCTCGAGGGGGCACCGGATTTCTCGCGTCCTGCCTACGCAGTGGTCAACGACGCGGCCGGCAAGGACTGGCCCTGGCTGGCCGAGAGCCTCGCCGCGATCGGTGGCGACTAACCGGACGGTGTGGACTCGTCGAGGGCATCATCCAAAAGCATCCGGCGGTTCATTCAACAGCGTCGGATCCGCCGCGACGACGTCTTCAATGAAGCTCGTAAAGGTCGCCACTTTCGCCGGCAGGTGATCGTAGGGCGGAAAATAGGCCGTCAACCAGATCTCGGGCGATTTCCAGTCCGCCAGCAGCGGGACGAGCTGGCCGTTTTCGATCGCACGCGAAACGATGAACAAGGGCAGAAGCGCGATGCCTTCACCGCGCGCCGCCAATCCCGCAATGAGATCGCCATTGTTGCAGGAAAACGTCGAGCGGACGGAGACGGCGCCGGTCTCGCCGGTATTGGCATTCTCGAACAACCAGGCCGGACCGCCGGCGTAATAGCTGTAGGCGAGGCATCCATGGTCGGCGAGATCGGCCGGCGTTGCCGGCGTGCCGCGCTGTTGCAGATAGTCTGGTGCCGCAACCACGACCCGGGGCACCACGCAGATCTTGCGCCAGATCGTCGACTTGTCGGAGGGCGGACCGGAAATCCGCAAGGCCATGTCGTAGTCTTCGGAAACGATGTCGACGAAACGGTCCGACAGATCGAGCCCGAGATCGACCCGGTCGTAGAGAAGGCGGAACCGGCTGATCGCGTCCGGCAGAAGGCGCATGCCGAGGGACAGCGGCGCGCTGACGCGCAGCGATCCGGTCAGCGTCTGTTGCTGGCGCAGCACGAAGTCGTCGGTGCGTGCAAGGTCGTCGACCAGCGTCCGCGTTCGGTCACGGTAGAGCGCGCCGGCGGCGGTCAGCGAGACCTTTCGCGTCGTGCGCACCAGGAGCTGCACGCCGAGGCTGGTTTCCAGTTCGGAAATCTGTCGGGTCGCGACAGAGCGGGAGATGCCAAGCGCACGCGCCGCCGCCGCAAAGCTGCCGCGTTCGGCGACTTCCAGAAATAGCCGGATGCGTTCAATCTGACCGGTCAAAAGGGCGCTCCGCATGTCATGTTGATCATGGGCACGATGCCGATTGTTGCGGATTTCGCAACAAATAATCCCGCAACCGGCCTCTACTCCCGGTGCCGGCCGTGCGCCATCTTGTGGTCAACGAACGCAAACCCGCCCTTTTGCGAAGGGGCGCGACACGGGATGAACACTCATGCTCGATCAGATCAAGGGCCTGCACCATGTGACGTCGCTGGCCAGCGACCCCACAGTGAACAACGCCTTTTTCACCAAGACGCTCGGCCTTCGCCGGGTCAAGAAGACCGTCAACTTCGACGCGCCCGATGTCTATCACCTGTATTACGGCGACACGGTCGGGACGCCCGGTTCGGTGATGACCTATTTTCCGTTTCCGCAGATGGCCGCGGGCCGTCCGGGAACCGGTGAGGTCGGTACAACGGTCTTTGCCGTTCCCGAAGGCGCGCTTGGCTACTGGAAAGAACGGCTTTCGGGCCTGAACGTCGACGGGCTTGCCGAAGACGAAGCGTTCGGCGAACGCCGCCTGCATTTTGCCGGTCCTGACGGGGATGGATTCGCTCTGGTCGAAGCGCCGGGCGATACAAGAAAGGCGTGGAGCGACGGCGGCGTCGGCGACGACGAGGCCATTCGCGGCTTCCATTCCGCCTCGTTCCGGCTGCGCGACGACGGCGCGACCGCCGAATTGCTGAAATTCATGGGCTACACCGAAGTCGACCGTGGTGACGGCGTAGTGCGTCTTGCCCTTGAGAACGGCAATGGCGCGGATGTGATCGACCTGGAGACCATGCCCAACATTTCCCATGCCGGGCAGGGCGCCGGATCGGTGCACCACATCGCCTTCGCCGTAGAGAATCGGGAAAAGCAATTGGAGGTCCGCAAGGCGCTTGCCGATACCGGCTATCAGGTCACCCCGGTGATCGACCGTGACTATTTCTGGGCAATTTACTTCCGCTCGCCGGGCGGCGTCCTTTTCGAGGTCGCAACCAACGAACCGGGTTTCGACCGTGACGAGGATACGGCCCATCTCGGCGAGGCCCTGAAACTGCCGGTCCAGCACGCTCACTTGCGTGAGGCACTGGAAGACCATCTGCAACCCTTGACGGCGTGAGGTCTGCCATGAGCACCGAAACGTATCTTTATGCCGAGCGGCGCGCCGAAGCGGGCGCGCCGCTGCTCTTCACCTTCCATGGCACCGGCGGCGATGAAAACCAGTTCCTGCCACTTGCCGAACAGGTGCTGCCGGAGGCGACGATCATCTCGCCGCGCGGCGATGTGTCGGAACACGGCGCAGCCCGCTTTTTCCGGCGCACCAGCGAGGGTGTCTATGACATGCCGGATCTGGCCGCGCGCAGCGAAGCCATGACCGACTTCATCCGTGCCCATATCGCCCGGCTTCGGCCATCCCGCGTGCTCGGCCTCGGTTATTCGAACGGCGCCAACATTCTGGCATCGGTCATGATGCGGAGCCCGGACCTGTTCGACGCGGCCGCCCTCATGCATCCGCTGATTCCGTGGGATCCGGAGGACCGGGACGGGCTTGCCAACAAGCAGGTGCTGATCACCGCCGGCGAGACCGATCCAATCTGTCCGGCGCCGCTGACCCGGCGCCTTGCCGACTATTTCCGTCGCCAGCGCGTGCAGACCGAAACGGCGTGGCATGCCGGCGGACATGAAATCAGTCGCGGCGAGATCGATGCTATCGCAGATTTCCTGCGCCGGACCGCCAGCCCCTTGCCGGCGCACGCAGACAGGATATCTGCCTGAGCAGACAAACGATGCAGCAGATCGCGGCGCCTCGCCGGCCCCAATGGCCGGGCGCCGGCCTTTTTCGTGGGGCCGCTTGCCGGCCCTGCGCTCAATCCAAGGAGAAGACGTATGAGCTGGAACCCCGCGATCGAACCGGATTGTCCGAACGCCGGCAGTCTCGATGCCCTGGAGACCATGATCATCCCGCGGGCGCGGGATCTCGGCGGCTTCGAAGTGCGGCGGGCTCTGCCGTCGCCGAAGCGGCGCATGGTCGGGCCGTTTGTGTTTTTCGACCAGATGGGGCCCGCGGATTTCTTGACCGGCAACGGCATCGACGTGCGCCCGCACCCCCATATCGGCCTCGCCACCGTCACCTATCTCTACAAGGGCGAATTCCAGCACCGGGATTCGCTCGGCACCAACCAGATGATCTATCCCGGCGAGGTCAACTGGATGATCGCCGGCAACGGCGTCACCCATTCCGAGCGCACGAGCGCGGAGACCCGCGCCAATCCGCATGGCCTGTTCGGCATCCAGACCTGGGTCGCGCTGCCGGAAAAGGACGAGGATACCGGCGCCGCCTTCGAACATCACGGTAAGGCGGAATTGCCGTTCATCGAGGGCGAGGGCAAGGCCGTGCGCCTGATCCTCGGCAATGCCTGGGGCGAGCGCGCACCGGTCAAGACCTTCACCGAGATGTTCTACGCCGATGCCGTGCTTGACGCAGGCGCACTCCTGCCGCTGCCGGAAAACCATGAAGACCGGGGTCTTTATGTCGTCGAAGGCGCGATCGAAATTGCCGGCGACCGCTTCGAGGCCGGCCGCATGATGGTCTTCCGCCCCGGCGACGCCATCACGATCAAGGCCGGTGAAACCGGTGCCCGGCTGATGCTGCTCGGCGGCGAGACGCTGAACGGCCCGCGCTACATCTGGTGGAATTTTGTGGCTTCTTCCCAGGAACGCATCGACGCCGCCAAACAGGCCTGGGCCGAAGGCGACTGGGCGCACGGGCGGTTCCAATTGCCGCCGGGCGACACGGCCGAGTTCATTCCGTTGCCGGAGCGGTGAGGCAGGGGTGACGGTGGGTTGAGGGCAGGCGTTCTCAACCGATCGCGCTGTCCATCGACCGGCAAGAGGCGGTGGCGGAGATCGCAACAGAGCCGAAAATCCATCGCATTCCGCCCCTTGGCCGTCATCGCCCGGCTTGACCGGGCGACCCAGCGGCGTCGGGGGTGGCGCTTGGCAATCTGGGTCCCCCGGTCAAGCCGGGGGAAGACGGAGTGGGGTTGAAGGGTGTAGCCAATGCCAACAACGATCGGTGCGCCCGATGTGGAACCATTGCGGCAAACGCTACCGGGCCGAAAGTCCAATGCACGCCAACCCATTCTCCGTCATCGCCCGGCTTGACCGGGCGACCCAGCGGCGTCGGCGGTGGCGCTTGGTAGTCTGGGTCCCCCGGTCAAGCCGGGGGAAGACGGAG
>JANQQB010000330.1 GCA_028285165.1 Rhodobiaceae bacterium
GCGATCCAACCCTCGCCGCTGAGGGAGGGCGGCCACCCTCCTCCAGCGGTCCCTTTATTGCCTGTTCGGCACCAAGAGTCATAAGACAAGCGGTTCCGGTTTAGAACGGCGCGAGCCCTGTCGGCTTTCCGTCCCGGCTCGACAAAGTGATATGATAGGCAAGATGCGGAATCAGGGATAAATTCAACCGATTCTTGAAATTGAAACATTCTTTGTTACATATAGAAAACTGTTACAAAGAATGAGTTTCAAGATGCATGATATCGTCCTCGATCACACTGTGTATTTCCGAACCGCAGCCGGGCAAGCGTTTGGCCGTGAATTCGAATGCACGCTGACCGCGGAATGGGATCCGGCCGCCGAGATGTTCGAACTGACGGCGCTCGAAAGCGACGGTGTACCGATCACGCCGGCCTGGGATGCCGCGGCTTCTCCGGAGGAAACCGCGCTATGGGATCGCTGCCAGGCCGATCTCATGAAGGATGCCGACCTTGCTGCACGCGCCTGGCAGGCCCATGCGGAGACGCTGCATGACTCGCATCACGCCGCGTGACACCCTGTCATGTCCGGCCACAGCGTATGCTATGCAGTGCCGGGCTAGAGCAGTGTCTGAAAGGCAGGTGCATGTACACGTTATACAGCTTTCCCGGTGCCGGCGGTGTCGCAATCGAAGCCGCCCTGGCGGATGCCGGTATCCCGTATCGGTCGAAAACCGTGGCGCTTGAGGAAAAGGACTGCGACACGACCGAATTCCTTGGGCTCAATCCGCGCGGACAGGTTCCCGTGCTTGTCCTGCCGGACGGATCGATCCTGACTGAATCCGCGGCAATCCTTCTGTATCTGGCCGAGGCACACCCGGACGCCGGCCTTGCCCCGCCGCCGGGGTCATTGGAAAAGGCCCAGGTGCTGCGTTGGCTCTGCTTCTTCGCAGTCAATGTCTACGAAGGCGAATTGCGCCGCCACTACGCCCATCGGTTCACAACGACGGACGATGGTGCGGATGCCGTCGCTGCGGCGGCGGGCGAACACGTGGCGCGACAATACGGTCTGTTCGAGGCGGAGCTGTCGGACACCGGTCCCTATTTTCTCGGCGAGCGCATCTGCATCCTCGACTACTACGTCTGGATGCTGTCCTATTGGGTCGGAGACCGGACCTGGCTGGTGCGCGACTGCCCGAAGGTGGAGGCCCTCACCCGCGCCGTACGCGAGCGGCCGGCCGTCGCAGCGCTGCATGCCGCACAACTTGCCTGATGCCCGCCCGGGACTCCCCGGTCAAATGCGTCGTCTGCCCTCCGCAAAGACCCGGTTCCAGCGCAGGATACGAACGGATTTTCTGAGGCCCGTCGGCCAGAACGGATCGGATTCGACAAGCCGGCGAACCATGTCCGGCCCGTCAGCCACGACGAGCCACAGACCGCCCGCCGGTCGCTCGTCCTCCGTGTCGATGAGCGGCCCGGCATCGGATAGGACCTCGGCATTTTGATCCAAAAAGGCCAGGTGCGCGGCCATGTGTGCAGTCCGCTGATCCGCCCGATCGTCGTTGTCTTCAAAAAGTACCGCAAACTTCATGTCACCGCTCCACACTCTTGATGTCGATCATGGCAAGCCTATGCTTGCAAAAACGCGCTTCACAGGAGCAAAAATGCCGAGTTCATCTGCAAAAATGCAGGAAGAGGTCTGGGACGACCTCCGTCTCGTGCTGGTTCTTGCAAGGACCGGGACCTACAGCGATGCAGCGCGGCGCCTCGGGGTTAACGAAAGCACCGTGGCGCGGCGCCTGGCGCAGGCCGAGCGCCGCTGGCGGGCCCGGCTGTTCGACCGGGTGGACGGGAAACTGGCCGCGACGCCGGCCGGGGAGGATCTGGTCCGGCACGGAGAAATTGTCGAAACACAGATGCAAGCCGCACGATCCGCCGTGCTCGGCACCGACGATCAGGCGTCCGGCCCGGTGCGGATCACCGCGGTGCCGTTTGTCGCGAACCGATTGCTGGCGCCCGCACTCGGCAGGCTCATCGAAGCGAACCCGGCACTTGAGATCGATCTCATCGCCGATCCGCGGGATTTCAGCCTGACACGACGGGAAGCCGACATCGCGCTCCGGCTGTCCCGCCCGTCGACGGAAAATGTTTTGATCACACGCCGCATCGCGACATTGGATTTCGCCCTTTACGGGAAACGGGATTGTAAACCGGACACCCTGCCTGTCATCGGCTACGAGGAGGCACGGCGCGGCCTGCCCCAGGCACAATGGCTTGACGCCTTCCAGGTAAAACGTCGCCAGCGCTCGATGCCCGTCCGCATCGGTGATGCTGAAACTCTATTCGCCTGCGTCCGGGCCGGAGCGGGCCAGTCCCTGTTGCCAACAATGCTGGGAGATGCGGACCGGCACCTGCAGCGGGTCGGCGATGGCGTCCCGGTCGTTCGCCGGGACCTCTGGTTGCTGGTTCACCCGAACCTGCGCCCGCTTGTGCGCATCCGCACCGTGATCGAATGGATCGACGGGATTTTCCGCCCTGTTGCGCCGCCCGCAAACCCGGCCCGTTAAGCGGTTCCTGATCAGATGCAGGCCTCAAAGAGGGCACGGGCGGACGACACATCAAGCGGTACGGGATTGCCTCCGGCACTCGGATCTTCAACGGCCATGCCGGCCATGCGATCGATCTGCGTCCGGTCGACGCCCATTTCGCCGAGACGATCGGGCACGCCGAGATCGGCCCGCAAGCGCATGACCCGTTCATAAAACCCGTCGAACCCGCCCGTCAGGCCGAGATAGGCGGCAGCCGCCGCGATCCTGTTTTCAATGGCCGACCGGTTGAACGTGAGAACCGGCGGGATGACGACCGCATTGGTCATGCCATGGTGGGTGTTGTAGAGCGCGCCGACCGGATGGGACAGTGCATGCACGGCGCCCAGGCCCTTCTGGAAGGCGGTCGCGCCCATGGCGGCCGCGCTCATGAGATGGGCCCTGGCTTCGATGTCGCCCGGATCGGCAACCACGCGCGGCAGGTTTTCGTTGACGAGCCGCATGCCCTCCAGCGCGATGCCCTGGCTCATCGGATGGTAATGCGGCGACGAATAGGCCTCCAGACAATGGGCGAACGCATCCATACCGGTGCCGACCGTGATCGTTTTCGGCATGCCGACGGTGAGTTCTGGGTCGCAGATCACGACGCTTGGCAGAACTTTCGGGTGAAAGATGATCTTCTTGACGTGGTCGCGCGAATTGGTCAGCACGCCGGCCCGTCCGACTTCGGATCCTGTGCCGGCTGTGGTCGGCACGGCCACGATCGGCGCGATCGCCTCGGCGTCGGCCCGGGTCCACCAATCGCCGATATCCTCGAAATCCCAGACCGGCCGCGTCTGTCCGGCCATGAAGGCGACGAGTTTGCCAAGATCGAGACCGGAACCGCCGCCGAACGCAACCACGCCGTCATGGCCGCCGGCGCGATAGGCTGCGATGCCGGCCTCAAGATTGAGTTCGGTCGGGTTCGGATCGACGTCGCAGAACATCGCATCACCGAGACCGGCATCCCGCATCAGGGTCCGTGCCTGGTGCGTGATCGGAAGATCGGCCAGCCCCCTGTCGGTCACCAGCAACGGACGGGAGATGCCGGCCTGGGAGCAGGCGGCTGCCAGTTCCGACAGGCGGCCGGCGCCAAAGCGGATGGCGGTCGGATAAGACCAGTTGGCGGTCAGCGACATGGATACTTTCTTCCTTCAGGCAGCAATGTTCGGGTCCGCGGCATGTCCTGCCGCGCATACGCCCTCGGTCAGGCGCGTTCGAAACCGCGGGCGACTTCCCAGTCGGTCACATGCCGATCATGTTCCTCCTGTTCCCATCGGGCGGCGCGCACATAATGATCGATCACGGCGTCTCCCATGGCAGCGCGCAGCATTGCGGACCGGTCGAGTTCCTCGGTGGCGGCCCGCAATGTCTTGGGAATGGATCGGGCGGTCTCGGCGGCATAGGCGTCGCCGCGGAACTCATCTTCCAGGTCAAGCCCGCGTTCGATGCCGTCCAGACCGGCGGCCATCATGGCGGCCATGGCCAGATAAGGATTGAGATCCGATCCGCCGACCCGGCACTCGATGCGAACTGCCGGCGTGCCGTCGCCGCAGATGCGGTACCCGGCCGTACGATTGTCCTTCGACCAGATCGCCTTGGTCGGTGCGAACGTGCCTTCCATGAAGCGTTTGTAGGAATTGATGTACGGCGCCAGGAAACAGGTGATCGCGCCGGCATGGGCGAGCAGGCCGGCGAGATAGTGGCGCATGGTCTGCGACATGCCGTACGGCGCGTCCGGGTCGAAAAAGGCCGGCGTGCCGTCGGCCCGGCCGAGCGATTGATGGATATGGCACGACGATCCCGCAGCCTTTGTGTTCCATTTCGCCAGGAATGTCAGACCCCGCCCCTTTGCCCAGGCGATCTCCTTGCAGGCATTCTTGATGATGGCATGGCGGTCGGCCATGGTCAGCGCATCCGCGTATCGGACGTTGATCTCCTCCTGGCCCGCATCGGCTTCGCCCTTCGAATTCTCGACGGGAATGTCCGCGCCCTGCAATCCGGTGCGGATGGCGCGCATCACGTCCTCTTCCTTGGTGGTCTGGAAGATGTGGTAATCCTCGTTATAGGCGCTGATCGGCGACAGGGTCCGATAGCCTCCGGCCTGGAGTTCCTCGTAGCTTTGCCGGAACAAAAAGAATTCCAGTTCCGTCGCCATCATCGCCGTGAAGCCCGCTTGCTCGAACCGGGCAATCTGGGCCTTCAGAACGGCCCTTGGCGAATGCGGGACCTCCGCGTGGCCGTGATGGTCAAGCACGTCGCACAGGACCAGCGCCGTCCCCTCCAGCCAGGGCACCCGGCGCAGCGTGTCGAGATCCGGCTTCATGGTGTAGTCGCCATACCCGGCCGCCCATGAAGTCGACGCGTAGCCGTCGACCGTTGCCATTTCCATGTCGGTGGCCAACAGGTAATTGCAGCTGTGGGTCTCCGCGTGGGCACTGTCGACAAAGAATTCGGCCTGGAACCGTTTGCCCATCAGACGTCCCTGCATGTCAACCTGGACGGCCAGAACCGTATCGATCTCGCCTGCCGAGACGGCCGATTTCAGATCTTCAAAGCTCAATTTTCCGGCCATGTCGGTCTCGCTTCCAGGAGAGTTGGGTCAGGGTATGCCGGCAGCTCGGATCGACGATTGGGCAGATGGTCGATCGATGCCGTCAAGACAGGTGCAGAGCGTGATCATGCGGTTTTGTCAGGCGCTTAGCAACGACCATTTGACGCTTTTTCATGGCCGCCAAGTGCGACCCTCGCCCCACATCCGCCTCCGTTTTATGGTTAACGGTCCCTAAAGCAATGTGCAGTAGCATTCTTCTTAAAATCTGATGATCCGGGATTGGAGGTGCTTTATGCGTAACGGTTTCGTTCTCGCGGCCGCGGCGGCCGCCGTGATGACCACACAGAGCCATGCAGCCGATCTTCCCCCGGCACCCGATCCCATCGACTACGTGCGCATCTGCGACACGTTCGGCTCCGGCTTTTTCTATATTCCGGGCACGGAATCCTGCCTGCGCCTCAGGGGGCGCTTGCGCACCGAAATCCGGTATCGCCACCAGACCGAAGGCCAGCCGATCGGATTGACGGCGCGCGGCGGATTGCGGTCGAACAGCCCGTTTTTCCTAAGGGCACGCGGCTATTGGGGATGGGACCACCGGACGGCAACGGATATCGGTCTGGTGCGCGCGTTCTTCCGCGGGTACATGGATTTCGATACCGGCGATGCCGACGGCCGACCGTCCCTGCATCTCGACTTCGCCTTCATCCAAATCGGCGGCGTGACCGTCGGTTTCAATGACCTCGTCCTGGAGCCGGTTTTTGACGGCTATGTTTCGGAGATCGGTTTCGCGACGGGCGGGTTCGAAAACGAAAACCTCATCATCCAGTACCAACGTGCCCTGGGCAACGGCTTCTCTGTCGGCGTGGTGGTGTTCGACCCAAGCAACGGCGCGTTCGGCACACCCTTCCAGGTCACCGGGTCGCAGTTCGCCGGTGTACCGTTTCAAACGGTTGCCTTCGGCGGCCTGCGAATACCGGCCGCCGGCGCGGCCCTCACCTATGATGCGTCGTTCGGGTCCATGCGGTTGGCCGGTGTCGTCCAGGATATTCGACCATCGGCTGCCACGGCACCCGATCACAGCATCGGATGGGGCATCGGCATCAGCGGCGACTTCAAGATCCCCTTCGGAACAAGCACGAAGCTCGGGTTCAACGCCCAATACGCGGACGGAGCGGTTTATTTCTTACATGAAGACATCAGTTCCCTGCCCATCGCCGACTTCTCCGTCAGCCCGCTCGACGGGTCGATCGACGGAAGTCGCGGCTGGTCGGTTACGGCGGGCTTGTCGACGGAAATCATCGACCGGACGACCTTCGTGCTTGCCGCGGGTTATACCGACGTCAATCAGTCGAACGGCGTGGTGGACGTCGCCTTCGTCGACGTTCAGGCCAATCTGAACTACCGCCTGACGGACAATCTCGTCATCATCGCGGCCGGCGAGTGGCGAGAAGTCTATGTAACGGACCAGCGCGATTCGGACGGGTTCTCAGGGACACTGAGGGCGCAACTGGATTTCTGATCCCGAAGCAAGCTTGCCAGCCGGATTGTTGCCGGGCTATGGCCCGGCAAACAGGTACCGATGCCGCTGTTTGGTCACTCGGTGTCCACCCGATGCCGGAGATCCTCCCGGATCTGTTCCGGTGTCGCGTACCGTTTGAATATCCGATCGCTGATAATCGATCCGACGATGAACATGCCGACAAACCCGGCGAAACCCCATCCGGTCGGAAAAACGACGAACAAGGTCAGGCCGAGGCCGGCAAAGATCAGATCAATCGCAAATCTCAGATAGTGGATCATGGGCCGCAGACTAACAAACACGGCTTAACGGGAAGCGAAAGGCCCTGCTTGACCCTGTCGGATTGCTGACAGAAAAATCTGCCATGCACAAACGGCAACACGGTCGGAGGAACCCATGGCACGCCGCTGGATAGCCCGTTGTCTTCCCATCCTGTCGGGAATTGCAGGCCTCGTACTTGCCGGAATGTCCGGTTCCACGGCCGGTGCTGCGCCATGGAAACGCACAACGCCCGCCGAGGCCGGCTTCGATCCTGCGATAGGCGAGACGCTTGACGCAGCGTTTGCCTCCGGGAAATTCGAGAACCTGCATTCGGTCGTGCTGGTGCGTGGCGGGAAAATCGTTCTTGAACGGTACTTTGCGGGACCGGACCAGCGCTGGGGCATACCGCTCGGTCCGGTGGATCATTCCGCCGAAAACAAACACGACCTCCGCTCGATATCGAAGAGCATTGTCGGTCTGCTTTACGGCATCGCACTCGCCGAGGGCAAAGTGCCGCCGCTGGACGCTTCGCTCGTTGCCCAGTTTCCGGATTATGCGGATCTTGCCGGCGATACCGAACGCGGCCGGATCACCATCGCGGACACCCTTTCCATGCAGCTCGGCCTGAAATGGAACGAGGATCTGCCCTACACGGATCCAAGGAACAGCGAAATCGCGATGGAACGGGCGGACGACCGGATCCGGTTCGTTCTTGAGCAACCGATCGTTTCGGAACCCGGTACGCGCTGGACCTATTCGGGCGGGTCAACGGCGGTGCTGGCCCATCTGATATCCCGCGGAACCGGCCAGGACCTGATGACCTATGCGACGGAGAACCTGTCCCGACCGCTCGGTATCGAAGACGTGGAATGGGTGGAGGGATCGAACGGCGAACCGGCGGCCGCCTCCGGCCTGCGCATGCGGGCGCCGGACCTGGCACGGATCGGCCAGATGGTTCTGAACGGCGGAACCTGGC
>JANQQB010000331.1 GCA_028285165.1 Rhodobiaceae bacterium
AATCCGGCAACCGCGCCATCCATGCCACGCACATGACCGCTTCGGAAACCGAAGACCTGGCACGCTCTGGCGCGGTTGCCGGATTGTGCCCGATCACCGAAGCCAATCTCGGCGACGGGATTTTTGACGGGCGACGGTTCATCGATGCCGATGGCCGCTTCGGCATCGGTTCCGACTCCAATGTCCGCGTCGCGCTCGCCGAGGAATTGCGCACGCTGGAATATTCGCAGCGCTATCGCGACCGGGCGCGGGTCGTGCTTGCCGAAGACGGTCTTTCGACCGGCCGAAGCCTCTACGACGCAGCGCTCGCCGGCGGTGCGCAGGCGCTCGGTCGGCAGTCCGGCCGCCTGGCCCCGGATTTCCACGCCGATATGGTCGCCGTCGATGTCGATGGTTTTGCGTTGACCGACACAATCGGCGATGCCGGGCTCGACGGATGGATCTTTGCCGGCGACGACCGGGCGGTGCGTCATGTCTGGTCGGCCGGCCGGCCGGTGGTCCGTGATGGGCGGCACCGGGATCGGTCGACGATCGAGGCTCGGTATCGCCATGTCCTGAACGAATTGCGCGAGGTCATGTGACATGCCCGGCACCGTCTCCTATGTGGACGTCAAGTCAGAGATCGTCGGCCGCATAAGGCGCGGAGACTGGCCGCTCGACACAATCATTCCCGGTGAAATCGATCTGGCGGCCGAACTCGGCTGCGCGCGCGCGACCGTGAACCGGGCCTTGCGTGAACTGGCCGAAGAGGGCGTCGTGGAACGCCGGCGCAAGGCCGGCACGAGAGTCGTTGCAGGGCAGAGCCGGTCCGCCCGCATCGACATCCCCGTCGTGCGCATCCAGGTGGAATCGATGGGTGCCCGGTACGGATACCGTCTGATGCATCGCGAAGTGTGCGATGCGCCGCCGGCCATTGCCGAGCGCCTCGGCCTGGACACCGGCGCGCCGGTCCTCCATGCCGTCTGCCTGCACCTGTCCGATGATGCGCCGCACCAATATGAATGGCGTTGGATCAACCTTGCCGCGGTCCCCGCAGCCCGTGACGAACCATTTCAGGAAATCGGACCCAATGAATGGCTGGTTCGGGAAAAGCCGCTGACGGACGCCGAACATGTGCTGTTGGCGGCCAATGCGTCGGCCGAAGAAGCGAAGGCCCTCGGTATTGAGACGCGGGACGCGGTTTTTGTCGTTGAGCGGCGAACCTGGCTGGAGCAGCGCACGCTGACCTATGTGAGGCTGGTCCACGAAGGCAGCACCTTCAGGATCGCGTCCCGGTCCTCAAGCCCCGATGCCGTCAAATCTCCATCGTCTTCAGGAACGTGATCGCCTCGTTCGTGTTGACCTTGTGGTCGAGTTCCCATTTGGAATTGGCCAGGTAGACCGGTGCTTCGTTGCGGTCGTGCACGACGTTGTTGCGGTTCCGGCGGATGAAATCGGACAAGGCGGCCTCATCGTCGGATTTCAGCCAGCGGGCGTTCGAATAGGGAACCGGCTCGAACTCGATATCGACCTTGTATTCGGCCGCCGCCCGCGAGGCGAGCACTTCCAGTTGCAGCACGCCGACCACGCCGACGATCCAGTTGGCGCCGACCGACGGTTTGAAGACCTGTACAAGGCCTTCGTCGGCGAGATCGTCGAGGGCGGAGCGGAATTGTTTGGTTTTGCCCATGTCGAGCAGCCGGACCCGGCGCAAGATTTCCGGTGCAAACACCGGCAACCCGGTGAACCGCAGCGCTTCGCCTTCGGTGAACGTATCGCCGACGCGCACGCTGCCGTGGTTGGGAATGCCGATCACATCGCCTGGTTCCGCGCCTTCGACGATCTCCCGGTCCTTTGCGAGGAACAGGATCGGCGAGTGCATCATGACGTCCTTGCCGGTCCGCACCTGACGCAGTTTCATGCCGCGCCGGAAGGATCCCGACGACAGGCGCATAAACGCCACCCGGTCGCGGTGATTCTTGTCCATGTTCGCCTGGACCTTGAAGATGAAGCCTGAGACCTGCTCTTCCTTAGGATCCACTAAGCGGGATTCCGACGCGCTCGGGCGCGGTTCCGGGGCATAGGCGGCGATCATGTCGAGCAAGGCGGTAACGCCGAAATCCTTCAGGGCACTGCCGAAGATCACCGGCGTCAGGTGGCCGCCGTCAAACGCCTCCCGGTCGAACTCCGCGTAGCCGACCTGGGCCAGTTCCGCGCTTTCGAGCACCGGGTCGAGCACGTTGGACGGCACCTGATCGGTGATCTGCGCATCATCCAGGCCGGCACATTCGAGGATTGTGTCGAACGCACCGCCGCGGCCGGCGCTGCTTGTCATGTATTTGTTGTCGACGAGGTCGTAGGAGCCGTAGAAGTCGGTGCCCATGCCCACCGGCCAGACCTGCGGCGACACATCGAGCGCGAGCTTGTCCTGGATCTCGTCGAGGATCTCGAACGGATCCTGGCCTTCCCGGTCGACCTTGTTGACGAAAGTGGTGATCGGGATGTCTCTCAGGCGGCAGACTTCGAACAGTTTCAACGTCTGGCTTTCGATACCCTTGGCCGCGTCGATCACCATGACCGCGGAATCGACGGCGGTCAGCGTGCGGTAGGTGTCTTCGCTGAAATCCTCGTGGCCCGGCGTGTCGAGCAGGTTGAAGATCAGGCCGCTGTGTTCGAAGGTCATCACCGACGAGGTGACGGAGATGCCGCGGTCCTGCTCGATCTTCATCCAGTCCGAGCGCGCGCGGCGGCGGTCACCGCGGGCCTTGACCTGGCCGGCCATATGAATGGCGCCGCCGGTCAGGAGCAGCTTTTCAGTCAGGGTGGTTTTGCCGGCATCCGGGTGCGAAATGATCGCAAACGTCCGGCGGCCGCGGGAATCGGTCGTCATCGGTCTATCGGGAAGTTGAAAGAGCGCCCGCTCATACCAGACGGCATCGGCGTTTGCCAAGCCGAATGTCCCGCCGCGTTAATCTGTTTGCGAACGCCGTTTGCGGCGCACGGCGTTTTCCAGCGCCTGCAGGAATCGCGACCTGTCGCGCTGCGTGAAACCGGGATTATTGCCGGCGATCGCACCGGTCTCGCGCAATTCCGCAGTCAGGTCCCGCATGGCGAGCGCGGTTCCGATATTGTCGTCCGTGAAAGGCCGACCTGTCGGGCCGATCGCTTCCGCGCCCTGTTTCAGACAGCGGTCGGCCAGCGGAATGTCCTGGGTGACGGCAATGTCGTGCGGACCGATATGCTCGGCGATCCAGTCATCGGCGGCATCCGGTCCGTCCGGCACGATCACCCGGCGGACGAGGGGGTCGTTCGGCAATCGCATGAAGGCATTGGAGACGAAGTGCACGACAAGATCGTGGCGCTCGGCAACCCGCATAACTTCGTCCTTTACGGGACAGGCATCCGCATCCACGAAGATCTCTGTCATGCCTTCGAGCCTGCCCGTTCCGTTTCGATTTCTTCGCGCAGCATTTCCAGGCGCAGCCATTCCTCTTCCTTGGCCGACAACGCCTCCTGGGCCGCACCGAGAGCAGTGCTCGCTGCGTGGAAGCCGTCCGGATCGCGTGCATAGAAATCGGGAGCGGCGAGACGGTTCTGGAGCGTGCCGATTTCCGTTTCCAGATTGGCGATTTCGTCCGGCAGCACTTTCAGCGCGTGGGTTTCCTTGAAGGAGAGTTTGCGTCGGGAGGAGCTGCCTTTCGGTCTGTCGTCACGCGGTTTCGCAGCCGCGCCGGTATTCGGTCCCGCCGGCTTTCCGGCTCCCTTAACAAGGCGCTCCGCATCCGCATAGCCGCCGGCGGCCACCTCCCAGCGGCCGTCGCCGCAGCCGACAATGATCGTCGAGACGATGCGATCCAGAAAGTCCCGGTCGTGGCTGACAAGAAAGACCGTGCCGTCATAGTCGCCGAGCAGATCCTGCAACAGATCCAGGGTTTCCAGGTCCAGATCGTTCGTTGGCTCGTCGAGGATCAGCGTGTTGGATGGGCGGGCAAAGGCGCGCGCCAGCATCAATCGACCGCGTTCGCCGCCCGAAAGACGGCCGATCGGCGTTCGCGCCTGTTCCGGCAGGAACATGAAGTCCTTCATGTAACCGATGACATGCCGGGACTGCGTGCCGACTATCACGCTGTCGCCGCGGCCGTCGGTCAGGGCATCAGACAGCGTTGTCGTCGGGGCCACCTGTTCGCGTTTCTGATCGAGCGTCACGATGTCGAGCCGCGTTCCGAGTCGAACCTGACCCGAATCCGGCGGCATCTGCTGGGTCAGCAGTTTCAGGAGCGTGGTCTTGCCTATGCCGTTCGGGCCGACCACGCCGATGCGGTCCTGCCGGTGCACGGTGAGCGACAGGTCCCGCACAATCGCACGCCCGTCAAAGGCCTTATTGATGGCTTCGGCCTCCAGCACCTGTTTGCCCGATCGCTCGCTTTGGGCGACGGTCAATTGTGCCGTGCCGGTTCGCGCCGCGCGTTCCGCCAGGCGCCGCTTTTCCGCGCGCAACGCATCCAGGTCGCGCAGCCGCTTCTGGTTGCGTTTGCGGCGGCCGGACACACCGTGCACGATCCAATGGTTTTCCCGCTCGATCTTGCGGTCCAGTTTGTGGCGGTCGGCTTCTTCCTGCGCGAGTGTCTCGTCGCGCCAGGCTTCGAAATCGGAAAATCCGCGATCGACGGCGCGAGTCTCGCCCCGGTCGATCCACACCGTGCGCCGGGCCAGCGTGGCGAGGAAGCGGCGGTCGTGGCTGATGAGGACCAGCGCGGAACGGCTGCGGGCCAGTTCACCCTCCAGCCATTCGATGGCCGGGAGGTCGAGATGGTTGGTCGGTTCGTCGAGAAGCAGGATATCCGGCGCCGAGGCAAGCACGCGGACGAGCGCGGCACGGCGCGCCTCGCCGCCCGATACCGTGGCGGCCGGCGCCGATCCGTCGACCTGAAGCGCTGCCATAAGGCTGTGCACGCGACGCGCGTCGTCGCCCGGCGCCAGGCCCGACGTCGCATAGGTCTCCAGCGTATCGAAGCCGGTCAGATCCGGTTCCTGTTCCAGATAGCGGATGGTTGCGCCCGGATGCACAAAGCGCTCGCCGGCGTCGGCTTCGACGAAGCCGGCGGCAACCTTGAGCAGCGTCGATTTGCCGGATCCGTTGCGGCCCACGAGGCAGACGCGGTCCCGGTCGTGCACGGCAAGGTCGGCACCGGTCAGGAGAGGCGTGCCGCCGAATCCGAGATGGATTGCCTGTAAGGTCAGAAGGGGAGGAGCCATGGCGTCGCCATATCCGCGCCCGTGGCGGGATGCAAGCAAAAGCGCCGTTTAAATAGCCGGTTCGACAGTCGTGCCCGCAGGCGCGCGAGATTGGGTTTCGCCGACGCTTTCGTCGAGCGCGTGCAAAACGAACTTGCGGGCGGCGAATGGCGCCAGCGCCCTCAATTCGGGCAGAAGATGCAGATCGATCAGCTTGCAGCACACGGCGGCGAGGCGTTTGGGCAGGTCGGCGAATTCGCCGCGGCGCGCCACGAGGCTGGCGGTGCGGGTGAACCCGCTGAATGGCAATTCGTGTAGGTCCAGACTGTCGCGGAAGCGGATCGAATCCATCATGCAGAGCGGCGTAACGAGCGCCCAGCCGCCGATGTCGCGCGTGACCGCAAGCAGCGAGCGCGTGGCATCGAATGTGTACCGGGTCTTTGTCGTGATCTTCAGCCGCCTGAGATGCATGTTGACCAGGCGTCCGAGCGGCAATTCGGGATCGAAATGCACGAAGGGAATACCGGTCAATTGTTCCACGATGTCGTGCGTCGGGTCCACCACGCCCTTGGCACAAACCAGCATGAAGGGTTCGGTGAAGACCGGAATGACCTCGTAGGTCTCCTGATCGGAGGGCGGATCGGCCGTGATGGCGATGTCCGTCTTGCGCTGGATCAGCATTTCCGTCATCGCGTCGGACCGCCCGGAAAACGCGGAAAACACGCAGCCGGGAAAGCGCGCCGTGACATGGCCTGCGAGCGCCGGCGTGACAGTGGCGTCCAGATCGTCGATGACGCCCATACGCAGCCGGTTGGGCTTCAGGAGTTCCATGGCCATCAGTTCGGATCGGGCCGTGCTGACAGCATCGAGGATCCGGCTGGCGTGCTTTTTCAGGAGCGTGCCCGTCGGCGTCAGCACCATCGGCCGCACGGTCCGGTCGAACAGCGGGCCGCCGACACTCTTTTCCAGCGCCGAGATCTGCTGCGAGACGCCGGACGAGGAAGACCGCAACCGGGCGGCGGCCGCGGCCATGGCGCCGCATTCCTCGACCGTCAGAAAGACCCGCAATGCCTTGAGGCTGAAATCGGTCGTGAGCTCGAGCGGTTCACGATTGTCGGCAAAGGTCTTTTTCATCGTCTTTTGGTGTGTCTGTTCGGATAGGATCGAACAGTAAAGCATGGCCCGCGTGCGGACCATGCTTCGTTTTGTCGGATGGTAAAGGCGTCAATGTATGTCTGAACGACACTTCGGCCTTTACTTGCCTTCCATCTGCCGCCGATAGCTGCCCTGGACGATCCGGTCGATGACCATGGCGCAGAACAGGATGGCGAGACCGGCGAGCAGGCCCGGGCCCTTCGCCGCGTATTGCAGCGCTTCCAGGATGTCCGCGCCGAGGCCCTCCGCGCCGATCAGCGACGCGATCACCACCATGGACAGGCTCATCAGGATCGTCTGGTTGATACCCGTCATGATCGACGGCATTGCCAGCGGAATTTCCACGTTGCGCAACAATTGCCATTTGGTACAGCCGAAGGCGACCGCCGCTTCCTTAGTGTTTTCCGGAACCCCGCGCATGCCGAGCGCCGTCAGCCGGATGACCGGCGGCATGGCGAAGATGATCGTGGCCAGAACGCCGGGCGGTTTGCCGGTCCCGAAAAACGCGATGATCGGGATCAGATATACGAAGGCCGGCATGGTCTGCATGAAGTCGAGCACCGGTTCGGCCGCCGCATAGGCGCGTTTGCTCTTGCCGAACCAGATCCCGAGCGGAATGCCGAACAGGACGCACAGGAAAGCGCCGGCGCCGATCAGGGCGACGGTGATCATCGAGGTTTCCCACAACCCGAACAGCGCCAGATAGCCCAGTGCGGCGGCCGTGAAGATGGCTACCCGTGGCCCGGCGAGCCTGAGGGCCATAACGACGATGACGACCATGACAACCGGCCACGGCGTTTCGATCAAAACGATTTCCAACCCGTCAAGAACCCAGTCGATGGCGGTGGTGACACCTCGAAAGACATGGCCGAAGTCAGTCGCCAGCCAGTCGAAGCCGCCTTCCAGCCAATTGGCGACTGGGGCGAAATACTCCTTGTTGATCGGTACTTTGACGACTTCCGGGACCGGCTCCGAAACCGTAAACCGGTAAAGTGTCAATGGCCAGATCGCCAGAAGCAGGAAAGCGCCAAAGGCCGCGTTGTTTTGGCTTGTACCCGAGGGCGTGCTCGGATTGGCGCGCCAGCGCAGATACTGGGATTCGTAGGCATAGTTCGCGTAGAAGCCTTCGAACAGTTTTATCGCGACAATAAGGGCGAGGCCGGTGAGCAGGATCGGGATTGCCTCCGCCGCCGCCGCATCGGCCTGTTCTTTGATGCCTTCGGCTGCCCTCCTGAGGTTGCCCGCGATCTTCAGGGCCGCGTCGGCGGCGGCCTGATCGCCGGCTGCCGCGGCTTCCGCGGCTTGCTCTTCACGTCTGGCGACGTTGGCGAGCAGGCGTTCGTAGCGTGCCGTCAGTTCGGCGCCGAGATCGCCCCATAGTCCGCGGCCGATCTGAACGAGGGCGAAAAGCTCCAGCACGAGAAACGTCCAGAAGAAGCCCCAGGCACCGCGCCAGGCGCCCCAGATCGGACCCAAGAGGGCGGCCGACATGTTCCATGACCAGGTAAAGCCGGTCTGGCCCTGGATCCTGGAGAATTCGGCGGAATAGTAGTCGGAGTTTTCCTTGGTGAATTCGCCGACCGAAGCATCCAGGGATTTCGGTCCGAGTTCGAGACCCGTATCGGTCATGCCTTGCCTCCCTGAATGCCCTTGAGCAACGTCGTCTTGTTGACGACACCGACGTCCTCACCATCGTCGTTCTGGATGACGATCGGCTGGTCCGTGGTGGTGGTAATGTCGATGAGCTGGTCGAGATCGGTACCGTGCGAGGCGCGCGGTGCCTGCTGCAGATCTTCGCCGTTGGCAGGCTGGTAGGAGCCGATGTCTTCCATGATGGAATGGGCAAAGACCAGTTTCAGCTTGGAGATGCCTTCCACGAAGTCCTTCACGTAGTCGTCCGCCGGTTTCGTGACGATTTCCTCCGGCGTGCCGATCTGGACGATCCGGCCGTCCTTCATAATGGCGATGCGATTGCCGATACGGATCGCTTCGTCGAGGTCGTGGGTGATGAACACGGTCGTCTTGTGCAGTTCCGACGACAGCGCCATGAACTGGTCCTGCAATTGCCGGCGAATCAAGGGATCGAGCGCCGAGAACGGTTCATCCATCAGGAGCACTTCCGGATCCGACGCCAACGCGCGGGCCAACCCGACGCGTTGTTGCATGCCGCCCGAAAGCTCGCGGGGAAACCGGTCCTCGTAGCCGTCGAGATTGACCAATCCCAGACAGTGTTGCGAGACTTCCCACCGCTTCGACTTCGGCTCGCCGCGCACTTGCAGCGGAAAACCGACATTGTCGCGCACGGTCCGGTGCGGCAGGAGCGCCATGTGCTGGAACACCATGCCGATCTTCATGGCGCGCATTTCGCGCAGCTCATTGCCGTTCAGCGCCAGCATGTCCCGTCCGAGCATGTGAATACTGCCGGATGTCGGTTCGATCAGGCGGTTCAAGTGGCGCACCATGGTCGACTTGCCCGACCCCGACAGCCCCATGACACAGAAGATCTCGCCACGTTTCACAGTGAACGAGCAGTCGGCAATGCCGACCACGCAGCCGAATTCCTGCAGGACCTCCGGCTTGGTGAGTCCGCGTTCCTTGATGGCCTGCATGGCCTCGTCGGAGCGGTCGCCGAAAATCTTCCAGACATTTTCTAGAATGATGACATCGTCGTCAGAGTTTTCAGACACCCGGATTCTCCCCCTGGAAATTGGCGCGCGGCTTCAATCCCGTCAGACAGGGGCCGGCGCGGTCGGGTGATCGTGGCAGGGCCGAGGCGGGCGCTGGCGCGTTCCCGGACGCCAGGGAACCGCTGCGGGTCGAACAACCCGCTAAGTGGCCCGGTTTTTTCTGTAGTTGGTTGAGGCGCCGTCTTCGGGCGCGGCGCCTCAACATTTCGGTTTACTGCAGCCAGGAATCGACAAGTGAGCCGTTATCGGCGACCCATTTCTTGGCGAATTCTTCCGGATCCTGCTTTTCAACGACAAGCGCGTAGGTCATCGAAGAAACAGTGTCGGTGTCCAGCTTGATGTTGGCCAACAGGCTGGCAGCTGCCGGATTGGATTCTTCAAGCGCTGCTGCATAGTGGATGTGAAGGTAGGCCAGATCCCAGGCCACGCCGGCCTCGGATTTTTCCAGCCATTCCGGATCGTCGGTCGGCTGAATCACATTCCATTTTGCGGCATCATAGTCCGGCTCTTCGAGCACGACCAGTTTGTGCAGAGCGAACATGTGGTGCGGCGTGTAGCAGAAGAAGACAATCGGCTTGTTCTGCGCCACGGCGTTGTCGACCTCGGCAAGCGCAAGCGTTTCGTCCATTTCCTTCAGGTTCATGGTTTCCGCATAACCGTAGGACTTGGCGCGGACTTTTTCGACATTGGTGGAGGCCCAGCCGGCGGCACCGATCCAGATTTCGCCCTTGCCGTCACCGTCCGTGTCGAACTTCGCGGCCATTTCCGGATCCGTCAGATCCGAAAGCGACTTGATACCCGTCGAAGCGGCGGTTCCTTCCGTAACGCACATGCCCTGAAAGGCGGCGACGCCGTTCGGGTTCATTTTGACGGTCTTTCTGTCCTTCACGAACTTTTCGTTCAGGTTGACCTGGTTCGGCAGCCAGACTTCCGGATGCACATGCATGGCGCCCGAATCCATGGCTTCGAACACGATCGGGTTGGTGCCGTTCTGCAGTTCGACTTCAAGACCGAGATTGTCTTCCATGACCACTTTGATGACGTGGGCTGTCACGCGGACAGACGGCCAGTTCGGCACGCCGATCACCACATCTGCCGCTTGCGCAACACCGCCAAAGGCCATGACCGACGCCAATCCCGCTCCCAGGAATGCCGTTTTCGCTGTCATTTCTGTTCCTTCCGTTTTTCTTCATTGAGAGAACCGACGGCAAATAGTCATCATACCGACACAGATCTGTCGACCGCTAGATGCGACTTCATTTTTTTTAAACTGATTATTCAGCAAATCTGAATGTTAGGGGGCGTCGTCAAGGGATATCGCGGGCAGGATTTTATTAGCCCTGTTCGGCACTTGTCGGTCGAAGTCAAGAATCTGCGAGAAGCGCGGACAACATTCCGCTTGCATTTTCACCGACGATGGGCCATTTGACGTTTGTTGCGCTGCAAAAGAGGTGGTCGACGAAAGTCCTGCCCCGGCAGCCGAACATCCTTCTCCTTTTCCCGACATACGGCAATCGGCGAAGTGGGTCGGGCTTGCAGCCCGAACGCGACAGCGTGGATTTGCCGTAATTCCGGCATGGCGTCGCCTTAGAAAAAAGTTCTTCCAGCACGCTTGGCAGGACATATGGCTGGTGCAAGGCGCCGGCCCTGAAAGATATTGTTTGAATGAATGACATGACGTTTTTGGACCTTGGCCTGCCGGCAGGCCTGGTTTCTGTAATCAACAAAGCCGGCTTCACAACCCCCAAACCGATTCAAGAGCAGGCGATCCCCGTCCAGTTGGAGGGCCGCGACGTGCTCGGCATTGCCCAGACCGGCTCCGGCAAGACCGCAGCGTTCGGTCTGCCGCTGATCACCGGCCTGATCGCCGAGGGCGGGCGGTCGCTGCCGAAAGCCCCGCGCGGACTGGTGCTCGCCCCGACCCGGGAACTTGCCGTCCAGATCGAAGAGACCTTGCGGACCTTCCTGCGGGGCTCCGGCCTGACGACTGTTCTGGTCTTCGGCGGCGTGCCGCGCCGGCCGCAGGTCAACAAACTGGCGCGCGGCGCCGACATCGTGGTGGCAACGCCCGGCCGCCTGAAGGAATTGCTCGACACAAAATGCCTGACACTCGCGGAAACCCGCTGGCTGGTGCTCGATGAAGCCGACCGCATGCTCGACATGGGCTTCATACGCGACGTGCGCCGGATCGTGAAAGCGACGGCATCCAATCGCCGCACGGCTCTGTTTTCCGCCACGATGGACCCGGACGTCGCCGAACTGGCGAACGGATTGCTGCGCGATCCTGTTCGGATCGACGTCGCCCCGCAGGGCACGACCATCGAGGCCATCCGCCAGGAATTGCTGCCGACGCCCGGTGGCTCGAAACGCGGCCGGCTCGCCAACGTGCTGAAGGGCGATGACGTGACCCGGGCCATCGTCTTTACGCGAACGAAACGCTCCGCCGATCGGGTCGCAAAGAATCTCACGACGGACGGCTTTGCAGTAGCGGCGATCCACGGCAACAAGTCCCAGAATGCACGCCAATCCGCCTTGCGCGGTTTTCGTGACGGCAAGATCAGTGTCCTGGTCGCCACGGACATCGCCGCGCGCGGCAACGACATCCCGATGATAAGCCACGTCATCAATTACGAACTGCCGGACGAGCCGGATTCCTATGTTCACCGCATCGGCCGAACCGGCCGCAACGGTGCGACCGGCGCAGCGCTGACGCTGTTCGATCCGGGCGAGCGGGCGAAGTTGAAGGCGATCGAAAAGCTGATCCGTAAGGCCATTCCGCTTGCCGAAGGTGAAATCGAACTGCCGCAGGAAGACACCAAGAAAAGCCCGGACGAGGGCGGCCGGACAAAGTCCCGCAACCGCAATCGAAAGCCGCGCCGCCCATCCGCGCGGTCCGGCCGAGGCCGGCCGGCGCGCGGCCAGAAGCGGGCGGAAAAGGGGCGGGCAGGGGCCGGTTCGGCACCCGCTTCGATGACCCCGTCCGTATAAATGCCGCACCACACGTCCCTGGATGGGGCGTGATCGGTTCGACGATTGGCGCCTGTGTCCACTTTCGATGGTGGACACAGGCGATGCAAATCTTTGACGAGGAGCCGGGACCGTGGTTTCCGGCCTTTCGACGAGAAGCGGCGGAACGCACCGCAGGCGGTGTGTTTCGGACAGAAGGGACGGGGCTGTCGGCCTATCCCCGCTCGACCTTCTCCACCACGATCTCCACCTCTTCCACGAGGGTTTCGTTGCCTTCGCCGATCAGCGGGCCGAACGTCCATTTGCAGGGCCAGGCTTCGTAAAAGTTGAACCGGCCGACTTCTCCTCCCGCATCGTCGAGGATGATCACCGATCCGGCCTTGCGCTCGATCTTGCCGTCGACCACGGCCTTGCGCCAGTTCCACAATTCGTCGGAATGGGTGTAGCCGCGCTTCAACGTGATATTGGCGTATTTTGTGCGGCCCGGGCGTTTGCGAAGCACGAGGTCCGCGCCGTCCTGATATTCCACGACCTCGGTTTCGGAATTGAGGCCGGAGACTTCGGCAAAGGCGCCGACAGTCACGCCTTCGATCTCAACGTTGAAGTTGTAATTGCCGAGATGATCGAATTGCCTGCGGTTGGGCATGGTTCCCCCCTGGCGCGGTAACGATGTTGCGCAAGCATAGCGAAAATCAGACAAAAATGCTAAACCCAAAAGGCCTTTAAACCTGCGGCGTCGGCATCCGCATGCGAGACCGCCATGGCCCGAAACCCGGTCCGGAAAACCAGCAATCCTGCGTTGTTTCTCGACGTCCTCTTCGAGGACGGCCAGTTTTTCTTTGTGATCCAGAACACCAGCGACGCACCGATCTATCAGGCGTCGATCGAATTCGACAAAAAGATCATCGGGCGGGACGGAGAAACGAACCTCGCCGCGCTGAAGATTTTCCGCAAGATCGAAACCCTGGCGCCGCACAAGGCGATCCGCATCTTCATCGACCGCCGCGGCCCCTATTTCGCAAGGCGCCAGCCGGCGTCGATTTCGGCGAAAATCGCATACACGGACGCGGAAGGGACGCGTTTTGCGAGCGTCCTGAAGCACGATCTGTCGATCTATAAGGATCTGGATTGCGACGGAGTCGGGGGAGGTGCCCGCCGCTAATGCGACGGGCGTGTTCCATCTGATCGACCCGGTATCACCGCGTCAAAGACCTGCCCCTGATCAGAAATTCAGCGAAATATCGCGGTGATGGGCGCCGCAGGCTGCCGCGTAGAGCGACTGCTCGCGCGTCATGTCGGGCTGGCTGCGCAGGCCGATCGTGTCGCGGATTGCGACCTGATAGGCCGACAGGTCCTCAGACAGGTCGGCTGCCGCCCGTTCCCGCCAGGCGATGTCCGCCTGATAGGCTTCGACGGCTGCAGCGAGTTCCTTGTCGGCTTCTTCGGGTTCCGGCGTGCGTTTGCGCAGGGCCCGGCGTGCGCGCGACAAGAGCCGCTTGATATCGCGGGTCCCGGCCACGCTGTCGATGAGGCGTTCCTTTTCCTCGATATACTCGACGGCCTGTTCAGGCGTCATCGCCGCAACGTCTTCGCGCACCGTCACGATCCGGTCGTTGAGGGCCTTCAGGGTCGCCGCATCGGCCAGCATCTTGTTCATCTCGTCAACGGGTTCGTACGCATCGTCGGCGTTGCGGCGATAGGTCAGGCGCGCGGTGCGTTCCGCCTTGACCAATTCGGAGAACGTGCCGTTTTCCGCTTCCCAGGTTTCGGGGATGGACGCCAGCAGTGCGTCGCGTTCGGCCGTCAGAGCGGTGATGCGTTCCTCGGCGCGGATTTGTGCCCGGCTGCCGTCTTCTGCGCGGCGGGCCGTGGTTTCCAGATCCTCGATGCGCCCGGCAAGGCGCCGTGCTGCCGCTTCGAGGTCGCGCACGCGGCGATGCAGCGGCCGATAGGCATCCGCCGCGGCCGCGATCGCCGCCTCGGCGGTCTTGATGTCCGCCATGCGGTCGAAACTGCCCGCCGCCTTTTCAAAGCTTTCCTCGAGTTCTTCCCTGAGGTCTTCCGGCAGATAGGAGATGTCGAGCGCCTGCGCTCTGCTGATTGCGCTGCGAATTGCCGTACCGCGCTCGGCAAACTGCTCGTTGACATATTCTTCGAGGCAGTACTGAAGGCGCGGATTAAGCGGCGGCGGCGCGGTTTCCGATGTCAGCGCGACGCGGTTCGGCAGGTAATTCACCAGCGACGGATAGACCCCAACAATCACCAGCGCCAGCAATTGCAGGCCGATAAAGGCGATGACGCCCTTGTACATCTGGATCGTCTTGACGACGGCGGGCGCCACGCCGCGTAAATAGAACAGCGCAAATCCGAAGGGTGGTGTCAGGAACGAGGTCTGGATGTTCAGACCGATCATCACACCGAGCCAGACGGCGGTGACGTTCGCCGACGGATCAGCAAGCAGGATCGGCGCGACGATGGGCACCACGACCACGGCGATTTCGATGAAGTCGAGGAAGAAGCCGAGCACGAAGATCACCGCCATGACGATGATGAACTTGCTCCAGAACCCGCCCGGCAGGCCGTTCAGGAAGTCGCGCACCAATTCCTCGCCGCCGAACGCGCGAAACGCGGCGGTCAGCATCGCCGCGCCAAGCAGGATGATGAAGACGAGCGAGGTTGTCTTTGCCGTTTCGATCATCACGCCGGTGAGCGTGTCGTCCGTGCGAAACGCTCGGTACCCGCTCCAGGCGATCGCGGTCACAAGGCCGAGCACGGAGATCACGGCCAGCGTCACCCCGATCTGGTCGGAGGTCGTATTGATGCTCTTCACATTGGTGTCGAAGAACGACAGGACAAGGCCGATCGAACAGAGCGAGACGAGCGCAAGGATCGCCGGATAGAATGCCCGGGGCCGCCCTTCGTAGAGCCGGTAGCCGGCCATCACCATGGCGCCGACGGCGCCGATCGCGCCGGCCTGGTTCACGGTCGCAATGCCGCCGATGATCGAGCCGAGCACCAGGAAGATCAGCGTCAGCGGCGGGATCAGCGTCAACGCCACCTTGCCGGCAAAGCGCTTGTCGTATTTGCCTTCATAGTGCACGGCCGGAGCCAATTTCGGGCGCAGCAGCGCGATCCCGAGGATGAAGGCGATGTAAAGCCCAACCAGAACGAGGCCGGGCACCATGGCGCCGAGGAACATGTCGCCGGCGCTCGTCGAGACGACGCCGAATTCCGACGGCATAGAGACTTCGCCGGTGGTTTCCCGGAACAGGGTCTTGCGCGCCGTATCGGCCTGGTCGACGGCACTTGCCAATTGGTCGGCCAGGATAATCAGCACGATGGATGGCGGGATGATCTGTCCGAGTGTGCCGGACGCCGCGATCGTGCCGGTGGCGAGCGCCTTTGAATAATTATGCTTCAGCATGGCCGGCAGCGAGATCAGGCCCATGGCGACGACCGTTGCGCCGACGATGCCGGTGGTCGCGGCCAGGAGGGCGCCCACCACGACGACGGAAATGCCGAGGCCGCCGGGTACCGGACCGAAGAGCTGCGCCATCGTGACCAGCAGATCCTCTGCGATCTTGGAGCGCTGCAGCATGATGCCCATGAAGATGAACAGCGGAATCGCGATGAGTGTGTCGCGTTCCGGTTCCCAATAGACGCCACGCAGGTTGGTGACCCCCGCGCTCAGCCATTGGGCCGGGCCGCCATGCGCGAAATAGGCGTCGGTGTCGCCGGCAAACAGGTAGCCGAACAGGGCGGCCAGCACGATGGAGATGATCGCCGAGCCGGGCAGGGCGAACGCCACCGGATAGCCGGAGCCGAGCGCGAAGGCCATCAGGACGATGAGCAGAGCGAGAAAGACGAGTTCCATTTCAGCCGCGCCTTGAGTTGCTTAGTGGGTGGGGACGCCGTCGGTGGGCACCTTGCCCCCCGGATCGCCCCGCGCATCGGCGGCGGCATCGAACATCTGGCTGACGAATTGGACCATCATGGAGACCGCGAACACGCCCAGGAACCCGGCCATGAAGTATTTGACATACATGCCGAAGCCGGCCTGCGTGACCTCAAAGACCAGAAGCGGGCTGATGATGACGCTGGATTTGGTCCACATCCCGAAAATCAGGATGGTCCAGCATAGGGACATGCCCAGCAATACCGCCCCCCAGGCGTTGACCAGCCCCTTGGTGCGGCGTTTGAAACCCGAATAGAACACGTCCACCCGGACATGCCCATCCTCCAGGAGCGTGAAGGCACTCGCGAACAGGAACAGCGCCCCGTACCAGAAGCGCACAAGGTCGGCCATGAAGGCCTGTTCGTAGGAAAACACAAAGCGGGTAAAGACGATCAGGAGTTCGGCGACCACCACAAGCAGCGTCAGCCAGATCACCCCGAGCGAACGGGTGAGGGCACCGATGATGATCCCGAGCACGATCACCGGCGTGTGCACATAAAGCCCGCGATAGGCCGACCGCCCCAGATCGCGTGTCATCTGTTCGCCGACAATGGCCTCCAGCAAGCCTTCCACTCTGAGGAACGACAGCGCGGCGTCGGTCAGCCCGACCAGGAACACGACCCAGAAAGCGGCGCGGATCAGGAAGCGGTTTGCATCGGAAACCCGTTTGGCGTCCGTACGCAGGGCGGTGTCACGGGTGCGCAGGACATAAAAGGCCGCAAGGGCGGCAAGCGCGACATAGATGCCGGCCTGGATCGTCATCAGGACGGTCGATCCGTCGCCATTGGCACCTGCGCCGATGCCCGTCAGCGCGCCGGCACCGGGCCAGTCGCCCCAGAATGTCAGGATTGCATCGATCAGGAAGGCGGTCATCACTGCCAGGATGAGCCAGCCCGACAGGCGGACGGCAATGGCCGGTGTCGCCGGGCCGTCTCCCTCATGAACAGCGTCTCGGGAAACGGCTACGTCCCGGCTCGCATCTGCCATACACTCGTTCCCCCGGAGAAATGCTCGTTGCGAGTCATTATTGAGAAGGTGGTCAGATTATGAAGAACGAGGCCGAAGCCTCGCTCTGATTTTTCACCCTTTTTAGCCGTCGGCGACTAAATGTCCAGCACGGCATTGCGCCGCACACTGAAGCCGACTTCGGCGAG
The DNA here is from genome assembly GCA_028285165.1 of Rhodobiaceae bacterium. Lineage (GTDB taxonomy): Bacteria > Pseudomonadota > Alphaproteobacteria > Rhizobiales > JANQQB01 > JANQQB01. The sequence continues at coordinate 17,133 of JANQQB010000331.1, forward strand.
TTTCGTCCAGCCGCCGATTTCGGCCCGGTTGGCCATGAAGTCGTCCTGGATCTTTGCCGCGAGCCGGCTGTGTTCGCGGGTTTCGGCGAAGACTTCCGCCGAGGCTTCCCCAAAGCTCTCGTAGATCTCTTCGGAAAACGACCGCAATTCGACGCCGTGCTCGTTGATAAGCCTGGAAAGGTAGAGCCCGTTATTGGCCGTGTTTTCTTCATAGGCGGCGGCATGCTCTTCGTAGCAGCAGACCTTGATCAGTTCCTGATGGCGTTTGCTGAGGCCGTTCCACCAGGAGGCATTCATGCCGAACGACAGTCCGCCGCCGGGCTCGTGCATGCCGGGATAGTAATAATACTTGGCTGCTTCATGGAATTTCATGAAATAGTCGTTGTACGGACCGACCCATTCGGTGGCGTCGACGGCACCTGAAACCAGGTTTTCGTAGATCTGACCGCCCGGCAGGGAAACCGGCGAAGCGCCAAGCTTGGCCATGACATCGCCGCCAAGGCCCGGGATCCGCATTTTCAGACCTTTCAGGTCGTCGGCGGATTCAATGTCCTTGTTGAACCAGCCGCCCATCTGCGTACCGGTCGATCCGCAGGGCAGGGCCTTCAATCCGAATTCCGACGACAATTCATCCCACAGGACCTGGCCGTTCTTGAACTTGATCCAGGCGTTCCACTCGATCGTCGTCATGCCGAACGGCACGGCGGTGAAGAACGCGAAGCCGGGATGTTTGCCCTTCCAGTAATAGTCGGCGGCGATATAGGCCTGGGCGTTGCCGGAGGCGACTTCGTCGAAGGAATCGAACGCACCGACCCGTTCGCCGGCGGCAAAATACTGGACGGCGATCTCCCCATCGCTCAATTCGCCGATCCGGCCGGCGAGCCGCTGCGCGCTGATGCCGAGGCCGGGAAAGTCGCGCGGCCAGGTGGACACGATCACGAGATCGACCTTGGTCTGGGCGATGGCCGGTGTCGCAAGCGAGGTCGCGGCGGCCCCTCCCGCCGCCAGCGCTGCCCCTTGAAGGAATTTACGGCGTTGCATGGTGTTTCCTCTGTTTGTTGTCGTTGAGGCCGGTTTTCTGCGCGGTCTGCGCACGCGCACCGGCAACCCGACTACCTTACACCAAAGGCAGCGGTTTTTCAGGCTTTCGGCGTCTCCGGACGGGCGTCATTCGCTTGCGGGTTTCAGCGACGACGGCGCTAATCGGGGGCCCTTCTTGGCTTGCGGTCCGGCGGTCGCGCGCTCGCCGGAAAGGAGGAGGCGCGGGGTGCGCCTTTCGAGGCTATGCCTACCGTGACCGCCTCAGGGGGCCGAACACCTAGCGGCCGTTCGCCTTGCGCCACGCATCGAAGTCTTTGAGACTTTGGTCGTCCGTTGCCGGATAAAGCCCGAAAATGGACCGGCCCTTCCGCACTTCTTCGGTGACGAAGTCCTCGTACGCGGTCATCTCCACCGCTTCGGCCGCGACCTCTTCCGCCAGATGGGACGGCACCACGATGACGCCCTCGTCATCGCCAAGAATGAGATCGCCGGGGAAAACCGGCGCATCGCCGCAGCCGATCGGCACATTGATGTCGATCGCCTGATGCCGCGTCAGGTTTGTCGGCGATGAGGGGCGGTTGTGATAGGCGGGAATGTCGAGCCCGGCGATCTCCGGCGCGTCGCGAAAACCGCCATCGGTGACGATACCGGCGGCGCCGCGAACCATGAGGCGCGCCACCAAGATGCTCCCGGCCGAGGCTGCGCGCGGATCTTTGCGGCTGTCGATCACCAGCACATGACCTTCCGGACACTGCTCGACGGCCGCGCGTTGCGGGTGTGTCCGATCGCGAAACACGTCCAGCCCGTTCAAATCTTCCCGGGCCGGCATGTAGCGCAGCGTGAACGCAAGTCCGACCATGCTTCGCCCGCGCGTCGCCAACGGCCGGACATCCTGAATGCACTGATTGCGCAACCCGCGCTTGAAGAGCGCTGTCGAGACAGTCGCCACCGAGACGTTGGAAAGCTCCGTCCGCAAGCGCGCCAGGGTGTCCTTGTTGATCATTGCCGTTGTGCCTTATCTTTGGTTGGTCGTTGCGAGTTGACGGTGTTTCTCTGCAAGTCGCTTCCGATGTCGGGGCGGTGTTGCGGCTCGCGACACCACAAGCATCGCGGCGCCTGCCGGCTGTGTGTCATCGGGTGAAAATTTGTAAAGTATTTGTTAAGTTGTCAAAAATGAGCTGTCAAGAACGCGCGTTCAGGCCCAGACGCACAAAGGCAAACGATTGGAGTTAGGCAATGGCGGTGAGTGACGACACCGAAGACAGGGGCACTTTCAAGGGCGCGCTCAACGATCGCGTCTACGATTACATTGTGAGCCAGATCGTTGTCGGCGCGTTCGCCCTCAATGCGCGGCTGCCGACCGAAATGCAACTGGCCGAGAAGCTGTCGGTTTCAAGACCCGTCGTGCGGCAGGCGTTGGGTCGCTTGAAGGATGACGGGCTCGTCGTGTCGAGACAGGGCGCCGGAACTTTTGTCGTGCGGCGTCCGGCGCATCAGGTTTTCAGTTTTGCCGATGTCGGCAGCATCGCCGACATTCAAAAGTGCTTTGTGTTTCGCATGGCTGTCGAGAGCGAAGCGGCTGCGCTTGCGGCAACCGAACACGACGCTGCATCTCTGCAACATCTCGAACAGGCGCTCGGCGACCTTGAGCGCGTTCTGAAAGGCGGCACAGGCGGGATCGATGAGGATATTGCCTTCCATCAGGCCGTTGCCGCGGCGGCCGACAATCGGTTTTTTCTGTCTACCATGGCCGCGGTCGCCAGCCAGATCCGTGTCGGCATCAGCTTGAACCGCAGCCTGACGCTGCAACAGCCGGCATCGCGGCGCAGTGCCGTCTTGACGGAGCATCGGGCGATCTACGAAGCGATCGCATCGCGTGATACCGCAGGCGCAAGAAGCGCCATGCACCAGCATCTGGAAAATGCGCGGCTCAGGATCTTTGAGGGAGGTGAGTTTTAGAGGTCTTTTGCCAAACCACCCAAAGCCGTCCTCTCGGATAGCGGCGCCAATCGCCCTAATGGCTTTCGCCCTTGAAGACCCGGTTTTTCGAGCGGGTGATATGATGGCGCATGGCGCGACGCGCCTTCGTGCTGTCGCCGGCGACGATCGAATCCAGAATTGCGCGATGCTCGGACATGAGTGTGCGACGCCGTATTCCCAAGGGCGTGGCCGTCAATTTGCGGGAGATGTCGATTGCCATGTGGACCCGAGAGTTGATCGATTCAAAGGCGTTCAGGAAGAAAGCATTCTGGGTCGCACTGGCAATTGCCAGATGAAACCTGAAGTCGTCGCTGATACCGCCGTGTTTGTTGTCCTTAAGCGCATTCGAGAAGCCGTCGAATGCTGACCGCATGGCGTCGATGTCGCTTTCGGTGCGGTTGAGGGCAGCAAAGAAGGCACATTCACCTTCCAAAGCGATCCGGAAATCGTAGCAATCTGCGATTTCGGCCATGCTGGCAATGTCGTCCGACATCCGCACCGGTGCGCCCGCCCGGCGCAAGACATAGCTGCCGGATCCTTTTCGCGATTCAACGATGCCCTGGGCACGCAGGCGAGCCAGGACTTCGCGAATGATTGGCCTCGACGCGCCGTGGTCTTCACACAGGGCCGCCTCTGAGGGAAGACGGGTTCCGATTGCATAATCGCCCTCCACCACCCGGGTCAGGATGGCGTCATAAACCGCGTCAGTCAGCGTTTCGCGCTTTGGCATTGCCGATAATCCAGTCATGTCTTTGCAAGACCCTACACGTAAATCTGTATGACAGAAATAGAAAATTTGTCAGAAATTAGATCTCAAAAAATCAAATAACTAATTGAATAAATGAGAGGAAAATATAGACGCGGTAAAATATGTCTTTTCCAAAGAGAAAAAATACGCGTTTTTGATTGACAGATTGAGAGGCCGTGCCTAGCGTCCGTTGCCGAGCCGCGTCAGACAAAGCCGGTTCACCGAACGTGCGATTTTGCACCGGTAAATTGTGGGTGTCGGTCCGGTGACATGGGCCGGAAGACCTCTCCTTGTCGGCGACCGCACCAAGCCGGTGGCGCGTTTCAAATTGGCATCTGATTGAAAGGGCGTGGTCCCCCGACAGAAGCGAGCCAGGGGCCCAAAATCCAAAAAGTCGCAGACGAAAAACGGACGTTAAGGGAGGAACCGATGTCCAGCCTGAAAGGAAAGATCAAAGCCGGATTCCTGGCGACGACGATGGCAGCGGTCATGGCAATGCCTGCGCATGCCGAACAATTTGTTCTCGCATCGGGGTCGCAGGGAGGGTCGTGGTATCCGCTTGCCGGTGCCATTAAAGCCATTGCCGAGCGCATGGATTCCGATCTGTCGATTACGGTCATGCCGGGCGCAGGCGTCGCCAATGTGGTTGGCGTGTCAGCCGGCAAGTTCCCGATCGCCTTCGCGAACACGATTTCCACCGTCGATGCGCTGGCCGGCAAGCCGCCCTTCCGCGGCAAGGTCGAGAACGTCTGCAATTTGGGAACGCTCTATCCGCAATGGTTTCAGATCGTTGCCCGCGACGATGCCGAAGTGACATCGATTGCAGACTTCAAGGGAAAACGGCTGACGACGCAGCAGAACGGCAATACCGGCGAGTTTCTGACCCGCAGCCTGCTCGACGCGGTCGGGCTCAGTTACGACGACCTGGCGAATGTCTCGCATGTTTCCTATTCGGATTCCGTCAATCAGATGAAGGACGGTCATGCCGACATCTTCACGCTCGGAACCGCATTGCCCGCCGGCGCAGTCATGGATGTCGCGACCAGCCGCGATATCGAAATGGTTTCGATCACTGACGAGATTTTCGCCCACTTCAAGTCTCAGAACGCGGCCTTCATTCGTCGGAAAATTCCAGCTGACAGCTACCCGAATCTGAGTGGCGAGGCGTACGCCATCACCTACGGTACGCACATGATCGCGGCCTGCGACTACAGCGGTGACGTCGTGAAGACGATTTTGACCGCGGTCGCTGACAACCTGGAATCGTTGTCCGCGGTGAACAAGAGCATGGCGACGCTCTCGCTTGCCGACATGTCCGCGGATATCGGCGTGCCGCTTCATCCCGCTGCCGCCGAATTCTACAAGGAACGCGGCGTGAACTGATCACGGCATTTGCAACAATCCGGCCTTCCGCCCCGCATCGGAAGGCCGGGCCTGCGCTGACCGCGTTCTGCTGTCCGCTTCTTATGTGATGGGCCCGTGGGTTGGCCGGCTCCGGCCGGCAAGCGCCCGGAGAGGCAAATATGGATTACAGCCCCGCCAGTCTCGCTCGGATGATCATCAAGGTGCTCTTGCTGATCCTCGCGGTAAGCCACCTGTATTTTGCGTTCGCGGGGTATCCGGGGCCGTATTACCTGCGCGGCTACCATGTGGGGATCGGCCTGGGGCTGATCTACCTCGTCACCAATTGGCGCGGTCAACGGGTTGAAAAGCCTTCCCTTCTGAACCTGGTGCTCGCGCTCACCGTTTTGTTTGCCGCGCTCTATCCGGCAATCCACATCGACTATGTGCAGCAGCGTTTCATGTATGTCGACGACCTCACGCGCTGGGATCTGGTCGTCGGAACCGGTCTCGTCGTTCTGGTGCTCGAGGGGACGCGACGCGTTCTGGGCCCGGCTCTGCCCCTGACGGCGATCGGGTTCATTCTCTTTGCTCTCACGACGACGAATACGAGCTACCCGCTCCTGATCGAGCAGATGTTCCTGACCACCGACGGCATATTCGGAATCCCCGTCGCCGTCTCGGCGACGTTCATGGTCTTGTTCATCCTGTTCGGCGCCATGGTGGAGCGCATGGGCGTCGGCAAGCTCTTCATGGATTTTGCCGTTGCACTCACGGGGCGCCAGGCGGGCGGACCCGCCAAGGTCGCGTGCATAACCAGCGGTCTGTTCGGCTCCGTCTCGGGTTCGGCTGTAGCAAACGTGATGACAACCGGCGCCTTCTCCATCCCGTTGATGAAGCGCATCGGTTTCAAACCGTCATTCGCTGCCTCGGTCGAGGCGGTCAGCTCAACCGGCGGTCAGATCATGCCGCCGGTCATGGGGGCTGCGGCCTTCGTCATGGCGGAATATCTCGGCGTCAGCTATCTGACGGTGGCCGCGCTCGCGCTCGTGCCGGCCGTGCTCTACTACATCGCCGTGTTCGCCTCCATCCACTTCGAGGCCAAGCGGCTCGATGTGGGATCGGTGCCGGAAGACCAATTGGTCCCGCTCCGCCAGGTGATCGTCGAGAGCGGCCATATGTTCCTGCCGTTGGCGCTCATTGTCGCCGTTCTTTTCATGGGCTATTCCGCGCCGCTTGCCGCGCTGTCCGGAATTGTCGCCGTCCTGCCGACCGCGTTCCTGCGCAAGACGACCCGACACTATGTCACGATCGAAAACACGCTGAATGCCCTGGAAGCAGGCGCGCGCAATGCGCTGACCATCGCTGCGGCGACGGCGTGTGCCGGCATCGTTGTCGGGGTGATCAATTTGTCCGGCATCGGTCTGACGTTTTCCAACTTCGTCATTTCAGCCGCGAACGACACGCTTCTGATTGCCCTGGTGTTGAGCATGATCGCCGGCATCATTCTCGGCATGGGGATGCCGACCACGCCGGCCTACATCGTCCAGGTGGCGCTCATGGTGCCGGCCTTGGTGACACTCGGCGTGCAGGTCGAGGCGGCTCATCTCTTTGTCTTTTATTTTGCGATCCTGTCAGCGATCACTCCGCCGGTGGCGATGGCCGTCTATGCCGCGAATGCACTGGCCGGCGCGAGCATCTGGGAGGCGAGCATCAAGGCGGTGAAGCTCGGCGTCACAGGTTTCATCATTCCTTTTCTCTTCGTCTACGAGCCGGCAATCCTTTTGCAGGGCGATCCGTTTTATGTCGCCTTGGTCATCTTGCAGGCAGTCGTCGGTGTGATCGTTCTGTCAGCGGCGATGCATGGCTACCTGCTGACGGTTCTGACGTACTGGCAGCAGGCGGCGCTTCTCGTGGCGACCATAGGATTGATCTATCCGGACTGGCGCGCGTCGCTTCCCGCACTCGCGCTGGTCGGGCTGGTCATCGTGCGCCAGCGGTTGTCCGGGCAGGCATCGCCAGGAGCCGCCCGATGACCATGGCTCTTCTTTCGGCGGATCAAGGCCGGACCTTTTTTGATCCCGAAGATCCGGATGTCAGCGAATGAAGTGCGCGGCCATTCCAGGCAGGTCAGGAACCGGATCGTGAAACTGAGCGCGGAACAGATCCAAACCGTTGTTCAACGCATTCTCTTTGCCGCCGGCGCAACCGAAGCCGAAGCGAGAGGTGTCGGGTTCCGACTGGCCAATGCCAACCTGGTCGGTCACGATTCCCATGGCCTGATCCGCGTCTGCCAATATGCCGACCAATTGCGTGACGGCACGATCCGGTCGGGCGCGGAACTCACCCGGGTCGCGCAGTCCGACACCCTGGAAATCTACGACGCCAATCTCGGTTTCGGTCAGCTTGCCGCGGAGACAACGACCGGGATCGGAATTGAGAAGGCTCGCGCGTCCGGCGTCTCTGCCATCGGCCTTAGAAACGTGTCACATGTCGGCCGGCTCGGAGACTGGGCCGAGCTCGCGGCCGAGCATGACGTCATCTCGTTTCATTTTGTCAATTCGCCGGCAAAACCCGGCGTTTCGCCCTTCGGCGGCATTGAGCGCCGCATGGCGACCAATCCGATTTGCATCGGCTATCCGGTGGCCGGGCGCGACCCCTTGGTGGTCGACATGACGACGTCTTCGGTGGCTGAAGGCAAGCTGCGGGTTGCCCATGCCGCCGGAACGCCGATACCCGAAGGCTGGATTCTCGACAAACACGGCAATCCGACCACCGATCCCGGCGACTATTACGACGGCGGCGCGCTGCAGACCATGGGGGCACACAAGGGTTACGGCCTCAGCCTGGCAATCGATCTGCTGGCCGGCGCGCTGACAGGCGGCAGGACCGCCGGACCCGACGAGACGGTCAATCGCAACAATATGTTCTCGATCTTCATCGACGCCGGTGCGACCGCCATGGCCGGTGAGGCAAGTGCGATCGCCGCAGGCTATCTGGATTGGATCAAAGACTGCGCTGCGCGGGACGCCGAGGCGCCCGTGCTCATCCCGGGTGAGCCGGAGGCCAGCCAGAAGAGGCATCGCACGGTCGAAGGCGTTGATGTGCCCGATGGCATTTGGGCCCAGGTGGTTGCCACCGGCGAGCGTTTCGGTGTCAGCGCGAACGATCTCGCCGCGTAAGGATCGGCGACAATTTCGACAAGGCTGCCCGCATCGGCCCTCGGGCGCGCCCGGCCGTCGATCCGGATCGGCCGAGTTTCAAAAGAAAAACCCCGCCGGGCAGGCGGGGTTTGGCAGAAGTCCGAGCGGGGCAGGGCCCCGCTCGTCCGGTTGTGTGAAACCGGTTCCTAGAGATCCAGCACGCGGTTGCGCTTCTGGACGTAGGCCATGTCGGACAGGGCCATCCACTTACCGATATCGGAGCGGGCAGCGGCGAAGCTGTCGTAGATCTTTTTCGACAGTTCGCTGTGGTCGCGGGCTTCTTCGAAGACTTCCTGAGCGGCTTCGCCGAAGCTGTCGTAAACGTCGTCGTTGAACTCACGCAGTTCGACGCCGTTTTCCTCGATCAGCCGGGTAAGGTAGACACCGTTATTGGCGTTGGTTTCCGCCATTTGACGGGCATTTTCCTCGTTGCACGCGGCTTCCAGGATCGCCTGATGGGTCTTCGACAGGCCGCTCCACCAGGACGCGTTCATGCCGAAGGCGAGCTGCGAGCCCGGCTCGTGCATGCCCGGCCAGTAATAGTATTTGGCGGCTTCGTAGAACTTCATGAAGTAGTCGTTGTACGGGCCGACCCACTCGGTGGCGTCGACGGCACCGGACACGAGGTTTTCATAGATCTGACCGCCCGGCAGGGAAACCGGCGAAGCGCCGAGCTTGGCCATGACGTCGCCGCCGAGGCCAGGAATCCGCATTTTCAGACCCTTGAGGTCGTCAGCCGATTCGATTTCCTTGTTGAACCAGCCGCCCATCTGCACGCCGGTATTGCCGCAGGCAAAGTTCTTCAGGCCGAATTCGCCGGCCAGTTCGTCCCACAGAGCCTGACCGCCGGCATATTTGATCCAGGCGTCGATTTCCGTGTAGGTCAGGCCGAACGGAACGGCCGTGAACGGCGCCCAGCCCGGGTGCTTGCCCTTCCAGTAATAGTCGGCGGCGATATAGGCCTGCGCGTTGCCGGAGGCGACTTCGTCGAACGAATCGAACGCGCCGACGCGTTCGCCGGCAGCAAAGTATTGCACTGCGATCTCGCCGTCGGTCAGTTCGCCGATGCGGGCGGCCAGACGCTGGGCGCTGATGCCGAGGCCCGGGAAGTCCCGCGGCCAGGTGGAGACGATCACAAGATCGACTTTGGATTGGGCGATCGCGGGAGCAGCCAGTGCGGTGGTGGCGGCAGCGCCCCCGGCTGCAAGGGCCGCGCCCTTGAGGAATTTACGGCGTTCCATTTTTCTGTCCTCCAGATGGTTACTCGTCCGCAGGGCGGGATCGGATCACGTTCCGGACCGGAAACAGCCCTGATTTCATGGCGGTGCACCATATCAGGGGATTTCCGTATCGCAAGCGCGAGATTCTGGCAGTTGGCGGTGAGGTGAACGGACGGCATAAAAGGACGCAACGACACCTGATCGGGCGGGTATCGGCAGGCTTTGCGTCCGCGCGCCAGCGCCGTGAATGCCGGCATCGGGTCTTGCGGCTCGGGAGCTGGCGCGATTGTGATCGCGCGGCGGAGGGCGCCGGTACGACAGGCCGGGCCCCGCGCAGCGGATTCCGTCGACCGCTCAGTCGTAACGCAGGTCCGTCGCCTTGCCGCGGAACACCGTATAGGCAAACGCGGAATAGCCGAGGATCACCGGAAGCACCACGAGTGTTCCCGCGAGGATGATCATGAGGCTTTCCGGTGCCGCCGCCGCCTCATAGATGGTCATCTTTTCCGGCACGACATAAGGATAAAAGGAATAGGCCAGGCCGGAATAGCCGAGCAGGAACACGCCGGCCGTGATCGCGAACGGTGCCCACGCGAACCGATCTCCGGTAAACGGCATGGCCTTGAGCACAAAATAGAGCAGCGTGAAGAGGAGCGCTGAAAACAGCGGTAACGGAGCCAGAAGCAGGATTTCCGGCACCTGAAACCATTTATCGAAGATCCTCGGGCTGACGGCCGGCGTCGCCAGCGAAACTGCGGCCATGCCGACCAGCGCGAAGACGAGGGCAGTGCGCGCCCAGCCGATCGCCTTCTTCTGCAGGTCGTCCGACGTCTTATAGATCAGCCAGCAGGCGCCGATCAGCGCATAGGATGCGGACAGGCAGATAGCGATCAACGCGGCGAACAGGACATGCGGTCCCGTCCATTCCAGCCCCATGATGTAGAGCCCGAGCATGAAACCCTGCGACAATGAGGCGATCAGCGACCCGGTAAAGAACAGCGCGTTCCAAAGCGCCTTGCGCGGCGGGGCGACCTTGGCGCGGAACTCGAATGCAACGCCGCGCAGAACAAGCGCGATCAGCAGTGCCGCAACCGGCAGATATAGCGCCGTCAGGATCGTGCCGTGCGCCACGGGAAAGGCGACCAGCAAGAGGCCGACCGCAAGCACCAGCCAGGTTTCGTTGGCGTCCCAGAACGGGCCGATCGCGGAGATCATGCGGTCCTTTTCCGCATCGTCGGCGCGCACGACCAGAAGGCCGACGCCCAGGTCGAAGCCGTCGAGGATCACATAGATCAGGATCGACAGGCCCATCAGACCCGCGAACACCACGGGCAGCCAGACGGTCGGATCGCCGAGTGAGGTCATCATGATCTTATTCCGCGGGTGAGATTCGAGGTTGCGGTTCGAGCAGAGGCCTCGGCACCGGATCCGACGAGGCCGCCTTGCCGGCGAGGAAAAACAACGTCGAGACGTAGGTGATGGTCAGTGCCACATAGAGGGCCAGGTAGGCAGCGAGTGTCGTGCCGATCATGCCGGCAGCGACGTCCGACGCGGCCTCGGCGGTCGTCATCACGCCATGCACGAGCCAGGGCTGACGGCCGATTTCCGTTGTGTACCAGCCGGCGAGCGTCGCCACCCATCCGGAAAAGGCCATCGGCACCAGTCCGTAGGCGAGCCAGGTCGGCAAGACATCGCGTCGCAGGAGGTACCAGGCACCGATCCAGGACGTCACAAGCATCAGCATGCCGATCCCCACCATGATGCGGAAGGAGAAAAACACCGGTTTGACGGGCGGATGCATCACGGTGCCGTCCTCAGCGACGTAGTCGTTAAGGCCCGGTACCACGCCGTCGCTGCTGTGCTTCAGGATGAGACTGGCGCCGTTCGGAATCTCAACGGCAAACCGGTTTTCTCGCGCGGCCTCGTCCGGCCAGGCGAACAATACCAGCGGCACATTCGGCCCGGTTTCCCAATTGGCCTCCATGGCCGCGACCTTTTGCGGCTGGTGCTCGAGCGTGTTGAGGCCGTGCATGTCGCCGACGAGGATCTGCACCGGGATCAAAAGTGCGCCAAGCAGGACGCCGGTTCTGAGCGCCGCCATCAGCCCGTCCGACCGGTCGCCGCGCAGATAGCGGTACGCCGAAAGGCCGGCGATCAGGAACGCGACCGTCAGCCCGGACGCGATCAGCATATGCACCAGGCGATAGGGCATCGACGGATTGAAGATGATAGCCATCCAGTCGGTCGCATGGGCGACGCCGTCGCGCATCTCGAAGCCGACCGGTGTGTGCATCCAGGAATTCAGCACAAGGATCCAGAAGGCGGACAGTGTGGTGCCGAATGCAACAAGGAAGGTTGCCAGCGTATGCATCCGGTTGGAAACGCGCCGGAAGCCGAACAGCATGATGCCGAGGAACACTGCTTCGAGGAAGAAGGCGGTCAGGATTTCGTAGGCCAGGAGCGGTCCGGCAATGTTGCCGACGCGTTCCATGAAGCCCGGCCAGTTGGTGCCGAACTGGAAGCTCATTGTGATGCCGGAGACGACGCCGAGCGCAAACGACAGCGCAAACACCTTCACCCAGAAGAAATAGGCGTCCATCCACTTCATGTCGCCGGAACGGGCGAAGCGGATCTTGAAATAGAAAAGTACCCAGCCGAGCGCGATCGTGATCGTCGGAAACAGGATGTGGAACGAGATGTTGGCGCCGAACTGGATTCGCGCCAGAAGCAGGGCATCCATGGGATCAGGCCTTCCTGTCTGCCGGTGCCGCGTCGCTCTCGGCACTGCCCGGGTTTGGGCGGCCGGGGAACACGGTCAACCGGTCTTTCATTTCGAGGATCTTTTGAACCTTGGCGCCGAGCGAGAGCAATTGTGCCAGGCGGTCGGTTTCCAGGCGTTTCACATCCTCATACCAGCCGGTCAGCATTTCGATCATTTCCGCCATTTCCGTCATGCGGCTTTGGGCATGGATTTCTTCGGGACTGGCGGGTTGCTGCATCGACAGTTCGCGCAGCACGGTCAGCGTCGGATCGATTTCGCGCTTCTTGCGCTCCTCCGCCAGGATACGCACGATTTCCCAGACGTCGTCCGGGGTTTCAAAATAGTCCCGTCGATCGTCAGGAAGATGGCGGAGCCGGACGAGGTTCCAGGCCTGCAATTCCTTCAGGCCCATGGACACATTCGAGCGAGAGAACCCGAGCTGCTCGCAGATCTGGTCCGCGTTCAGCGGCCGCGGTGCGACGAACAGAACCGCATAGATCTGCCCCACGGTCCGGCTGATACCCCAGCGCGACCCCATTTCGCCGAAATGCAGCACGAAGGTCTGGATCATCGGGGGAAGGTTCATGATTTTTGACCATTCCGGTAATTTCAAGAATTTCTGAAAGTCAAATAGAGCGTGAACCGGCCGGCCGGGATGCGACAGCCCGTCACGGTCGTCGGACGCTGGGCGAGGGGAGCGGGCAGGGGATCACCGCGCCAACTTTACAAAACTTTACGCAGCGCAAGGCTTCTTTACACACCGGAGAAAGGCGAGACACGCGACATCCCTACCTTGGGCCTGCAAGCGGAAAGTCGTTCCGTTTGTGCTTCCGAATTGATGAAACACAAGGATTCTCCATGACCGACCAAGATCAAAGGCCAAAAAGAGGATTGCCTCGCTCCAACGGTGCACGTCTGACCGCCCTGGTGGCCGGGACCGCCCTGCTGCTTGGCGGCGTGTTCGGCGTACAGGCCTTCACGGGAACCAATGCCTATGCCCATATGAAACTGATCGGGCACGGTCACGGGCACGGCGGATGGCATCGCGACGGCAAGCGGTTCGCTGACCTGAGCGACGCCGAGGTCGAGCAGCGGATCGAACGGGTCGTGAAACATGTCGCCATCGAGATCGACGCGACCGACGACCAGACGCGCCGGATCACGGCCTTGCTGACCGCCGTCGCCCGTGATCTGAGAGCATCGCGCGATCAATGGCACAATGCGGGACGGATGTTCCGACAGGCACTGGTAAAGGAGAACGTGGATCGCAGCGAACTGGAGCGCCTGCGCTCGGAACGTCTTGCCGAGGCGGACCGCGTCAGCCAGTCTCTGGTAACCGCAATCGCGGATGTCGCCGAGGTGCTGACGGCGGACCAAAGACAGGTTCTGGAGGAACGGGTCGAGCAGTTCCGGTCCATGCGCAAACGCTGGCATCGCGGATGAAGATGATGGGGGCGGAACGGGCCATGCCGAGATATGTCCTGTTGATCGAGGATGACGAACGGCTTGCCGGGATGGTTACGGACTATCTCGGCGAGTCCGGTTTTCATGTGACCCATGCCGGTTCCGGCCAGGCCGGACTGGAGGCGCTCGGCGAATATTCCTTCGATGCGATCGTGCTCGATCTGATGCTGCCCGACATGGATGGCCTGGAAATCTGCCGCATCGTGCGGTCGTCCTGGGCAACGCCGATCCTCATGCTCACCGCCAAGGGCGACCCCATGGATCGGGTGCTCGGTCTCGAACTCGGCGCCGACGATTATTTGCCCAAGCCCTTCGAGCCGCGCGAATTGCTGGCCCGCCTCAAAGCGATCCTGCGACGCGGACGCAATGGACCGGAAGAAGACGTGCTGCGTTTCGGCCGGCTCGAAGTCGACCGCAACGCCATGCAGGCGCGGCTTGACGGCGCGCCCTGTGCCCTGACCGTGCATCAGTACAAGCTGCTTGAGATTCTGGCGCGCGGCGCCGGCAGGGTATTGTCGCGCGACTACCTGATGGATCAATTGAAGGGGTCTGATCTGGAGGCATTCGACCGGTCGATCGATGTCCACATCTCGCGCATTCGTGCCGAGATCGAGGACGACCCGAAACACCCGCAGCGGGTGATCACCGTGCGCGGCGCCGGATATGTGTTCGCCCGAGCCCAGGACTGATCGCATGCCATGATCAAACGCCGGCTCTATCTGCAGATCTATGTAACGATCCTGTCCAGCCTGTTTCTGGTTGCCGTCTCCGCAATCTTTGCCTGGCATTTGTTCGGCAGGGACCGCTCCGACAACTGGACCTACGAAAACGCCACACGCATGGCCATGGCCATGCTGCCGCCGGCGGACGCGCCGCGCGCCGAACAGAATGAGGCCATCCAGCGTCTGGCAACCGATCTCGACATCGGCCTCAGTCTGTTTGCGGCCGACCGGACGCCGATTGCGCGCCACGGCAATGCGCTGGAATTACCTGAAAATCCAGGCCGCCGTTGGCAGCGGTATCGCGACGAGGATGGGCCGTATTGGGTGATGGGACTGCCCGACGGCCGCTGGCTGGCGCTCGACCTCAATGGCGCAAAGAATCCCGTTCACGGAGTGCTGCTTTTCATTTCCTGCATGGCCTTCGGCATCGGCCTGGCGTCTTATCCGTTCGTGCGCAAGCTGACGGGCCGCCTGGAACGATTGCAAAGCGGCGTCGAACTGGTCGGATCGGGCGACCTGTCGGCGCGCGTTGCGGTCGAGGGACGGGACGAGGTGGCTGGACTGGCCCGAAGTTTCAACAGCACAGCGGAACGCCTGGAAGCCCTGGTCACGTCCCAGCGCCTGCTGTTGGCCAACACGTCCCATGAATTGCGCACACCGCTCGCGCGGATCCGCATGGGCATCGAGATGCTCGACCGGGAGAATGCCGAAGAGCGGCGCGAGGCCCTGAAGCGCGATATTGCCGAACTGGATATCCTCATCGAGGAATTGCTGGTTATGACGCGCCTGGAATCGGATCGGCGCTCCGAAGCGTTCCGCAAGCTGGATTTTCTCGCCCTTGTGGCCGAAGAATGCGCACGGTATCGCGACTGCACCTTGTGCGGCATATCCTTCGAAGTGAATGGCGATCCGAGCCTGTTGCAGCGCATGGTTCGAAACCTTCTGGACAATGCCCAGAAACACGGTCGGCCGCCGTTGGCATTTCGCATGGTCGCCGAAGGCGACGATGTTCTCCTGACAGTGGATGATGCGGGTCCGGGCATTCCCGAGGACATGAAAGACCGGCTCTTCGAACCCTTCGCCCGGGGCCGGGACAGGCAGAACGTGCCAGGGTCAGGCCTCGGACTGGCCCTCGTTCGCCAGATCGCAGAAACCCATGGCGGTCATGTCGACTTGCGTCCCCGCCCTGCCGGCAATTGGCAGGTTGCCGTCACGCTTCCCGGGTTGCCGCCTGACAATGTCGACGGTACGTCGGCGCCTGATCGGTGATCCGCTACCGCAAGACAAAACCGGAAGTGACGCAAGACGTCGCAGGGCGAGGCCGTTGTTGGCAAGATCGCACACAGGCTCCGCGCGAGCCGAGTGTATTGTAATTTCAGCAGAATTCAGGCAGGAAAACGGGATCGGACAGGCATCCGGGGACAGGGACAACATCGATGGCGAAGGCATCCGCGGAAAAACTGTGCCGGGAGCTGGCTGACGCACTTGAAAATGAAAACGAGGACGCAATCGCCAAGGCGCTGGCTGCGCTTGAAACACTGGACGACAAAGTCAGGCGCGTGGCCGTCCGCGAGACGCTGATCGATGAGGACGAACGGCTCATCAACATTGCCGCCGCGGCCCTGCATCTTGGCGCCGTGCGCAGCCTGATTGCCTGGGGAGCGGACGTTGACGCCTGCGACGTCAACGGACAGTCGCCGCTGACAGGTGCGCTCAGAGAACTTCGGTGGAAGGACGGGGAGGCGGTGATCCTGGCGTTGATCGAGGCTGGCGCCGATTGCCGGCAGAAGCGCATGTTCGACATGACACCCTTGCACTATGCGGCGGGAACCGGATCTGCGACCATTATCCGGGCCCTTCTCGATGCCGGCGCGGATGTGAATGCACGGTCGGCCAACCGCGGTGATTTGGCACCCATTCACGACGCGGCCGATGACGGCAACACAGCCGCCGTCGACCTGCTGATCGAAGCCGGTGCCGAGCCTGACGCCATAGACGGCGACGGCCGGACCGGTCTGCACCTGGCCTGTGAATACGGCCATGTCGAAACCGTAAAGGCGTTCGTTCGGGCCGGTTGCAACCCGGACCACGCGGATCCCAAGGGGCGAACGCCGCTGCATTTTGCGGCACGCAACGGCGAACACGATATGATCCGTATCCTCATGATTGCCGGGGCCGACCCGCTTGCGGAGGATTTCCTCGGCCAGACACCGATGCAAATCCTTACGGCGTTCGACGACCTGGCCGTGCTGAAGACGCTCGACGAGACCGTGCGCCCCTGGATGGACGATCCCCTGGACGACCGTGCGCGCCTCGCGGTGTACATGGCCGTGGTCATGCAGAACTGGACCAGCAGCGATGTCTATGTGCCGACATCCTTTCTCGGCCACCTGCACGAGCGCCATACCTGGTTGCCGGCCCGCTACCGCCGCCTATGCGATGCACTGGAAGGTTTGGCTGAGCCGCCGGTGCCGGGCCGCCGACACCCGATCGATCCGGTGATGGCGCGGTGCTGTTACGACATTGGGGAGGCGATCCAGCGCATGCTGCTCTGTCACATGAGCGCGAATGACGGTTTCACCATCGACAACGTCGATGTCGAAGACGCAAGCGATGTCTTGGCGGAAGCCGAGATCGCGCTATCCCGGTTTTATGCCAGGGGGGATGATTTTGCCGATGGAACGGCGATATCCGACCTGGTCGACCGGGAGCTTGCGTTGCGCCGCAACGCCGATCTGTTGCGCCGAAGCGACCCAGAATAGTATCGCGCGAAAGACACTGACGGCGGTCCTCGCCGCGGGCAATACTGAAGGAAACGGGCTGCGTGCAACGAAAGGATCGCATCGACCTTTTCGGCGGGACCATTCTGGTCGTCTTCTCCGTACTGCTCGGTCTCAACCAGGCCCTGATCAAGATCGTCAACGGCGGCTTCCAACCGGTGTTCCAGGCGGGCCTCCGGTCGGCATGCGCCTTCGTCCCGGTTCTCCTGTTCGCTCTTTTGACCCGCAAGCGCCTGAGCCTGACCGACGGGAGTTTCTGGCCGGGCCTTGTTTGCGGCGGCTTCTTTGCCGCCGAGTTCCTGCTCCTGTTTCTGGCGCTCGACTACACGACCGTCGCCCGGGCCTCGGTGTTCATGTATTCCATGCCGTTCTGGGTGGCGATCGGTGCCCATGTGCTGATCCCCGGCGAACGGCTGACACCGGTACGCCTGGCCGGCCTGGCCCTTGCCATGGTCGGCATTGTCTGGGCGCTGCTCGACGATGCGGCGCCAGCAACGTCGAATGCGATCTGGGGCGATTTGGCCAGTCTGGTGGCGGCGATGTTCTGGGCCGGCATTGCCCTCATGGTGCGCACGACCAAGCTGTCACGCGCGACGCCGGTCATGCAATTGCTCTATCAGCTCTGCGTTTCCGGCATTGTGCTGATCGCGATCGCGCCGATTTTCGGCGATCTGATCCGCGAGCCGACGCCGTTGATCTTCGGCATCTTCGCGTTTCAGGTGCTGGTGATCATCAGCATCGGCTTCACGGTCTGGCTGTGGGTCCTGTCCGTCTATCCGGCCTCCGACATGGCCTCGTTCGGTTTCCTGGCCCCGCTTTTCGGCGTGCTGTTCGGTTGGGTTCTGCTTGACGAACCGATCACTTCGGCGATTGTCGGCGGTCTTGCGCTTGTCAGCGTCGGCATTGTCCTGATCAACCGGCGCACTTGAGTTTTTGACACGTCTGAAGCCCCGATCCGTCGCCTCCAAGCGGTCCAGGAAGCAGATACGCAACAGCACTCGTTGGAAATGAGTGCTACTACTCTGTTTTCATTGGGTTTTTCAAAAAAGAGGGCTTGCGCATCGAATTTTTCGACGGAAAGATGGTGGTGTTGAGAACAGCAGGGGACAAGCAATGCGTTCATCGGAAATGGAGCTTTTGCTGACCGGCCACGGTCTGACAACCGCGCAGATATTCTATCGTATACCGGACTTTGAATCGCTCATCCAGACCTATGTCTGGCAGGATTACGACACCGCGCCCGACTTTCCGAAACTCTTCGGGTTTCTGGATTTCTGGCGCGAGACGCTCGATGGTCCGCTCCATTCCGTGCAATACACCCACCGCCATCTGATCCGGGCCGGAGAGTGGAAGACCGTCGATGGCGAGTTCCGTCTGAACTGATTGCCGCCCACGAGCGCCATCCGGCGGCAGATCCGAGTCAAACGCCTGCGCTCGGTGCCTGTTAGGCAACGACCATTTCTGCTGGAAATGGCGCGTCGAAACGACGGCAGAGCGCTATGCCGCTGTAAGACCGATCATTGAAGACCGAATGTTCGGTCTTCGGTCGGGCTTTCAATGAGCCGGCACCATTCCATAAAGCGCGTTCTGATCGACCGAATTGTCTCTCGCGCGACTTCGGCGGATTCGCCGGCGTTGGATGTGGCCAAGGCGGCAGCCATTTCTTCGAGTTCTTTGAGAACATCCTCCGCCATGCGACGGAAATCAGACAGTATTTCGGGATGAGACGCGCGTAGTTTGATAAGGAGGCGTTTCAAGAGCAATTCGATCGCGTGACGCCAGAGCGTCAGAACGATCAAGTTCCGAGTTTCCAGATCCATCTTCGGGGTCTCCCGACAGGAACACGGAGTGCGGTTGAGGCTCGTTTGTCCGGCGTTTGCCGGGCGGCATGTGATTGCAGAGTAATCCAGGATGCCGGTGTTCCTGTCACTAATACGGAGCGCATTTGGATTTGGATCGGCAGACAGAGACTTTTAGAAAGAAAAGTCTGTCGCGAGGCACCCGCAAAACCGCATCTCGGCGCCGACATGACCTCTTGGTCACCGGGCTGCCGACACCCAGGCACAAAAGAGGCCGGGCATCTCGCCGGCCCCTTTCGGGCATTCTCGTGCGATGGGCTGCGTCCGAACCCTATTGCCGCACCATATGACCGCCGTCGACATCCAGGATCTGGCCGGTGAGATAGGCGTTGCCGGCTGCAAACAGGACGGCCTCCGCAATCTCCGATGCCGCCCCGACCCGACCGACTGGCAGCGAGGCGCCGGTTTCCCGGTACATTGTATCGCGGGCCTCTTCCGGCATGCCGGCATAGGCCTCGGTCCGCACCATGCCCGGCGAAACGCCGTTGACCCTGAGCCGCGGTCCGAGTTCGAGCGCCAGAGCGCGGACCAGGGCCTCAACGGCACCGTTCACGGCGCCGAGCGCCGAACAATTCACGCCGGGGCGACGACTGAGAACGCCGGAAAACAACGTGATCGATCCGCCGTCTCGCATGCGGGGGAGCGCCGCCCGGGCAACGCGATACGGTCCCCAGAACTTGGAATCGAACAGACCCATTGCATCCTCGATGGCAAGGTCGGCGAACCGGCCGTGCACGCCCTGTGACGCGGTGATCACAAGGTGATCGAGGCCGCTTTCCGGCAGTCCGGCCATTGCGTCCTCAACCGATCTGGCATCCGTCGTATCAAGCCGCAGCGTGTTCACGGAACCAAAAGCCGAAAGGTGTGCCGACGCCTTGTCCAGGCGATCTGTCGAGCGCCCGGCGATATGGACCGAGGCACCGGATTGCAGGAACCGTTCTGCGCTTGCCAGTCCGATGCCGGAACTGCCGCCGACGATCAGGACGGTTTTGTCTTTCATGGACATCATCGAATGCTCCTAAATTCGGTTGGTCACGGCAAAGGCCCAATCACGACCCTGATCCGTGTTGAGGGCAAGGTGGATCCAGGTCATGGCAAGGGGTTCGAGCAGGCGCGCGACCTGAAGGCTCCCGGCATCACGCGCGTCGAAGCCCAGATCGGCGACCAGGGCTTGCGCGACGGCACGCGCTTCAGCGTCGTCGCCGGCAACGAACATGACCGGTTTGTGGGAGAAGGCCTCCGGATTGGCCATGGCTTCCGCGCCGACCTGATTGAGGGATTTGACGACCCGAGCGTTGTCCGCCCATTCGGCGATCTTTTCCGCACCGGAGGTGAGATGGCCGATCTCGAGTGACAATCCGTTCGGTCCCATTGCCAGCGGGTTGGTCGCGTCGATCAGGACCTTCCCGCCAAGATCTCCTAGGCTGCGAACGGCGTCTTCCGCCGCGTTCCAGGGAACCGCCAGCACGACCACGTCGGCGGCGGCGACCGCTTCGCGCGGGGGCACCGCGGATGCATTCGGTCCCGTTCGCTCAAGCGCGGCCCGGCTTCGTTCCGACGCCGGATCGCGCACGCCGAAAAGGATCGTGTGTCCCTCGCGGGCCCAGTTCGAACCCACAGCGCTGCCGACGGCGCCGGCCCCGATGATTGCGATTGTCGTCATTGTCGTTTGTCCCGTTCGACTGTGTTGCCGAACATAAGGGAATTGACAGTGCTTGAATCAAATCGATAGTTTTCAGAATGAGTATCGATCACATTAATTTACGGAAATACGATCTCAACCTTCTTCTCGCCTTCGATGCGCTGATGGAGGATCGCAGCGTCTCGAAGGCGGCGCTTCGTCTCAGCCTCGGCCAATCGGCCATGAGCCATGCCCTGAAGCGGCTTAGGGACCTGTTCGGCGACGACATCCTGGTGCGCGGTCCCGGCGGCCTGGTGCCGACGGATCGGGCACTGGCGCTCTGGCAGCCGCTTCGACGTGCGCTCTCCGACCTTGAGGAGGGGCTGGCGGGTGCGGCGACGTTCGATCCGCGGCGCCAACATCGTGTCTTCAGGCTCTCGGTACCGGATTACGTTGCCGCTCTTTTGGCGCCGCATCTAGTGAGCGATGCGCGCGTCCGCGCGCCACAGGTGGTCTATCGGATCGAAAGCGCGTCCCGGGCGGATGCGCTTGCGACACTGGAGGACGGACAGATCGATGCCTTGATCGCCGTGGCGCGCGCGCCTGACTGGGCGGTGAGCGAAATCCTGTTTACCGACGGGTTTTCAACACTCTACGACCCTGCGGTCTGGACGGCGCCGCCTTCGGATCTGGACACCTTTTGCGACGCGCCGCACGCGCTGGCATCTCAGCCGAACAGTTTCGAGGGCTGGGTGGACGAGGCCCTTGCCGAAACCGGGCGCCGGCGCAGCGTCGTCCTGTCCGCCGCGCGGTTTGCCGATGCGGCCGCCTGCGTCGCGGGCGGTCCCGTCCTCTTGACCCTGCCGAGCCGGGCGGCCCGATTTTTTGCCTCCAGGACCGGGCTGGCCGTCGTGTCGCCGCCCTTGCCGGACCGGCGCGTCGCAATCCGGCTGTTGCGCCGCAAGCGTGCGCTCGGCGCGCCGGAGTCGGAATGGCTGGCTGAGACCTTGAGAACCGTTTCCAATGTCCTGTCGATCGAGGATCGAGGCGAGGAGACTTGAGCTGAAAGCGCTCTGTTGTCAGACCGCCCGCAGATGATTGTCCCACATCAGGTCCGCATGGCGCGCCAGCGGCTCGGCACCGATAATCAGGTCAGGACCGCCGGATTGCATGAAGTCGTCACCTGAGGGCGCGACACCGCAGGCATCGGCCAGCGGCCGGTCTGCGACAACCTTTGCCGTACGGGCATCGAAGACAAGAATGCGCCCGCCGCGCGGGCTCGCGACCGCAACCTGCGTGCCGTCACGGTTTGATGCGACCGATCCGACATAATGGTTGAGCGTATCGAACAGCCGGGCAGGGGCGTCGACCAGGATCGGGTCCTGTCCACGCCGGTGAGTTCCCACCAGACCGACGGAATCGCTGCGCGACCCCTCATATTGTCCGCCGAACCAGATCCGATCGGACGCTTCGGTCAGATGGCGGATCGACAGTTGAAACAGGGCGGAAGGCAAGGCGGCCCGGTCGATCAGGTCGCCGGTCCGAGCGTCGAGATAGCTAAGCGACGGCGCCATGGTCGCCAGGTTGAGTTTCTGGCGCGGATAGTCGGGATGGGTAGCAATGCCGCCATTGGCGACACAGATCGTCCGACCGTCGGCCATCAGGATGGCCTCATGCGGCCCGATTCCATGCGTGTCCCATTCGCCGATCCGGCGGAAGCCGTCGGTCGCATCGTAGATGCCAAGCACGCCGCGTTCGCCTTCGTAATCGTTTTCTGTGGCAAACAGCAGCTTTCCGTCGGCCGAGAACAGGCCGTGTCCGTAGAACAGGCGTCCCGGCGGCGGCGCGAAAAGAATTGTGCGGTGCAGGCGTGCGAGGTCGAAGGCGACGGCAAAGTGCCCCGGACGCCGGGCAAATACCACGGCACACGAGCGATCGGCGGAAACCGCCGCACCGTGGCCGCGATCTTTTAGGATTTCGATTGCCAGGATGGCGCCGTCGCGCGACAGGAGCACGGCGGCATACCGACCGTCTGTGGTCCGGCAGCAGGTGACAAAAGCCGCGCCGTGCGTGGGGCCGGCCCATCCGCCAACCGGAAGAGCCAGGCCGGCGGCGCCTGCGGCAAGCAGCGTTCGCCGGTTGAGCCGCATTCTATCAGTCTCCGTCGAGCGAATTGAAGCCGAGTGTCAGGCCAAGCGCTCTCGGAAGCCCCTCCGACAGGAGGCCGGCACCACCGCCCAAAGGGATCCGGGCGTAAGCGAGCTTTTGGTGTCCTTCGATATCGCCGGCGGTCGCGATCCAGCCTCTTTTGCGGGCGTTGAGCGTTTCGATGACGCCGATCGCCTGGTTGATCTCGAACCGGAACGAGCCGATCACCCATTTGTCGTCAGGCGCTAGAAGCGCGCTGAAATTGCGATTGGCAATCAGATCTCGCATGGCTTCCAGATTGGCCTGCATGGACCGGAACGTCAGATCCGAGCGCCAGAACGGCGCGCGTTTCGGTTTCGCCGCCTCGGGCGCCTTGCCGAGCGATGCCCCGATCTTCAGATCGCGCACGATCGTCACCTGTTCATTCGCTGACCGGACAAAATCCTGAAGCACTTCCGCGGCGGAGCGGTAGACCGAATTGTCGGGTCCTGGATTGCGGGCGAGCTTTCCATAAGGGCCGGTCCAGCCGTCGAGCAGTTCGCCGGCGGTCAACGCAACGTTTCCGGCGATCGCCTGGGCATAGCGGCACCGGAACACGTCGCCCTCGCTCAGCGTATCGGACCCCGTGCCAAAGAGCGCGAACTCAAGCGCCAGGAGACCCTGAACGGCAACGCTTTTCCTGCGCAGCGTGGTCGCGGCAATCGCGCTCGGGCTTTGTCCCGCGATCAGGGCCTGGACCTGCTTGAGCCCGCGTCCGCGCCGGTCCGGCCAGAAGAACAGGCGCTCGAACCGGTTGTCGGCTCGCGCCGGCCCGAAACGAATGAACTCGATCCTCGACCAGGCGTTTACGAGACGACCGAAATCCTCACGTGCCGTTGCGAGCGCCGGTGCCCCCGGCGTCTCGCACAAGGCGGTGAGGCTGGAAGACTGGCGGTCCGATGCCGCCTTCAACGCGCGATAGCCGGGTTCGACCACATTATCCAGAATATGGGCGACGACCGATGCCCGCGCGTCCTCATCGGCCGCAACAGGAGCAGCCGGAAGCAGGCAAAGGACAGCAACGAGGACAGGCAGACGGCGTTTCATCACAACGACTCAAGGAACCGGATCAGGTCGGCGCGCTCGGCGGATGTCAGGTCGACAACACGATCGCGCGCGGCCTGCGCTTCGCCACCATGCCACAAAATCGCTTCAAGCAGCGAGCGGGCGCGCCCGTCGTGCAAGAAATAGGTATGCCCGTTTACGGTTTCGGTAAGGCCGATGCCCCAGAGCGGCGCCGTGCGCCATTCCTGGCCGGAGGCATCGCCGACGGGCCGGCCGTCGGCCAGACCAGGGCCCATATCGTGCAACAACATGTCGGTATAGGGCCAGATCAGCTGGAACCGGTGTTCTTTCTGGAGCGCATCGCGCGAGGTCACGAATTTCGGCACGTGGCAGGCGACACAACCGGTTTCGTAAAACACCCGCTTGCCCCGCAGCACGTCCGGCGCATCAACATCCCGGCGCGCCGGCACCGCCAGATTGCGTGAATAAAAGACCACCAGATCGAGGATCGGGTCGGGGGCTTCGGTATCGCCGAGCCGCTCCTGGACGCCGTGCGGGGCGGCCACACAAGCCGCCTGGTTTTCGGTGCAATCCCCCCAGGCTGCGGGCGCATGCGGATTGGAGATGCCGATATCTCCGGCAAAGGCGCCGGCGCTCTGCGCGTGCACAGTCGGGTTGGAGGCTTTCCAGCCGAAGCGGCCGAGCGTCAGAGCCTCGGTCGCCGGATCACGCACGATGCTCACTTTTCCCGAAATGCCGTCACCATCCAGATCATCGGGATCGGCGAGCGCTTCGATGTCGACGCGGTGGATCGCTTCCAACAATCCAAGTCCGATCATCGGCGGCGCGATGCGCGGCGACAGCATGGTTTCCGGGTCGAGCGGTCCGTAGCCCAACCGGTCGACGGAATAGGTCGGCTTGCGCAGGCTGACGGTCTCGCCGCCGTTCAATTCGACTTCGATTTCCTCATAGGTGATACGCATGCGGCCTTCACCGGGCAGGCCGGGAACCGCAAAATCCTGCAATTGTCCGCCATAAGTCGGCTCGGGAATGCGCAGCAGCGTCTTGCGGGCGAGTGCGTCGTGTTCCGCCTCGGTCCGCGGCGGTACCGAGAGCCTCAGGAACATCGAGGTCGCCAGGTCGTCGGGACCTTCTGGAGGATGGCCGCGGCCGTCCTTCAAATGGCAGCGCTGGCAGGACCGCGCGTTAAACAGCGGTCCCAATCCGTCGGACGCCTGTGTCGACGATGGCGACGACACCCAGACTTTTTTGAAAAGCCCGTTTCCGAGCTTGAAATCCTGTTCGCCTTCGAAGCTGAGATTGCCCAGCGGATCGGAAAACGCGTTGCGGTTGGCGCGAGCCCGGGACGTTGCGGCACCGGCCGACATGCGCTCGAAACGCTCTGGCGCGGAGAAATCCGAGGTTGGCCGCGTCACAGTTTCGACGCGTGCCCGATCCTTGTCGCTAAGGTCCTGGCGGACCGTCAACCCGGTTGCAGCGGCGTCCAACGCTACAACGCCTAGACCAAACAAACAAAAGGGGACAAACAGAACAGGGGCGGCTCCTGAGAAACCACCCCTGCATGCCGACCTCACCAATCGGTTTCGGTCGGAATCGGACGATGCGGTCATTGGGCCTCGGCTTGTTCCTTCACGGGCGCGTTCGCGAGATCGCCATGGCGGATCCGGTCGGGAGACGAGGACACATGAAGCGCCTCCCGACCGGTTGCACCACGGGTAATACCCGTCGCGGTCTGGGGAACCATGCGGGCTCGCTGGTCGCGGCGGTCCTTGAGGGCGCGCAGACGGGTCAGCGTGCGTTCCGCCCAGCGGCGTCGTTCCGCATGCCGTGCCTGGTCGGCGAAGATCGGGACATGCGGGCTGTCGCCGTTGCGGATTTCGTCGACCGTGGCGATCATCACGTCGATCAGGGTCGGGAAACATCCGCAGCATTTGCCGCGTTTGTTCAGCCCGTGCAGGACGGCGCCGGGGGTCAGGTGGATCCAGGGGTCGTCGGCCAGAAGGCTCGCAATGACTCCATCGATATCCGCCTTAGAGATGATGTTGCAATGGCAAATGATCATGTCACTGGTTCCCGGCGCTTTAAGGCCTATTCGAACACGGCACTTGGATTGTCGAGACTGTCGGAGCCTTCGAAGTCGATGGATCCGAGATCGAGCGCGGCGACCACCCGTTCGATCGAGCGGGTCTGATCGACGAGGCCGTCGATGGCGGCTTGCACCACACCATTCCCGACCGCGTTGCCTTCGCCGATCATCTGATCATAGGCTTCGATGCTCTCCGCGCGGGCTTTCATGGCCGCCATGGCGCCAACTGTCGCGTCGAGTTTGTCCGTCAGTTCGGCATCGAGAGCCGCATCCGATTGCGCGACGAGGTCCGACACGGACGGTCCGGAAACCACCGACCCATCAACCCGGCGATAATGACCCGAATAGACGTTGCGAATGCCGATCTGATTGAAATAGTGGGAATTGTGCGTGTTGTCGGCGAAACAATCATGCTCTTCTTCCGGGTCGTGCAGGAGCAAGCCGAGCTTCATGCGCTCGCCGGCCAGTTCGCCGTAGGACAGAGACCCCATCCCGGTCATGAGAGCCGTCAGGCCGGCCTTCGGATCTGACGTGACGCCGGTACGCGCGGCACCGCCGTCGGCCCAATTCCCGACCATTTCTTCCAGATCTGCGATCAAAAGCGTTGATGCGGATTTCAGATAGGCTGCGCGCCGGTCGCAATTGCCGTTGGTGCAGGCGGCTGTATCAAAGTCGGTTGCCGGGCGGTTGCCAGCGCCGGCTCCCGTGCCGTTGAGATCCTGGCCCCAGAGCAGAAACTCGATTGCGTGATATCCGGTCGCGACATTGGCCTCGACATCTTCCGCCTCGTGCAGCACGTCAGACAGGAGGGTCGGCGAGATCGTACTGGCATCGACGCTTGCGCCGTTCACGGTCAAGCTGGCATTGGCGATGACGTTGACGGTGTAGAGCGCGTTTTCGTCCGCCTCGGTGCCGTATGAGGAATCGACATAGTCGATCAGCCCTTCGTCGAGCGGCCAGGCATTCACCCGTCCTTCCCAATCGTCGACGATGGCATTGCCGAACCGAAAGACTTCGGTCTGCTGATAGGGAACCCGCGCGGCGACCCAGGCGGCGCGCGCGGCCAGCAGCGTTGCCTCCGACGGCGCAGCGATCAGGGCATCGATAGCCGCGTCGAGCGCACGCGCGGTTGTCAGACTGTCTTCGAAACCGGCCAGTGCGATATCCGCGTAGGTCGACACGATCTCCTCAGGCGTTGCTGCACTTGCGGGAGCAGACCACAGGCCGAGACCCAATGCCGTTGCGGCTGCGAACGCAGGAAGCCTTCCTGCCCGAAGCTCGTTCCTGAAGGTTTGATACGTGATGGAGTTTACCTTTTGCCTCTAGTGAAAATGTTCGCGGGGGGGCCGTGCGGCGATATCCTCGATCACGGCGTAGGGCACGGGCATCAAGGTCTGTCCCATGTCGTTCAGGCTTCCGGCTAGGCCGTCTGCCGTTTTTTCGGTTTCGGACCGGCCATTGGGCTCGACCAGGTGGTCGAGGCAAAAGCCGGCGGATGCGGCATCGTTGTGCTGCAGGGCGGCGATGAGCGACACGGCGAGGCACTCGTCACGGCACAGGCGTTGGCATTGAAACGGAAAGAACCGGCGCGGTTCGTGCGACCACGTCCGGAACGTGCGCACCCAGCAGGTCAGCGCAGAAAGCGCAACGCGCCCGTCCGTCGGGCCCAATTCCTTGGCAAAGAGCGACCAGGCCAGTTCCCAAGGTGTGATGGATCCGGTTTCGTAACCGGCCATCCAATACCGATAGCCGTCGATCACAAGCCGTTCCGGAAGGCGGTCCAACAGGCAGGTCCGGTTGCCGCACGGGAGTTTTATCGCCATCGCATCACTCCGTCTCGGTGAGGCGATCGCGGAAACCGGCGTGCGAAGAGGAGGCCAGTACTGGAAGAACATGGGCGTCCGGTCGTGCGAAAATCGGGCAAATCGGCAGCCCTTCCGGCTCCGACAGTCCGCCTTTCCAACCGACAATCCGTCGGTGCGCAAAGCGAAGGTTTCATCTCATCGATCCAATCAACAGGGTTAAAGGCCCAGCCATCAGACTTGTCGCGAATGCAACGCAGAACCATAAGCACATAGAATCTGACGTGACAACAAAAAAGATAACAAAAACAGTAGTTTAGAATGATTATAGATTGGAATTATTCCAATTCTAAACTAGCGCTTTCAGGACCGTGGCTCCGCCGGCAGGCCGAGGCGTTTCAAGAGGCCGACAAGCGTCACCGGCTCAGACGTGCCGTCCTCGGGGTGGTCGCAGCCTTGCAGCCGGTCGATTTCAAAGCCGATCGCGCCGCAATTCTCGCAATCGCCGCAGCAGGTCTTGGCGACCGAGAGCAGATCCGAGCGGGATACGGAGGATTTGTCTGACATTCATTGCTCCCCTGTGCGTGGGGTGTCCAAGGTCGAGGCGAGCCGTTCGAGCGCTGTGCGAAACGAGGACTGGCTGGCGCTGCGCAGCGGCAGAAACGGCTTTTCCAGACGTTGACAGGCCCGCTTCGCCCGGATGCACGCATCATGGCTCACGCAATCGACCGGACACAGAACGCAATCCACCGACGGCAGGAGCCGGTCCAGCCGTTGCGGTGTCTGCTCCAGACCTCCGTCATGGTGACGCAGGTCCACGTCGAACTCAGCGGCCACTGTGCGCAGGCGATCGACGACGCTGTTGAGCCCCCCGATATAAAGAACGACCTTGCCGGAGAGGGCGTCGCTGCGATCAAGCGATTCAGGCTCCGGCGTGTCCCGATCCGCAGACCGATTGGTTTCGACAAGCCCTGTCCCGTCGCCGACCGGAGTGCCGAAGAGCCGCAGGCGCTCTTCAAGGGCCTTCTCGCTGCGTTCCGCCTGCCGTGCCCGTTCGCGGGCCGATACCAGGGCCCGTTCGAGTTTTTCCATGCGCAGATTCGTCTTGCGGCGACGTGTTCCGTGTCGGGCAAAAGTAGTTTTTTCGGCTGCCGCAACCTGACCCTTGAGCCGGGCCATCTCCTCGCGCAGGCCGGCAATCTCCTCGTCGCGAGCCCGGATGGCGTCATGCAGGCCCGCTTCGTTGCGGCGGGCGCGGTCGAGCGCGTCCTGCAGTTGATCGCGCAGCGCGACGGTCTCAACGGCTTGCTTGCGGAAGGTCGCGCCGGCAAGATGCGACAGCATGTGCACCTCGCCGAAGATCCGGTTGCGCATTGGGGCAGGGATATGGCCATGCGTCATGAATGCCCAATAGGCGGCGGCGATCTGGCCCTTGTCGCGCATGTCGTCCCACAGGTCGGCAAGGTCCGTGTCGTCGCGTGTGCGGCCGACACGCCGAACGGCGCCGGTATATCGCTCGTCCATCATCTTCTGGAACAGGCGTGTGAACGGGCCGTTCTTTGTCGATTCCGCGACGAAATAACCGTGGATCTCATAGTCCGCCGCGTCGGCGTCGATGACGACGGACAATCGGTTTGCAAGCCGCCGAAGATCCGTCACCGAGGCACAGGTGCCGACAATGGAGCAGTGCACGTTTTCGGGAATTTCATGCAGCTTGATACGTCGCTTCTGCCCGTTCGTGCGGCTTTGGGGGCGGTTGAGACTCGAACCAAGGTCTGCAAGCCTGCCTGAAAGCGAAAATTTCGGCAGATTGTCTCGCGCATCACACATCAGCCGGTTCCGGCTCCAAAATGTGTCTCGCAGCCTTGTCTGTCGTCAGCATGACATGCCGGCAGGCAGGCAATGCCACAACTGCAATTGATCGATAATGGAAAGAAATGGTCTTTCGGAATCGATGAGCGAATGGCGTGTGTGACCTGTCCGGATCGAGCCGGTTCCGCAAGGCGCATGGCTTTCATCTCCAATCAACGGGGGGCAAGGCCCTGTCATCAGATGGGTCACGAGGCAACCGTGACCGGAGGGTATAGAATTGCGACGCAATCGCAAGTGTTTTTGTCGAAAAATCAATAGTTTAGAATGATTATACTTTGGAATTATTTCAATTAAAAAGTAGCCTGCCGCATGTCGTCGGCGGCGTCGGAGGAAGTCGGCGGCCAGCCGGGATCGGTCGGATCGATTCCATAGATGGCCGATGGGCGACGGCTTTCGGAAGGCTTGCCAAGTCGAAGCGATTGATTGTCTACTGACATCTGGATCGGGCAAGAGCGAAGGCGGGGTATCGTGTCAGACAGCGTAACCGGAAGTGCCATCTCCGTTTCTGGAATCACCAAACGGTTCGGCGACGGTCCGGACGGTGTCACGGCGCTCGACGCGGTTTCCGTCGACATCCGCGAAAACGAGTTTTTCACGCTGCTCGGACCCTCCGGCTGCGGCAAGACCACGTTGCTGCGTCTGATCGCCGGGTTCGATCACCCCGACGCCGGGCGCATCCTTTTGCATGGCGAGGACATTTCCGGCCTGCCGCCGTTTCGCCGCTCGGTCAATACGGTCTTCCAGTCCTACGCCCTGTTTCCGCACATGACGGTTGCGGACAATATCGGCTTCGGCCTTGAAATGCAGGGCCGGCCGAAGGCCGAAATCGGCCGTACCGTCGATGACATGCTGGCGCTGGTGCAGATGGAGGCGCTGAAAAACCGGCGCACCGACCAGATCTCCGGCGGCCAGCAGCAGCGCGTCGCACTGGCCCGCGCGCTCGCACCGCATCCAAAAGTCCTGCTCCTTGATGAGCCGCTGTCCGCGCTCGACTACAAACTGCGCAAGGAAATGCAGATCGAATTGAAACGGCTGCAGCACGAAACCGGCATCACGTTCATCTTCGTGACCCACGACCAGGAAGAGGCGTTGACCATGTCGGACCGCATCGCGGTGATGCAGTCCGGCCGCATCCTGCAGATCGGTGCGCCGGAGGAGATCTACGACCGGCCGGCGGACCGGTTCGTCGCCGACTTTATCGGCGACAGCAATTTCCTTTCCGGCGAGATCCTGGCGCGCGGCGAGGCCGGTCACGCCATTCGGCTGGGATCCGGGTGCGAAGTGCCGGCACGGCTTCCCGACGGCATGGCAAGCGGCGGCCGCGCCACCATTGTCGTGCGGCCGGAACATGTCGATCTGGTTGCCGGCGGGACTGAGGACACGCTGGCCGGGGTCCTGGAGAACATCGTCTATTTCGGCACCGACACGCATTTCCATATCCTGCTCGACAGCGGCGAGCCGTTTATTGCCCGCTTGCAGAATACGCGTGGTGCCCGGCGGGCTTTTGAGACCGGTCAGGCGGTCGGGATCCGCATCGAGCCCGAGGCGATCCAGGTGTTGCGCGACTGATGGAGGGCTCGCGCGCCGGCCACCAGGACCTGAAGGCGGTGCAACCCGCCGTGCTTGAAGAACGCCGTGCCACGCGCGGCAAGTTTCTGCTGACCGTGCCGGCGCTCGTGGTGCTGTTCTTCTGCGCCCTCGGGCCGCTTGGCATCATGCTGTTCTATTCGTTCCTGACCGCCGGCGATTTCGGGGGGGTGGTGTGGCGGTTTTCGCTTGACGGCTGGTTCAACGTCTTCTTCGCGCGTGACATCTTCGACGATACAGTTTCGATCGCCGACGCCCACGTTTCGATATTCTGGCGCTCGCTGCGCCTGTCCGTCCTGACCACGCTTTTGGCGCTGGTGCTCGGGTTTCCGACCGCCTATTTCATCGCCACCCGGCCGGCCGGCTCGCGGAACTTCTGGCTGTTCCTCGTCACCATCCCGTTCTGGACCAATCTCCTGATCCGGACCTTCGCCATCATGGAGTTGATCCGTGCGCAGGGCGTTCTGAACACCGCGCTGATGGCACTCGGCCTGATCGACGAACCGCTGCGCCTCATCTTCACCGACTTCGCGATCATGCTCGGCATGACCTATGTTTACCTGCCGCTGATGGTGCTGCCGCTCTATGCGTCGATGGAAAAGCTCGATTTCCGGCTGGTCGAGGCCGGGTATGACCTCTACGCCAACCGCCTCCGTGTGCTGTGGCGCATCATCATTCCGCTGGTCAAACCCGGCATTGTCGCCGGTTCGATCCTGGTCTTCATCCCCTCGCTCGGCGCCTATGTGACGCCACGGGTGCTTGGCGGCGGCAAGAACCTGATGCTCGGCAATCTGATCGAATTGCAGTTCGGCCAGGGGCGAAACTGGCCGCTCGGCGCGGCCCTGTCGATCACCTTGCTGGCGATCGTCATGGTCGCGCTGATCATCTATGTGCGCAGCGTCCAGAAATCGGATCTGCGCCATGGCTAGTCGCGCCTTTGCCGTCAAACGCCTGCCGGGTTTCGCGACCATCGCCATGGTCTGCTTTTTCCTGCTCTACGCGCCGATTATCGCGCTCGTCGTCTACTCCTTCAACGCCGGCTCCTCGATCGCGCTCTGGGAAGGCTTTTCCTGGCGCTGGTACGAGGCCGCCTGGCAGAATGAAAAGGTGCAAGAGGCGACAATCCGCTCGCTGGTGATCGCGGTCTGTGCCTCCGGCTTTGCGACGACGCTCGCCACCATGGCCGCGCTCGGCACCACGCGCACCAAGCCCTATCGCGGATTGACGGCGATCTATGCGGCGATCAACCAGCCTCTGATGGTGCCGGAGATCGTTACCGGCGTCGCGCTCCTCATCTTCTTTGCAATCATCAAGCAGGCGACCGGCTATCACGGCCTGTCCTATCTGATCGCCGCCCATACCGCGTTCTGCATTCCGTTTGCCTATCTGCCGATCCGGGCCCGACTGGAAGGCATGGACCTGACCTTGGAAACCGCGGCGGCCGACCTTTACGCAACGCCCTGGATGACGTTCCGGAAGGTGACCCTGCCGCTGCTTTGGCCAGGCATCCTTGCCGGCGCCATGCTCGCTTTCGTGATTTCCCTGGACGATGTCGTCATCACCGAACTCGTGAAGTCGGCCGGGCAGGACACGCTTCCGACCTACATGCTCGGCCAGTTGCGCCGGGTCCTGACGCCGGAAATGAACGCCATTTCGACCGTGCTTCTCGGGATCTCCATCCTCATCGTCACGATTTTCTTCTTTCTCACGCGAAAACGCGCTTAACTGACGACAACCTAAAACTGGGAGACATGTCATGCACCGTAAGCTGATTTTCGGAGCCGCCTTACTCGCCATGGCCGGCGGCCTCGGACCGGCCCACGCAACCGGCGAACTGAACATCTACAATTGGGGCAATTACACCAATCCCGAACTCATCAAGAAGTTCGAGGAAAAGTACGATATCAAGGTCACCGTCACCGACTATGATTCCAACGATACCGCGCTTGCCAAGGTGAAGGCCGGCGGCCATGGCTTCGACATCGTCGTGCCGTCGGCAAGCTACGTGCCGATCTGGGTGGGCGAGGGGCTGTTGCTGAACACCCGCGTCGACCAGATGGAGAACTTCAAGCACGTTGCCGCCGAATGGCGCGATGTGGATTGGGATCCGGGTCGGCAATATACCGCGCCCTGGCAATGGGGCAGCGTCGGCATGGTCGTCGACACCTCGGTCTATGAGGGTGACATCAATACATCCGCCATTTTCCTCGATCCGCCGGAAGAACTGGTCGGCAAGATCAACGTTGCGCCGGAAATGGGCGACGTGATGGGCATGGCCATCATGTATATGGGCGGCGAGCCCTGCACGGATGACCGGGAATTGCTCAAGAAGGTCCGCGACAAGCTCTTGGAAGCCAAGCCGAAATGGCTGTCGATGGATTACGGCGTCATCGAAAAGTTCGCCGGCCGTGACCTTGCGGCCTCCGCCTACTGGAACGGCGCGGCCTTCCGGGCGCGCGAGAAAAACCCGGACGTGCGCTACGGCTATCCGCGTGAAGGCTATGTATTGTGGATGGACAGCGTCGCCGTGCTTGCCGATGCCAAGAACGTCGACAACGCCAAGCTGTTTCAGAACTTCATCATGGAACCGGAAAACGCCGCGCTGATTTCCGCCTTCGCCCGCTATGCCAACGGCATTGCCGGTTCGGAAGAATTCATGCCGGCCGACATGCGCGAAGCGCCGGAAGTGCTCATTCCGGAAGAGTTTGCCGAGGCCGGTACCTTCATTCCGACCTGCTCGCCGGAAGTCCAGAAGCTTTACACGGCGATCTGGACCGAACTGCAGAAGTAACCGGACCGTCGGGACAGGCCGCCATTGTCGGCCTGTCCCGTCGAACGGTCTACGACGCGGTATGAGCGACACCGATCTGGTCTATCTCCCGGCAACGGAAGCGCTGGCGCGTTTCCGGGCCCGTACGCTGTCGCCGGTCGAACTGATGCAGGCCGTGATCGATCGGGCACAAAGCCAGGAACCGACGATCAACGCCTTCACGTTCACCCACTACGAACGCTCGCTCGACCAGGCTCGGGCGGCCGAGGCCCGCTATGCCGCCGGGCGGCCGGTCGGCCCGCTGGACGGTCTGCCCGTCGCGATCAAGGACGAGAGCTATATCGCCGGCGAACCGACGAGCAGCGGCTCGCTTCTTATGCGGGATTTTGTTCCCGAGGTGACGTCGCCGGTCAATCAGCGCGTTCTGGATGCCGGCGGCATCGTGCACGCTCGTACCGCCACGCCGGAATTCTCCTGCGCCGCCTTCACCTGGTCCCGTTTGTGGGGCGTGACCCGCAATCCCTGGAACCCGGACTACACGCCGGGTGGATCCTCCGGCGGTTCGGCAGCGTCGCTGGCCGCCGGCACATCGATGCTCGCGACCGGATCCGACATCGGCGGCTCGATCCGGATTCCGGCATCGGCCTGCGGCCTCGTCGGCTACAAGCCGCCTTATGGCCGCAATCCGGAAGACGCGCCCTTCAACCTCGATTTCTATTGCCACGCGGGTCCGCTCGCGCGCACCGTGGCCGATACGATCCTCTTTCAGAATGTCATGTGTGGGCCGCACCCGCAGGATATCGCGACGCTGCGCCCGAAACTGGAACTGCCGTTCGACTATGCTCCGATTGCCGGCATGAAGCTCGCCTATTCCCCGGATCTCGGATTCTACGAAGTCGATGCCGAAGTTCGGGCCAACACGGAAAAGGCACTCGATGTGTTCCGTGGTCTGGGTGTCACCGTGGATCAGGTGGACCTCGGCTGGGAACCGGCCGCCTTCCAGGTCGGGGTCGATTACCTGGCACACCTGTTCGGCGGCTATCTGGCGGCGGAAGCCGAAGGCCGGTTCGAGGATCTGGCGCCCTACACACGCCGCTTTCTGAAATCCGCAGGCACGTCGACCTCGATCGACTTCGTACGCAGCCTGTCGGGAGCGGGCGAAATGTATGCAACCCTCGGCCCGATCCTGGAAACCTATGACGCGCTGATCTGTCCGACCACGGCGCTGCCGGCCGTCGCGGCGGATTTCGACGAGACCCGGACCGACCTGACGATCAACGGCAAGACGGTGAATCCGATGCTCGGCTGGGTCATGACGTCACCGTTCAATACATTGAGCCGTTGTCCGGTTCTATCCGTGCCGTCGGGTCGGTCGAGCGCCGGTGTCCCGACCGGGATTCAGATCGTCGGACGCACCTATTGCGATGAAGATGTCTTCCGGCTGGCGACCGCTTACGAAGCCGCGAACGGACCCTGGTATGGAGCGGGCGCGGCGCGGCCGGCAAACGGCGCCGCGGCGCCTGCATGAGTATCGCGCACCAGCGGCCGAAGGGCGTTACCCTGGAGAACTGGCGCCTCCCGCCCCACAACGCCTGGGCCTTTCATCACGTACGCGAACTCATTCCAACGGCTGCGATTGCGGTTCGCCCGACCGCGCCCCAACCGCCTCCGGGACCGGTGCTCGACCTGTCGGATATCGGTTTCAATGATCGTCAGGGCCACTCCTGGACGTTTGCGGGACTCCTGGAGCAGACAGCGACGCACGCCTTCCTGGTGCTGAAACAGGGCCGCATCGTCCACGAGGCCTATGCGCCGGCCTACGATCCCCGCTCTCCGCACCTTCTGTTTTCAGTGTCGAAGTCGATTACCGGGGCGCTCGCCGGGTGCCTCGTCGCGGACGGCGCTATCCGGCCGGAGGACCCGGTGGTCGACCATGTTCCCGAAATGGCGGGCTCGGTCTATGAGACCTGCACGCTGCGCCATCTGCTCGACATGACGGTGAGCATGGATCTGGAGGAGAATTACACAGATCCGGACAGCGACTACATGCGCTATCGCGAAGCGACCGGTTGGAATCCGCCTCGGGCGCCGAGCGACCTGGTTTCCTTTCTGTCGACGATTCGCGCCGGTAGCGAGGCCCATGGCGCGTTGTTTCGCTATCGCTCGCCGAATTCGGATCTTCTGGGCATCGTTCTGGAACGCGCGTCCGGCCAGCCCTTCGCCGACCTTCTGTCGGAACGCATCTGGCAGAAACTCGGCTGCTGCGGACCCGCCGACATCACTGTGGACCGCCTCGGCGCGCCGCGCGCTGCAGGCGGCATTTCGACGACCGCCCGCGACCTCGCGCTTTTGGGCGACATGATGCGGTGTGACGGGGCATATGGCGGCACTGAGATCGTGCCGTCGCCCTGGATCGCTGACATCCGGTGCGCCGGCGATCCGCAGGCCTGGGCAAACGGCGATTACAGCTATCTCATTCCCGGTGGCCGGTACCGCTCGCAATGGTATGCGACCGCAGGCGCCGAACCGGCGCTTTGTGCGATCGGTATCCACGGACAATGGCTCTACATCGATCCGGCAAGCGAGTCCGTGATGGTCAAGCTGTCAGCACAGGCCGAACCGATCGACGATCCGCTCGACATGGCCATGCTCGACGGCTTCGCGCATCTGGCGCGGCAGCTCAGAGCCTGAAGGCGGGGCCTGACCGCATGCCGCGAGACGGAGCGGCGGGTTCGACGCAGTGG
This sequence comes from Rhodobiaceae bacterium, assembly GCA_028285165.1. Classification (GTDB taxonomy): domain Bacteria; phylum Pseudomonadota; class Alphaproteobacteria; order Rhizobiales; family JANQQB01; genus JANQQB01. The sequence continues at coordinate 53,947 of JANQQB010000331.1, forward strand.
ACGCTCCTGCCGAACCCGCCGCCGGTCCCGGCTGATAATTGTCAGCGGGGACAGAGCAAGGCTTTGTTCTGATGGGCCTCGTCACGGTTTTCCTCAACGCACTTGATCATGTGGCCAAGTGTGAAGGGACCGCCGCCGAAGAATTCGGGAAGCGGTTCGAAACCGGGATTGTTGAGGATGGATTCCGGATCGAGCAGCAGCATCCGGATCAGCACGCCGGCGACGATGGTGCCGCCGACCGGGCCGAGCTTGCCGCCGAATTGCTCGGCTTCTTGCAGACAATAATACCAAAGCGGTGTCTTGGTGATGCCTTTGGCCTGCAGTTCGGGCGGTGCCGCCAGCTCTTCCACACCCATGCGCCGGGCCATCTGCTGGCCTGAGGCGACCAGTAGGGAGAACCGGTCGCGGAACACGTTCCGGTGCGGCAGTTTCTGGGCGTCTTCCAGTGGCACGACGGCATTGTCGAAGCGGATCGCTTCCGACACGAACGGCAAGTGAAAGATCGAGCCGGCCATCTTGCGGCCGATCGGACGGGCAGTGTCGAAGGCGGTGCCGTCGCCAAAATCGAAAAGATGTTTGAAGTCGATATTGTGCACCGGATCGCGCTTGCCGGAACCGAGAAAGCCCGCATCGAACAGCCCGAGCCGTCGGCCCTCCTGGAAGGTGTAGACATTCTGGACCGTGGCGTGGCCGAACCGGAACGCGGCCACCGAAAACTCGACCGGTACGAGCGGCGAGGTGTGTGTGAACGGTTTCGGCGGCAAGCCATGCAGAAAGCCGTGCAGCACGTCCTTCAGCACATGCGCATCGACGAATGCCGGCAGGAAGTCGTGCAGCACCAGCCATTGGTAGTGCAGCCGCACCAGCCGCCGCGCGGCTTCGAAGGGCTTTTCCTTTTCCGGCATTTCCGATTCCGACACATCGGAGCGCACGCCCTCGAAGGCGCATTGCATGAGATGCGACGTCTGCGCGTTTTCGATCCGGCTGACGACAATGTTGTGCAGTGCGATGAAAGCGCCGTGCACCTGGGAAACGATCTGGTTTTCGTCGTTGCGCGGGTCGCCGATCAGCGCGGTTTCATCGCAATTGCGCGGTAGGTCGAGCGGGTTGTGAGCGGAGCCGAACAGCAGATAGCCTGCGTGGTTCTGAGAATACAGGTGCGGCGATGCTTCCGGCCCGTCGCCGTAGACATTGTCGAGCTCCAGTGCCGGGGTCCGGATGTTGCGGATGGAGCGCGGATCGATCCGCGTGCCGATGGCGCTTGTCGCATCCAGCGTGATGTCGTGGTCGATGAATTGACCGAAAAACGTCTGTCCGGCTTCGACCGAGGACGTCCGGTCCTGATCGTCCTGCATGCTGTCCAAGGCCTCTGAGAAAGCGTCGATGACCCGCTGGCTGTTGAATCCGGAGCCCGTGATCGGGTTCTTGGGTCCCAACCGCCCGAAATTCTGCGGCAATTCAACAAATTGATCTGTAGCGTCCGCAGAGGCATATATGTATCGATCGAATTTGGAGAGGCCGTGTTTTGTATTCGTCACAATAAGACTCCATAAATACGCATCTAAAATGTCATCCTCTGGATGGTGTAGCTTCTAAGTATGTTTTTACGTCGCAAATCAACAAAAAATTTTTCGAATTTATTTCATCAATATCTGACTCTTAAATAAATAAAGAAAAAACAACAGCTTATTTGAAACATAATCAATCTGCAAATTTGAGAAACTATATTTCAAAAAATAGGAAAATTTATTCAGAAGAGATCTATTGATCTGAATATAAAGGGATAATGGCGTTCGATTTATAAAATAACTCTGTGAGAGTTAAGAGTATAAATGATTCGAAAAAATATGAACAACGTTCGTTACTTTATATATTTGGCAGCGCCGGGATTGTTCGAAAAGACCGTCAACCGGGCTTCGCCGATCCCTGATCCCGCATCATGCGCATGATCTGCTGCTCAAGGGCGGCATAGCCGTCCATGGCGATGACGGTCTCCTTGTCGGCGATGCGCGCGCCGTTCTTGAAGGCCGGGACGATCACATCGTGCACCTTGCCGGGACAGCGTGACGCGAAAGGATTTTTGCGAGAACAAAAAATCGAGTCCTCGACATTTTGGGGGTAAGAAGAAACTTTTAGTGCTCGAGGCAGCGATGATTTCGATCGCTGTATATCGTAAAAGTCCGGTCGATGCGCTTGATCGATGAAACGTCGAAAGTTTCCCCTGACCCTGCTTTTCGGAGCAGATAGTCGATTGAAAGTCGATGTCAGTATCAGTTCCTGAGACTTCGCCAAATTCTAGGAGATGCGCCGAAGCGGCGCCGAAAGGCCTTCGCGAACTGTGCCGGATTGTCGTAGCCGAAGCTGTTCGACACATGGGTCACTGATACGTTTCTGTCTTCTGCCAAGACAGAGGCCGCCCGGTCGAGTTTTGTAGCGACGACAAACTGATAGGGTGTGTGGCCGGTGGCCGCCTTGAACCGTCTCGAGAAATGGTGCCGGCTCACTCCGGCGATCCGGGCCAGGTCGTCAACCGGAATGCGCCGCTCGAGATTTTCCGCGACATATCCTGCGATGCGTTCAAGCGATGTCATGGACAGAGGCGTCACACTTGACGCTATTTCGCCGTTTTCCTCGCCGACTTCATCAAGCAGGTGATGCGCAACCATGTAGGCGGCATGCAGGAGCACCTTGTCCGACACGCGGCCGGCCAGCGTATAGCCAACATGCGTCATCAACGTTTCGACCATCGTGTCCCTGATCGGCCCCGAAATCACGTCGCTCCTAATCAGTCTTGGCCAATTGTCGCCAAAGCTCTCAGAGAGCTCGTCGACCAGGATGCCCATCGTGACCGTGCGCAATTCAGGCCATTCCCCCATGCCTGGAGCCGAAGGCGCAACGATGCCGATATCGCCTGGTTCGATGTGGGAATCGAAATTCTGCATCGTGGTTTTCTGAACCACGCGACCGCCGCCGGAGATGCACAGGATCACGAACAATGCGGGAATGCTACGGATCGGACCGGCATGCGCGCCATATGACGCGTCGTAGACCAAAACCGTTCGCTGGGCATTTACTTTGAGACTGTGAATCTCGGCGTTCTGCTCAGCAAGCCGCTCAGAGATTACAGCGTCCGGGGGAATTACCACTGTTGCGTTCCCGTCTGCACGACATGTCGACCGCTATCTTCTTCGAAAAACGTCAAAAGAGATCAGTTCTTGGGGCAACCGGATTAGAAATCCGTTGCACATCTGTTTTCTGCACCGCAAGCACCAAGGGCGTCAAGAAGCCGGAAGCCATCGGCAATGCCGGCGAGGGCAGTCGCGATCAGCCGGCAAAGAGCAACGGGTGCCTGTTGTCCATCCAAACAATTAGCTGCCTTTAACGTGCTTCCGTATCGTGCCGTTTCGGTTCGAAATTGGGAAAACAAAGGCGAAAATCGACCCGCTATCGAGGCAGTTGCGAAAGGCAAGACGATGTCTATCAGCGCATGGCGGCGGCGGCCCATCATTGAGGCAGATACATCGCTGCCGATTGATGCTGTCCGGCTCACAGCACACAATGTGCAGTCACATCGGTTTGCGTCCGAGCCGATACATTGCGATCTTGGGGCCCCGTTTCGCCCGGTTGAGAAATGACGAACCTGAAAATCAGGACCGTGCGAGTACGGTGCTCGCACATGCCGAAAACCGCCTGGTGTTGTGCAACAAGGCGCGCATTTGCCGGCGAAGCTAAGGACAGCGTCAAGCGATGCGAGGCGCTGACCCGCTAACCGTGCTGGAATGCAAGTCCTCTGCAGATGTGCAGCGTCGCCTTCACAGGCTGGCGGATCACCAGATGCCGGCCACACGCTGCGCGATCTGCCGGAGCCGATCCTTGTTTGTGAATGACGGTTTTCCGATACGCGCGCCCTACATTCTCAAGCTAATCCAACCAAGACGGTGCGGTTGTAGTCACCGACAATGCTAGGATGTCCCCGGCGCACATCCAGGTATGCCGGAATTATGTGCGTGGCCCCGTAATTGGGTTTTCATCCAAGCTCGTTCCATTCAAGTCCGGTGCGGAATTGTCGGTCCACCTTCGACAACCGGATTGAGGGAAACCGGCGACCGCCTATCCGGGCGGTGTGTTTGAGCGTTCGCTTCATCTGATAATGCTGACTTTTTTTGTCAAGAAAAGCGCGAATATGCTATGTCGCCGCACGATCGGGTTAGAAGTCACCCGGCCCCGCGTCCAAGTTTGGCCGCACGGATTGCAAGACGGGGGTTCGGATGAAGTTGAAGAGTATGGCAATGGCGGTGTCCGCCGCTTTTTTTATGGGCACATCGTCATCCAGTTTGGCGCAGGAGGCGCAAAACGCACAGGACGCCATTTTGCTCGGACCAATCGTCGTGCGCGGTGACAAGGTGAATCGTGATATCGGCAGCGCGACGGCCGGAACGACGGTGATCGATGGAGAAGTGGCCGGCGCGCCGAAGAACACCGACATAGATGACGTACTACATGGCGAGGCGAACGTGCTTGCCAGTGAGGGTTTTTCGCTGCCCTCCATCCGCGGAATCGACTCCACAAGTGGCGGCCGCCCCAGTATTTCGGCAGGGTCTCAACCCAGGACGCCGATACTCGTCGACGACGTAGCTCTTCCGTCCAATGAATCCTCGGGTATTTCGCAGATCTCCATCTGGGATCTGGACTCCGCGGAGGTCGCCCGCGGACCGCAACCGACCAGTACGGGTCGTAACGCCATCGGTGGTGCCATCCGGGTCTATACCAAGGATCCGGTCTTCGAGCTGCAGAGTGCGGCCCGGCTTCGCTATCACAACAAGGACGACACCGGCTACGGCGCATTCATGATCAATGTCCCGATTGCACCAGACGAACTCGCCGTTCGGGTGACCGGCGAAGGCAGTGTCGGGGAGAGTTTCATCGAGATTCTGCCAACAGTTCCGGCGGGTTTTGATCCCGAAGACGAAAAATTCGGCCGTGTCCGCGGAAAGCTCCTGTACGAGCCAAAACGTATGCCTGATCTGAGCGTTCTTTTGAGCGTTGATCACGTCGTCAACGAGCAGCCTTCAGAGGGTCTTGTGAACGACGTGGAAAACATCCGCATCGATAACACCAATCCCTTTGCGCTGGTTTCCTCTTACGAAGACGTCAAGCAAACCGTTTATCAGATGCGGACAAGTTATCAGTTCAACGACAGTTTCCGTCTGGTGGGCAGGGTCGCTTATCTAGACAACGATCTGGTGTTTCGGAACACCGGAGACGTCATAAACCTCGGCTTTCCCTTTATTCTGGGCGAAACCGGATTCGACAAAAATCAGATAGAAGGAGAGACCTATCTGCAGTTCGACGATATCGGTTTTATCCGGCGCGGCGTTCTCGGTGTCATTCACAACACCGAAAACGAAGACGGTTACAACGACGGAACCGTTGAATTCTCTGCCGACGGCCGCATTCGAAACACCGGCATTTACGGAGAGTTGGAGCTCTCTGCAGACAGTGTCATCGATGGGCTGACCTTCATTGCAGGCGGTCGCCTAGAACTGGATGACCGGTTCCGCCGAACCCAGGCACCGCTCGGAAACCCGGTCGGAAATGCGGATTTCCAGGAAACAGAGTTCCTGCCCAAACTTGGCGTTCGTTACGAACTGAACGACGACGTGTCGTTTGGCTACACCTACACGCGAGGCTTCCGCGCCGGCGGATTGGATGTGGACCTGACGGCCCCGATATTCGGCCTGCCCCTGTCTACCAGCGTGTTCGGTCCGGAATTCATCGATCAGCACGAGGTGTACGCGCGTGGCAGTTTTATGGGCGGTAAGCTCGATGTATCGGCGACAGCATTTCATTACATCTGGGAGAACGCGCAGGTCGATGGGGCGGCTTCGTTTTTCGGGGGCGTTGTCTCGTTGATCGGAAATGTTCCCGAAGCGGTTGGCTATGGGGCAGAGTTCAACGCGTCCTATGAGATCATGCCGGCGGTCAGCATCCGGGCCGCCCTCGGATTATTGGACACAGAGATTACCGATGCCGGGGCAAACTTGGCGATATTCGATGGAGCGGCGCTCCCTCGGGCCCCGGACGTTACGGCCTCTTTCGGCCTGTCATGGTCTCCGATCAATAACCTGACCACGAATTTCGATGTCCGCCATGTCAGCAGCACCGTGACCGGTCTGGGCCAGCCCGAAATGTCCGGGTACACGGTCGCGGACATCTCGGCCGGTTATCGGGTGGCTTCGCAATTCGGCGAGTTCGAGGTCGAGGGCTTCGTGACCAACATCTTCGATGAGCGCTATGAAACCTTCAAGGAGGTCTCGGGCATTGGGGTACTGAGCGCCGTCGGACGTCCAAGGACTTTCGGCGTGTCCCTCACAACCAAATGGTAGCGGCTTTGAAGCATCAAACCCGACGATTCCAACAGACTTGTGTGCTGAAAGGCGCAACCTTTCTTTTCGCGAGAACTCACTCGACCTGTGAGAGGGGAGCTGTTGCATGAGGTGGCGTGTTCTGTCCGTCGTTGCCGTCCTTTACGCTGTTCAGTTCATCCCGCTGTTCTTTGTTGTGATGGCCCTTCCGATCATCATGCGGCAGGAGGGGCATTCCGCGACGACGATCGGCCTCGTGCAACTCGCCAGTCTTCCGTACATCTTCAAGTTCTTATGGGCGCCGCTCATCGATCGCTACAAGCTTGGCCGGGACCGGTACAAATCCTGGATCCTGGCCCTGTCCGGAATTCACATTGCCGGGGTTGTCGTGCTTGCGATGTTCGATCCCTCCGGTCCGCTCGTTCCCCTGTTCGCCGCGCTTCTGATTGCCTGCATCGCTGTAAGCACCCAGGATGTGGCAGTAGATGCCCTGGTCATCTCGTTGCTGCGCCCCTCGGAACGCACGATGGGCGCAACGTTTCAGAATGCGGGCGCCTATGCCGGGGCAATCGTCGGCGGGTTCGGTTTTCTCTATCTTTTTGATCACATCGGCTGGACCGCGGCGCTGCTTATCCAAGCGGCTATGTTCGCCACGCCGCTGGTCTGCTTGATCTTCGTAAAGGAACCGCCACGGCTGCGTGGCATGCCCCCGGTCAATCTGCGCAATGCCTTGCGCTTCTTCACCCAGCCGCGCATGGGCAGATGGTTGGCGATCCTGGGAACGATCCGGCTTCCGCTCATTCTGACCATGCTGCCGTTGCGGCTTATGATGGTCGACCAGGGCATGAGCATCGAGGAGATAGCCGTTTGGTTCGGCCTGTTCGCCATGTCGGCGGGCGGCGGGGCAACCGTGCTTTTGGGGCCGTTGTTGCGTAACCTACCGCGGGTCCGGGCGATCTATATCGTCGGCCTGTTGAACATTCCCGTCCTGATGGCCGTTGCCTTTGTCGCCGCTGCCCTGCCGGACCTGATCCGGTACGCCATCATCCTTGCCTGGGTTGCGATCGCTCTTACGGATATCGTCATGTTCCGCGGTGCGATGGACAAGGTACGCCCTGAAATTCCGGGCTTCGACTTCTCGGTTCAGATCGCAATCTACATGGTGCTGCCGGGACTCACCGATCCCATCGTCGGGTATGTGATCGACACTTCCGGCTATCTGCCGACATTCCTGGCCGCAATCCCGCTTGCGCTTGTCCCGCTTGCCATCCTGTATTTTTCCGTGGCGCGCATTCGCGACTCTTCGAGAGGACTCGACGGGGACCGTTCGGTATCCACCGGTACCATGGCCACCAAAAGGCCTAAGGAAATCCTTGCTTTTTGCGACGGGGAATTCACCGAACACGGCATAAGCTGCACCTGGCCGGAGCCAAATCTGCTGCGGATGGAAGAGATGAATTGTCTCGTCGAAATGAAGGCGCTGGAGGGAGCCGTCGATATTCGGGTGGATACGCCCTCAGAGAACTTCACGATCTTCATCCGCGACGAGATCATTGAGCATCTCGAGGAATTCGATCCGGAGGGTGTCAGGGATCTGCGATGGACCGGCGGGATCAAGGTCGGCGAATTGCCGTCGAATTTCCGTATCCTGCGCGCGAAGGAACGGCGCCAGATATTCCCCGGCCTGATGCGGGTTACGCTCGAAGGCATCGATGTCGAAGCGTTGACCAGGGACGGCATTCATATTCGTCTGATGATGCCGGAAGAACGCGGGCGAACGCCGGTATGGCCGGTGGTTGCTGAAAACGGGAGCACCGCCTGGCCAACGGGTGAGGACAGACTGCACACCCGCTTTGTGACGATCAGGGAAATCCGGATCGACGCTCGCGAAATCGACGTCGATGTTGCGCACCATGACGGCGGCCTGATCTCGGATTGGGCCGCGCTGCACGGCGACAAGCAGGAGGTCGGTGTTATGGGGCCTGCCGGAGACCACTCTCTCGCACATACCAAGAACATCGTCCTAGCCGCGGACTATACGGGTTTGCCGGCGCTTGCCCGATTGATCGAGAGTGCGGGCGGCGAAGCAACCGGACAGGTTTTCGCCGCCGCGCCGTCACAGGAGATGCTGGAATCCTATCTGCCACCGTCGAGGATGACGGTGACCGCGCTGGAACCGGACCGCTTTTCGGAAAAAGTCGCGGACCTTGTCCGAACCTGTGCCAGCGAACCGGTTTCCTTCGGCTGGTTTGCGGGCGAGTTCAATGCTGCTCTGCGGGTCAGGACCATTTTCAAGAATGAAATGGGTCTGGACAAGAAGACGCAGCTCAGCGTCGCTTATTGGAAACAAGGCGCTCCGGGGCACAGCTCGCGCGCTATGTAGGTTTGACGAGGCGAGTGCGGCGCATGCCTTTCATTCGTTCGCTTTATTGCCCGACGCCCCTTCGGCACGCATCATGCGCATGATCTGCTGCTCAAGGGCGGCATAGCCGTCGATGGCGATGACGGTCTCCTTGTCGGTGATGCGTTTGCCGTTCTTGAAGGCGGGGACGATCACATCGTGCACCTGGCCCGGATTGCGTGACATGAAGATGATCTTGTCGGCGAGAAAGATCGCTTCTTCGATATCGTGGGTCACCATCACGATTGTGGTGTCCTGGGCGCGGGCGATCTCGATCAGCAATTCCTGCATGTGCCAGCGCGTTTCCGCGTCGAGCGCGCCGAACGGTTCGTCCATCAGGAGCAATGACGGGTCGTTGGCAAGCGTCCGGGCGATCGCCACGCGCTGCTTCATGCCGCCGGACAATTGCGAGGGATAGGCGTCGGCAAAATCCGAAAGATGCACGAGGTCGATGAAATGCCGTGCCCGCTCGCGACGTTCTCCCGCGGGCACGCCGTTGATGCGCATACCGTATTCCACATTGCCGCGCACATTCAGCCAGTCGAACGACGTATAGGCCTGGAACACCATGCCGCGTTCCCGGTCCGGTCCTTCGATCGGATGGCCGTCCAGCACGAGCGAGCCCTCGCTCGGCTCCTCGAGACCGGCGATCATGCGCAGGACGGTCGACTTTCCGCATCCGGACGGACCCAGGATGACGCAGATCTCGTTGGCGGCAACCTCGAACGAGATGTCCCGCAACGCCTCGAAGCTGGCGCCGCGGCCGACTGGAAACCGCTTTGAGACGCCGCTCAGGTGCAGTTTTGCCTCGGGCATGTCAGCGACCGCTGTTGTAAAGATAGGGGAACATGATCCGGTGAAGCCCCCGGAACAGCGCGTCGAAGAACAGGCCCAGCGCACCGATGACGAGGATGCCGCAGAGGATTTCATCGGTATGCAGGAACCGCCGGGCGCGCATCATCATGGCGCCGACGCCGTTGGTTGAGGCAACGATTTCGGCGATCACCAGATAGGTCCAACTGACGGCCAGCATCTGGCGCATAGCGACGACGATGTTCGGCAGAACGGCGGGCAGGATGACCGTGCGCAGCGTCGTCCAGCGCCCGGCACCCAACGTCAAGGCGGTTTCCACCAGTTCAGAGCGCACCTCCCGCGTGTGGTCCATGATCAGCGTGATCAGGAAGAAGATCACGCCGATGAACAGGAGCGCGAGTTTCGGCCCTTCGCCGGTACCGAACCACATCAGAAGGATCGGGATGAAGGATGGCGCGGGAAGGTAACGCCATGCCGACACGAACGGATTGACGACCGCCTCGATCGCCGGGAACGATCCCATGGCGACGCCCAGCGGGATGGCCACAAGGCATACAGCGGCAAAGCTCACTGCGACCCGCCCGACGCTGACCAGCACATCGCTTGCAAAGCCGCGCTCGACAAACAATTCCTCGAGGGTGACCAGAACCTTGCTGGGCGCCGGTACGAGCAGGTCATTGACGAGGCCGGCGACCGATACGCTTTCCCAGACGGTGAAGAAAAGTGCCCAGATTGCCAGCCCGGACAGCACCGCCTGGGTGCGCGAGACGGGAACCCGCAGGCCGAGCCAACGCCCGGTCCTGCGCGCTCCGCTACTCATTGGGAGAAAGGGCCTGACGGTATCCTGCGGTGACAAGATCCTGCATCAGCGAACAATCGATGCCGGCATCCGGTTCATGCACCGTCTTCATCAGGTCGAGGCGGACCCACCAATCGTTGACGGTCTTGACCACGGTGCCCATGCCGCCATTGGCCAGCCCGAAGGGCGGGTCGCCGTCGAGCACGCCGCAGACCCGGGCGGCTTCGTCGAAATCGTACATGTAGATGCCGCCGTCCAGGAACTTGCCGTTGGTGCCGATGACCGATTGCACGTCCTCGACCGGCCATTTCAGAAACTCCGCGAGGATCTTGTTCCCCGCCTCGGTGTTGTCATGCCACCAGGCGAGCGCATCGAACCGCGCCTTGAGCACGGCGGTCGCGACAGCCCGCCTTTCGGCAACGAACGTGCCGTTCATGTAGACAACGTCCATGAAGATCCCGGTCTTCAGCATGGCCGGATCGCCGGTGTTGACGGCGCTCGACGAGCCGGGAAGGTTGTCCATCACCTTGCTGATCCAGGGCTCGTAGAGATAGGCGGCGGCAAGATCCTTCGACATCATCGGACCGACCGCTTCGTCGGCGTTCAGGTTGACCCAGTCGACGTCTTTCAGCGATACGCCCTTGCTGTCGAGCCAGACGCCCATCAGCAATTGCCCGATATAGGCCTGCGGCGCCGCGATGCGCTTGCCGGCGATGTTGGACGGATCGACGTCGGGGGCGAGAATGATGTGGTCGACGCCATAGGACGGATTGGTGAAGGCGACATTGACCACGCCGGTGCCGCGGTCGATGGCAAGCGGCGTGTAGTCGCCGGTGCATTCATAGGCATCGATCTGGCCGGCGGCGAGCGCGGCATGTCCGCCGAGCGGATCGTCGAAGATTACCAGTTCAATGTCGAGATCCGGCGCCAGATCCTGCTGTTTCGCGATTTCGTGCAGCGCATATCCCGGCCATGAGACGCAGAGCCCGATCTTCACGCTCTCCTTGGCAAATCCGGTCGCGGTCGCCGCGAGCAGACCGGCAGTGACAAGCACCCCTTTAGTCAATGTCGAATGAAGTCCCCACATTCCGGTGTACCTTTCTTAAAGGTTTATTGACTGGATAAATTTAGGCACTTAAAAATTATTGTGTCTACAAAAAAATCAATGATTGCGAGGCGACGCGAACGGGCTTTAAAGACCACCGGCGCACCGTCTTGGGGACCTTGGAAACGCATCGATGGCTGGACTTCGGGAAAGACAGAAGGCACGGCGCCTGCAACGCATCCTGGAAGTGGCGCGCGCCCGGTTTCGCCGGGACGGCTATGAAAAGGTGACGATCGACAGCATTGCCGAAGAGGCGGAAGTTTCGGCCGTAACCGTCTATAATTATTACGGCACCAAGGCCGGCCTGCTGTTGGCGCTGGTCAAGGAAAGCGACGATCTCCTGATTGCGCAATTGCGCCGCCTGATCGACGCCTTGCCGCCGGATCCGCGCGAGGCGATTGCCCGGTTCGGGCAGATCATGCGCCACCACGCGCTGACCTACCTGACCAAGCCCACATGGCGGGAAGTGCTTGCGGCCAGCATCATCGAGGGCGGATCCGAATTCGGCCGCACCTATGCCGCGCTCGACCGGGTCCTGATCGACCTGATGGCTGATCTGGTCGCCGCCTATCAGGCAAGGGACGTGCTTCCGGACGACCTCGACAACATGGCCTTAGGCGATACGCTGTTCGGGATCCAGAACATTCGCTTCTTCCAATTCATTGCCGACGACGATCTCGACGATACCGAGGTCGACCGCCTGTTCCGCGCCGACATCGCCGGCATCTTTGCAGCCTCGATACAGAAGGAGACAGATCCGGCATGAGCGGCCACGGATACGAGGGCGGGCGGCTTAATCTGCCGTTTGTCGGAATTTCCACCTTCGGCAAGAACCGCTATGTCGAGGACTGGGATGCCATTGACGCCGATGTCGCGGTTTTGGGCGCGCCGTTCGATTTCGGAACGCAATGGCGGTCCGGCGCCCGGTTCGGTCCGCGCGCCATCCGGGAAGCCTCGACCCTGTTCTCCTTCGGCCATGGCGGCGCCTACGACCACGAGGACGACGTCACCTATCTGCCGGCCGACAAGGTCCGCATCGTCGATCTGGGCGACGCCGACATCGTGCATACGGACACGCTGAAGAGCCATGCCAATATCGAGCTCGGTGTTCGCAAGATCCTGACGGCCGGTGCGCTGCCGGTCGTGCTGGGCGGCGACCATTCCGTCAACATTCCCTGTATTGCCGCATTCGACGAAGACTGCCGGCGGTCCGGTCCGATCCACATCGTGCAGATCGACGCGCATCTCGACTTTGTCGACGAACGGCACGGCGTGCGCTACGGCCACGGCAACCCCATGCGCCGGGCAGCCGAGCGCGACTATGTGTCCGGTCTCAGCCAGATCGGCATTCGCAACGTCTCCTCGACCGCAAAGGAGGGCTATGAGGCGGCGCGCGCCATGGGATCCGACATCCTGTCGGTCCGCCAGGCCCGCAAGCTCGGGACCGAGGCGGTGCTTGCCCGCATTCCTGAAGGCGCCCGCTACTACCTGACGATAGACATCGACGGTTTCGATCCCTCGATCGCGCCGGGCACGGGCACGCCGAGCCATGGCGGGTTTCTCTATTACGAAGTGCTGGAAGTGCTGGCCGGTCTGGCGCGCCGGGGCTCGATCGTCGGCATCGACCTCGTCGAGGTGGCCCCCGATTACGATCACACCGGCACAACGGCGATCCTGGCTGCCCAGATACTTATGAACCTGATCGGCCGCATCATGCACGCCCGGACAGGTTAGGGCCTGTTGGGGGTCATGGTTACGGTGTCGGTTTGGTCAGATTGGCTCGGGTTTGTGTTGTGAGGAGGAAGGACATGCCAAGCATATTCGACGACGAACGGCGCAAAGCCGAGCCAATCTGGCCAAATCCCTTCGGGACGGGCCCCATTTGGCCAATGGACGTCGTTGCGTCGCTTGCCCGATGTGCCGCATCGCGCTGCGCAACGCGCCTAGCCATTGGTCAAATGGGTCACGCCGACACCATAACCATGACCCCCAACAGGCCCTAGATGCCAAACATCCGGTACGACTTTTCCGGACGCAAAGTACTGGTCACCGGCGGCAGCCGCGGCATCGGCTATGGCGTGGCCGAGGGCTTTGCCCGGGCCGGCGCGGATTTGACGGTGCTTGCAAGCGGCAAGGGCGTTCACGACGCGGCCCGTTCTCTTCAGGAGAGCACGGGCCAAACGGTGACCGGCCGGCAATGCGACATCACCGACAGTGCGGCGGTGCAAAACGTCCTGCAGGACATCGGCGCCCTCGACGTTCTGGTCAACAATGCCGGTCTGGAACGCATCACGCCGCTCTGCGATCCCGATCCGGCAATCGAGGAGACATTCCGGCGCATCATCGACATCAACGTGACGGGCACATTTCTGGTCACCCGCCATGCCGTGCCACACATGCGCGACGGCGGCCGCATCCTGCTGACGGCGTCGATCTGGAGCCGGACGGCCGTGCCTGAATTCTCCGCCTACGTGGCGAGCAAACACGCCAATCTCGGCTTCATGCGCGCGATCGCCCATGAATTGGGTCCGCGTGGCATTACGGTCAATGCCATCTGCCCCGGTTGGGTGCGCACCGATGCGGCCCTTCGCTCGCTTGCCGCCATGGCTGACCGCTCGGGCCGGCCGGAGGCGGACCTATTGGAAGAGATCGCCGGTGCCCAGGTGCTCGATGGCCTCATGGAACCGGCAGACATGGCCGCGCTTTACCTGTTCCTGGCATCCGACGAAGCGCGCGACATCACCGGTCAGGCCTATATGCTGGATCGCGGTGAGGTTATGGCGTGAGTACCGGCGCGGGCGGACAGGACCTGGGAACGGTGCTGGTAACCGGTGCGGCCCGGGGGATCGGCGCGGCCTGCGTGGCGGCCTTTGCCGAGGCCGGGGCAAACGTGATCTGTGCCGATATCCGACCGCCGGATGCCATCGCCGCGACCCTTTCCGATAGTGCCGGCAGCATCCGGACCTTGGCATGCGACGTCGCCGACGAGGCGTCGGTCCTCGCGTTGTTTTCTTCCATCGATCGGTTGGACTGCTTGGTGCATTGCGCCGGCATCATCCAGGAAATGCCGTTGCTGGAGACCAGCGCGGATGATTTCGACCGGGTGATCGCCGTCAATTTGCGCGGCACGTTCCTGGTTGGCCGCGAAGCAATCCGCAAAATGGCCGGGCAGGGCGGGCGCGTCATCCTGATCGCCTCCGATCTTGCCTATAGCGGGCGGGAAACCTTTTCCGCCTATGTCGCCTCCAAGCATGGCGTTCTCGGGCTTGCCCGGTCATGGGCGCGGGAATGCGCGCCCGAGATCCTGGTCAATGCTTTGTGTCCGGGGCCGATCGATACGGCTATGCTGGCGGCTGAGTCCATGTCGCCCGAATGGCGTGCCCGGGAACTGGACATCCCGCTCGGGCGCTTCGGCCAGCCTAACGAGATCGCCCAGATGGCGCTGTTTCTGGCCGGTCCCGGCGCCCGCTACATCACCGGGCAGGGGATCGGTGTCAACGGAGGGAGTGTGATGCCGTGATCAAGAACCCGGTTCCCTGGCCGAACGGCGCCAAATGCGCCGCCTGTCTGACATTCGACATGGATGCGGACAGCCTCGTGCATATTGCCCGCCCGAAAGACAGCCACCGTCGGCTTGCCGCGATCTCCATGCTGCAATACGGGCCGGACATCGCCGTGCCGCGCATCGTGGAGACCTATCGGCAACTCGGCATCAAACAATCCTTCTACATTCCCGCCTGGTGCATCGAACGCTATCCGGCCGCCGTCGATTGCATTCTGGAGGGCGGTCACGAAATCGGCCATCACGGCTACATCCACGAACATCCCAACGAGCTGACCCGCGACGAGGAAATCTATTGGCTCGACCGGGGCATCGAGATCATCGAGACCGCGACAGGCCAGAAACCGCGCGGCTGGCGGGCGCCGCTGTACAATATGTCGGAGCATTCGCCGGCCCTGCTCGTCGAACGCGGCTTTGCCTACGACGCCTCGCTGATGGGCGACGATGTTCCGTATCTCCTGCGGACCCCCGGCGGCGATCTCGTCGAACTGCCGGCCCATTGGGGCGTCGACGATTGGCCGCAATATGTCCAGTCGATCGAGTTGGATTACATGATGCCGATCCGCGCGCCGCGCCAGGGTTTTGAGATCTATCGCCAGGAATTCGACGCGGTGCGCCGGCATGGCGGCCTGTGGGTCGCCGTCATGCACCCCTTCGCCACCGGTCGTCTGGCACGCTGGGAGGTCGTTGCAGGATTCCTGGAAGAGGTTCTGGCCGACGGCGACGTCTGGTTCGCGCCGATGGAGGAGATCGCCGCGCATGTGCGCAAGGTCACCCAGACCGGCGAGTATGTGCCGCGCGTGGTCGACATGCCGCCCTATGCGGGTCCGGTCCTGTGAACTCACACCGCTCGCCGGCCGACGACGGCTTTTTCATGCCCGCCGAATGGACGCCGCATCGCCGCTGCTGGATGATGTGGCCGACCCGGGCCGATATGTGGCCGGACATCGAGGCGACCAAGGACGCCTATGTGGCGGTGGCGCGGGCCATTCGCCTGTTCGAACCGGTGACCGTGGCGGCCTGTCCCGGCGATGTCGAGGAGGCGCGCGACTGGCTCGGTCCGGCCATCGACGTGGTCGGCATCGAGATCGACGATTCCTGGGCGCGCGACGCCGGTCCGTGTTTTCTGGTGGACGGCAGGGGCAATCGCGCCGGTCTGCGGTTCCGCTTCAACGCCTGGGGCGAGAAATACTCTCCCTATGACCGGGACGCGGCATTCGCCGACGCGGTGATCGAACAGACGGGCCTGCCTCATTATGTCTCCGACCTGGTCGCCGAGGGCGGCGGTATCAGCGTTGACGGGGAGGGGACGGTGCTTACGACCCTGTCCTGTTTTCCGAACGCCAACCGAAACCCCGATTGGACGCTCGGCGCCATCGAGACCGAATTGAAGGCTGCGCTCGGCGCCCGCAAGGTGATCTGGCTGCCCGGCAATCCGGAGGAGACGGAGACTGACGGTCATGTCGACGGCATTGCTGTCTTCGTGGGGCCGGGCAGGGTGTTGATCGAAGATCCGGGGCCGAAACACGCCCCGTTCCACGACATCATGCGCGACAACCTTGCTGCGCTTGACGGGCAGGTCGACGCGAAAGGCCGTCCGATCGAGATCGTCACGATCCCCGAGGCTTCGGACGCGATCGGCGACGACGAGCGCTTCTGCCGCTCATACGTCAATGCCTACATCGCAAACGGCGGTATCGTGATGCCGATCTACGGCGTCGACGCCGACCGTACGGCGCGCGACCTGTTCAAACGCCTGTTTCCGGATCGCGACGTGATCGGTGTGCCGATCGATTCAATTGCCTGCGGCGGCGGAGGCATCCACTGCATCACGCAGCAGGAGCCGGCGTAAACTCTAAAATGCGGCGGTGATCTCCAAGATCGCGCCGCGCGGCGACGCTCCGGCCCGCCGGATCATGTCCGCCAGTCCGGACGCCGCATCTTCTTCCTCCAGATGGAAATAGTCCAACCGATAGGCCTCCGCGATCTTCCGGAACGCAGGCGGCACGGGATCGACCCCCTCCGGCGTGATCTGCCGTTCCACCATGAAATTCTTGATCTCGCCATAGCCGCTATTGTTCCAGACCAGCACGACGATCGGTGCATTTTCGTCGCCGATGGCGCCAAGTTCGCCGAGCGTGAACTGGATACCGCCGTCGCCGATCAGCGCCACAACCATTTTGTCCGGCGCGCCGAGTTTGGCGCCGATGGCCGCGGGCAGGGCATAGCCGAGCGTGCCGAACCCGGTCGAGGAGTTGAACCAGCCGGCATCGGCACCGGGCGCGAACATCATGCAGCCGGCATAGGCAAGTTGCGTGGAGTCGCCGACGAGCACCGGTTCGTTCAAGGTATCGCGCAGCGTTTCAAGCAGGCGGACGGACGCCTGGTAGGGCTCTGACAATGTTGCCCAGGCTGCTGACTTGGCCTCAGCGGCACGCTGTTCTGCGACCGATCCTTTGTTGGTGTCTGGAATGCGCTCAAGCAACGCCCGGACCGTGCGGTCGGCGTCGCCGGTAAGGAACAGCCGGCTCGGGACCGGACCGTGTTCCATCGTCGGATCGATGTCGATACGGATCAGGGTTTCCGGCGCAATCATGCGACCGGTGCCGTAGACGTCGTAATCGGTCGGCCCGAGTTCGGTGCCAACGGCGAGCACCACGTCGGATTCGTCGATGAGGTCACGAACGGGGTCCAGGCTGGCCGACGCGGGAACGGCCCGTTTATGGTCGGCTGCGAAGCAGGTGCGGGCATTGATCGTGGTCACGATCGGCGCATCGATCCGGTGCGCCAGCTGGCCCACGGCATCCGCGGCACCCCGCCCGCCGCCGCCGAGGAGGATTGCCGGCCGGGCACTGCGCTGGAGCCTGTCCGCGGCCTGGTCGAGCAGGGTCGGATCCGCATCCGCGGCATGAAACGGTTTGGATCGCGCGGCGGGTCCCAGGTCCTGTGTGTCGAGCGGCATGACCGAAAGCGGTACTTCGATAAGCACCGGGCCGGGCCGGCGACCTTCGAACAGGGCAAAGGCATCGGCGAGCGCGGCGGCAAGCTGTTCGGGTTCGGTGACCCGCCAGCTCGCTGCGGCAACCTGCGCGCCGAAGGCGAACTGGTCGGGCATTTCGTGCAGGCGTCCGAGCGGCCGGTCCGACGGATCGTTGACGCCGGAAATCACCAGCATTGGGATGGAATCAGCACGGGCCTGCAGCATGGCCGTCGCGATGTTGGAAAGGCCAGGGCCGGTGATGACCATGCAGACGCCTGGCCGCCCGGTCACCCTTGCATAGCCGTCAGCCATGAAGCCGGCGCCCTGTTCGTGGCGCGGGGTAATGTGCCGGATCGTCGAGGCGGCAAGTCCCCGATAAAGCTCCACCGTGTGCACGCCCGGAATGCCGAAGACGGTGTCGACGCCATAAGCCTCAAGCAGTTCGATCAGATAGGTGCCGACGCTGCGTCCCATTCTTTTTGCCCCTCATAAAAACCGTCTTTCGGGGCGGGACGCTAGCCCGTTCCGGTCAGGATTGAAACAGATAGATGGGGCTCGACCAGGCCTGATAACCGTCTTCTGTGTAGACCGAAATCCAGACCGGATTATCGCCGGTATTCGATAGGGGAACGGCGCGGACCACCGACAGGGATTTTGGCAGCCGATCGCCCGGCAGGCGGAAGGCGCGCAACCGGCGGGCAAGGCCTCCGGCCTCCATGATCTCGTCCTCGAGACCGATGTCGGAGACCTTCAACTCAAGGTCTCCATGATTGGTGGCGATTGAAAGCGAAGCGTCCGCATCGGCGTCGATCCATGCATCGAAGCCCATGTAATTGCCGGTCGTTATCGTATCCCAGACGATGGTTTCCGAACCGCGCTGTTCGAACGACCGCTCCGGGTTCCAAAGGTTGAGGGTTTCGAACCGGCGGATTGCGGCGCCGCTGAACTGCGCCCGGCCGCGCCATTCGGTGTTACGGCCCCGACCACGATATTCCGCGCCGCTCCACAGGACCCGTATCCGGTCGCCGAGATCGGCTTCTTCGTACGGGCGCACGTTTTCCAGCACCGTCTCGCCATTGCGGATCTCGATGCGTTCGATGCCGGCATGCGCCTCGACGCCAATAGACAGGATGACCGCCTCGGCATCGGTGCGCACGATGTCGCCCATCATGACCGTTTGGACAGTATGGGTCGGCGTATCCGGCTGCGCCTCCGGATTGCGCTCAAACAGCGTGCCGCCGCCGGGAAGCAATCCCGACACGTCCATATGCATCCGGCACCCGGTGGTGCCGTAATGGTGGCGTCGGCGCATCGCCTCGAAGATGGCGTCGCGGTCGAGCCGGTCGGTCAGAAAACAGGTGAGCCCGCCATAGGCTCCGAAAGTCGAGGAGCCGGGATAGCTGGCGCCGGGCCGGCCCTTGTGGCCGTCGCTGTTGCAGACGAGGCCGACGCGCCGGCCGAGCGGAAACCCGTCGGTCAGGATCCATTCGAACGTGCCCCAGGCGGAATGCACTTCGACCGCGGTTTCAAGCAACGGGTCGTGATCGTAATGGATGTTGGCGTAGCGGCCGCCCACATGGGCGTAGAGCACACAATCCTCGTCCTTCAGGCCCGCATAGAGGTCGGTGAGCGTGTTGGCATCGTTTGCCATGTCGGACCGGTCGTCGAGGATGGCGTGGGAACACCTCCGGATCGGCCGACCCTCGGTCTTGAAGAACACGTTGTGGTCGCCGCCGATCGCGGTGTTTCCGGACCATTCGTAGCCCGGAATACAGACAAAGCGGCCGGGCTCGTCGAACTCCGCGGTGAGTGTGTTGAGCTTTTCCCAGAACACGGTCTTCATCTGGAAATCGTTGCCCTGGTGGCTGGATATGTCGAGGAAGGTCTTGTTTCTGGCGAAGTCGAAATAGCTCTCGATGCTGTTGACGCCGATGGTCTCGCCCGTCTGGCCGTGCAGGTCGCCCCAGAAGCCGGCATAGCCACCGGACCGGATGACAAGCGGGCCGGCTTCGGCAGCCTCAGAGCCGTCCACGTACACCGCGATCCGCAACACGCCTTCGGTGTCGCAGGACAGGTTTTCAAGCGACAGCGCCCGATCGTCCGGCTCGTATTCGAATTCGAGCGGCAGGCCCGTCACGGGAAGGCTCGGCTCCAGCCGGATGCGACCGTTGGCTTGCGATGTGGGATTGCCCCACACGTCCTCGGCTTTGAGGCCAAGGTGGAAGCGTTCGCCCGGTCGGCGCAACGAAGGCAGGACAGCTTTCCAGACCGCGGCGGGCCCGGCGACCACCGGGATCGAGAATTGTTTGTCGAGGGGCAGGAAGTTTCCGGTCGCCTGGACATCGGCCATGACCCGGAACTCGTAGCCCTCTTCCATGAAGGTCTGCATGAGCATGCCCGGCGAGCCGTGGCTTGTATCGCCGAAGACGATCGTGATCGTATCGCCTTCTGACAGATAGCCGCCATGCAGGTGCGCGGTCAGAATGCCGTTCCAGGGCCGCTGGCCGCCGGCGCTGAACGAGAGTGAGATCTTGCCGGAACCGCTGCAACTGGCCGACACGAAATTGGCGGCTTTCGAGTCCTGCATCTGCGGCTTGCCGGCATCGCTGATAAAGCGGAAGGCGACACGAATGCCGCCGGTATCGTCGAGCCCGATCTTCCCGACTGTGTAGACCAGGGTAAAGGTCTGGAAACTGCGCACCTCCACGGAGCCGAGCGGCGAGAGTTCGGCCGTGCCGAACAGCGCGGGATCGTCGCCGGGACGCATGTGAGGCGCCGTATCGCCGACCAGATGCCTTGCCACCGGACCGCGCGTCGTCTGCTGTTTCATCTCTTCCTCCCTCGCATGTCCGGACTGTCTCGACATCCGTTTTAAAACTATGTAGTTTTCTACCTTGGCCGGGCCCGCCCGACAAGACCAAGACACGGCGAGCGGTCCCCGCATGGGAGAAGGAGAGATCGATGACTGGGACTTTCGACAAAAGCAAGTCTTTGACCAGAAAACAGGTTTTGAGCCTCGGACTGGCTGCCGCAGGCGCTCTCGCACTGGCCGGGACCGCGACGCCGGTCCGGGCGGAGTTTCCGGAAAAACCCGTAACGCTTGTCATCCCCTACAAGGCGGGCGGCAGCACCGAAACCATGGCACGGGTCTATTCCAAGGCGCTGGCCCGTGAACTCGGGCAGAACGTCGTCGTCAAGACGCGGCCGGGAGCCGGCGGCGCGATCGGCGCGACCGAAGTCGCCGCGGCGGCACCGGACGGCTACACCTTGCTGTTTGCGGCCTCCACATCGCTGCTCTGGCCGCCGATGACCCAGAAGGTCGAATACGACCTGGAAAGCTTTCAGTATGTCGGGCAGATCACGGAATATCAGCAGGCGATCGTCGCCAAGGCCGACGCGCCGTTCAACACGCTGAAGGAACTGATTGAGCACGCCAAGTCAAACGGTCTCAATTACGCCGATCAGAGCGCTATGTCCCGCGCCTACATCGATTTCATCGGCAAACAGGAGGGCGTGTCCTGGACCGGTATCCCGACCAAGGGCGGCGGCGAGATGGTGCCGTTCCTGCTCGGCGGAAAGATCGACTTTGCCTGGAGCGGCGGCATTCACAATCGCTACGGCGACGACATGAAAGTGCTGGCCTCGATGAACCCGGGCCGGCTGCTGGCTTCTCCGGACACGCCGTCCATCCAGGAACTCTACGGCATTTCCATGCCGAGCCAGGCGGTGGTCGTGGTCCCGAAGGGCACACCGGCAGACGTGGTCGCCAAACTCGAAACGGCCATGGAAGCGGCAACCAAGGACGCTGATTTTGCGGATCTGGTCACCAACAAGCTGAAGTTTCCGGTCAAGTTCGTCGGGTCCGAAGCGCTGACGGCCGAAATCGCTGAGACTGTGAAGGGGCTGCAACAGGTCATTGCCCAGACTCAGTGATGACCGCTTCTTCCGACCGCGACCGCCCTGCGGCCGACGGACCAGATGAATCCGAGGCGCCCGCGACGGATATCGTCGCGGGCCTGATCCTTGCTCTCCTGGCCGGTCTCGCACTCGTCTGGCTTGTGCCGGGCCATGTCGAACGCTCGCTGAGCGACCATGACGTTCAGCCTGGGTTCTTTCCCAATCTGGCCGCCGGTGTCGTACTGGTCCTGTCGCTTGGCCTCGTGCTGCAGCGGTTTCTGCGTGGCGGGACGATGCGGTCCGCCTTCGGACAGGGCCGGTTCGTGCCGGTGGATCTGGTGATCTGGGGTCTGGTTGCCGGTCTGGCGATGGTCGGCCTCCACACGATCGGCTTTCTTGTCGTCGCGCCGCTCCTGATCGCCGCGGGCATGCTGTTTGCCGGGTGTCGCAGGATGTGGCTGATCGCTACCGTTGCTGTCCTTTTCCCGGTGCTTGTCGACCAGGCCGCCTGGCATGTCTTCACCGTCGACCTGCCGTAACCGGGCGTCACGCCATGCTTGAATCCCTGCTGGCCGGATTTTCCGCCGCCCTGACCTTCTCGAACCTGGCGTTTATTGCGGCCGGCATTGCGCTCGGGATCGTGATCGGCGCCATTCCCGGGCTTGGCAGCGTGACCGCGCTCGCGGTTCTGATTCCGGTTACCTTCTACATGTCGCCGCTGGCGGCCATCGCCTTCCTGGTCGGCGTCAACAAGGGCGGCACGTCCGGCGGCGCGATCCCGGCGATCCTGCTGGATTCGCCGGGGACGCCGGAAGCCGCGGCGACCGCGCTCGACGGTCACCCGATGGCCAAACGGGGCGAGGCGCAGCGCGCCATGCGGTTCGCGCTCTATTCGTCGGTGACCGGCGACACGATCTCCGACATTCTCCTGATCCTACTGGTGGCGCCGTTCGCAGCGATCGCGCTGCAATTCGGGCCACTGGAATTCACGGCCGTTCTGTTGTTCGCCTTTGCGCTTCTGGCCGGGCTGACGGGCGATTCCCCGGCCAAGGGGTTGATCGCGATCTTTGCCGGCGTGTTCCTGTCGACGATCGGGCTCGATCCGGTCGAAAGCACGCCGCGCATGACGTTCGACCAGGTGACGCTCTACGACGGATTGCCGCTTGCCGCTGTCGCTATTGGCGCCCTGGCGCTCGCCTCGGTTCTGGAACAGATGTTCGACCTGTGGCGCGGCTCCGACCGGAGTTTCACCGGACTGACCGACAATTCGGCGGAAAGGGCGCCCGCTGACCGCAGCGGCCTGTCGGCTGCCGAATTCTTTTCCCACTGGAGGACCATCATTCGGTCCGCGCTGATCGGTTCGGGCGTCGGCATGCTGCCGGGGCTTGGCGTCACGCTTGCCGCCTTCCTGTCCTATGGAGCGGCGCGCCGGGCATCGAAGGAACCGCAGAGCTTCGGCAAGGGCAATCCGGAAGGTCTGATCGCGACCGAGGCCGCCAACAGTGCCGTCGTCGGCGCCAATCTGGTTCCCACGATTGCACTCGGCATTCCCGGTAACATCGCGGCAGCGCTTCTGATCGGAGCCTTCATCATCCACGGCATCGTGCCGGGTCCGTTCATGATCACCATGCATGGCGATCTGGTGTATGCGCTGTTTGCGTCCATGCTGATCGCCAACGCCGTGCATCTTGTCATCGGCCGGCTCGGCATTCCGATATGGGCGCTGATCGCCCGTGTGCCGCGCGCGATCGTGCTGCCGCCGGTGGTGATCCTGTGCATGGTCGGCGTCTATCTGCCGGGGCAATCGCTGTTCGATGTCGGAGTGATGCTGGTCTTTGCCGGCCTTGGCCTTGCGATGCGTCGTACCGGGTTTTCGATCGTTTGCCTGGTGATCGGTTTTCTTCTGGGCGGCATGTTCGAGACGTCGCTGCGCCAGAGCCTGCTTTTGTACAAATCAGATTTGACGCGCATGCTGGAAAGTCCGATCGCCCTGGTCTTTTTGGCCCTGACTGTTCTGATCCTGGTGCGCGCGGTGCGAAGGCGGTAGACAGACGCCATGAGCGACACGGTAGAACGCGAGGCGATTCGGACGGTCGGGACGACGGAAACCGACCGGTCGCACCGGCTGGCCACCATCCTGGCGGCCAATATGGCCGCGCACTCCGGCACCGGAGGCCTGACCAAACGTTCCCGGGCACGCCTCGCCATCGTCACCGCCATCCGGACCGGCGACCTGCAACCGGGCGATCTCTTGCCGCCGGAAACCAAGCTGACCGACATTCTCGGCGTCAGTCTCGGCACGGTCCAGGCAGCCCTGCGCCAATTGCAGGCGATCGGTGCGATCGTTCGCCGTCGCGGCGACGGCAGCCGCATCGCGTCGCTCGAGCCGCTCGGGCGATCTGTCTGGCATTTTCGCTTCGTGTCAAAGGTGAACCAAACACCGTTGCGCATCACCCGCGAGGAGGTGGCAATCGACACCGTGGCGGATGACGGTGTCTGGTCCGATCATCTGGGGCGGTCCGACAGCTACATCCGCGTCCGGCGCCGCATCACCATGCACGAGGGCACCCGCGCCGGAGCGGACATGTATCTGCACCATGAATTGGCCCCGGGTCTGCTCGACGTCGATCCCGAAGAACTCGACATGGTCAACATCCGTCCGTTCCTGGAGGAACAATTCGGTCTCGTGACGGCCGGCGCCGACCATGTGGCGCGCACGGTCTCGCTGGGCGCCGCCGACGCCAAACGGTTCCGGCTCGCCCGCGGCATCGAGTGTTTCGACATCCACGCCAAGGCCTATGCCGGCGACGGCGCACCGGTCTATTTCCAGCGAATCCTGATTGCGACGGCGGCGTGTGCGTTGACGTTTTAGCCGGCACCAACCGTCCCTTCTTCACCCGGCTTGGTCGAGCGATCCAGCGGCGGCGACCGGAGGTCCGAGAATATGCGAGCCTCCCGAGAACTCCATGCGGTGGATGGTGGTTTCTACCTGCCGGTCTGCCTTTCGTGCTTGCCATGCTGGCTCCGCCGGTCAAGCCGTCGGATGACGGAGGGAGGGGCGTCTCTCACCCCTCCTAGCCCTACTGACGTCGAAGATAGAAAACCGAGGCCACACCCCAACGCCGTCTTCGCCCGGCTTGACCGGGCGACCCAGCGGCGGAACGGTTGACGCCTAGAAGACCGGATCCGTCAGACATACACTCGGATTGCGGAAAGAGGCAGGCGCTTGTCCGTTCTGCCAAGTTTATGACGACAGAAAAACGCTGCGTGTTAGCCGCCGCCAAACCGAGCCTCCAAGCCCAGCACCTCCTGGTCAGACAGCTTGGACACGAGCGGCGGTATCCGGCGGATCGGTTTTCCGCCGTTCGCGTCGAGGTACGCGATGGCCGGACCCGCGGGCCATGTCGGTCGATCTGACGGAGACCCGAGCTTCGCCAGGACCTGCGACGCCAATGTCGGAATGATGCTCCACGATACGGCGGCGCACAACGCCACCAGGTTCGCCGCGAAACGGGTCACGACCGACGCCCGATCCGCGTCCGAAGCCAGCAATTCCCAGGGCGCCTGATCCTGGAAATACCTGTTTGCCAAGGTCCATAGGGCGCGTGTCTCGGCCGCCGCGCGGCGGAACTCCAGATTTTCGTGATGCTCTCGAAGCGCTTCAAGGCGGTCATTGACCTCCCGTGCCAGACGGATCTCATCCGGACCCGGCTCGCCCTCGATCGGGATCCGCGCCTCGAACCGGCTTTCCGTGAAGGTCGAAACGCGTGTCGCAAGGTTTCCGAACACGTCGGCAAGGTCCTTGCCGACATCATGCGCAAACCGTCGGATCTGGAAGTCGACGTCCGCGTTTTCCGGCGCGTTGGCAATCAGCCACCAGCGCCATAGATCTGCGGGCAAGGCATCAAGGGCGGCATCCGTGAACACACCTCTGTTCCGGCTGGTCGAGAACTTGCCGCCTTCATAGGTCAGCCAGTGAAATCCCTTGATGACGTCCACGGTCTTCCAGGGCTCGCCGCTGCCGAGCAGCGTGACCGGAAAGCTGACGGCATGAAACGGCACATTGTCCTTGCCGAGGAACTGGATGTACTCAACGTCCGACGGATCCCACCACCATTGGTGCCAGTCGCGCCGGCCGGGATCGATATCGGCCCATTCCTGGGTCGCCGAAATGTAGGCGATCGGTGCGTCGAACCAGACATAGAATACCTTGTTTTCGAAGCCCGGCATTGGAACCGGGACGCCCCACGCCAGATCCCGGGTAATACACCGGTCGCCCAAGTGTTCGGTAAGCCAGCCGAGCGCCAGCGAGCGCACCCAGGTCGGCCACTTGTCGCGCTGTCCGATCCAGTCGCGAATGCAGTCCACCTTCCTGGATTGGCGCAAGAACAGGTGCCGCGACGTCCGGTATTCCAGATTGCTGTCCCCGGAAAGGGCCGATCGCGGATTCAGCAGATCCAGCGGGTCAAGCAGCGCGCCGCAATGGTCGCACTGGTCGCCGCGCGCATTGCCGTCGCCGCATTCGGGGCAGGTGCCGAGGATGTATCGGTCCGGAAGGAACCGGTTATCCACAGCGGACCAATATTGTTGATGATCGCGTTCCTCGACCAGATCGGCGGCTACAAGCCGCCGGTAGAAATGCTGTGTCAGGCGATGATTCCAAACCGAAGAAGAGCGTCCGAAGTGATTGAAAGACAGCCCGAATCGCCGATAGATATCGGCCTGTATTGCATGGTGCCGGTCGCAATAGGTTGCCACGTTTTCGCCGGATTCAGCCGCGCTGAGTTCCGTTGGCGTACCGTGATCGTCGGTGCCGCAGATGAAGAGAACATCGTGGCCGGTCTGGCGACGAAAGCGGGCGTGAACATCGGCCGGCAGCAGCGATCCGACGAGGTTGCCGAGGTGTTTGACGCCATTCACATACGGAATGGCGCTTGTGATGAGATAACGGGTCATGACATCCGTCCAGATCAGAGGAAGTCGAACCGCGGTAACGGAAATGAAAAAAGCCCTCCCGATTGGACGGAAGAGCTCCGGTTCGACATCACACACAGACGTGCTTCAACCCTTCCGACTGAAATCCTTTCGGTCGGGCTTCAACATTCGTTGGTTGCGTCTGTGATTGAACGATTGCATGCGCTTGATGTAGTGAACAGTACCGTGTCTGTCAATTCGCCAGCATGAGACACTGGTCGGGTTTGCATCGCGTCACGCCGACTCCGACCAAACGACCGGAAACCAGTCCTCGCGGAGCTTGTCGCCGGGCTGCATGCCGTGGCCCGGAAAGGGTGGCGACGTGCGTCCCGGACGCTCGGCGTATCGGGTGTCGGCACCGAGGAACCGCACCGAAAACGCTCGCCGGCGGCGATCGGCGAGATTGCCGCGGGCACCGTGCAGGGCGCGGTAATGGAAGGCCACGGCATCGCCGGGTTCGAGCGGCCATTCCAGCACCCGATAGGCGTCCCGGTCCTGATCCGGGTTCGGCACCGGCAGATAGTCTTCCGGGTTCGGATAGAAGTTGTCCTCCGCCAGCCAACGGGTGGGCAGTACCGGCTTGTCCCAGAGATGCGATCCGGCGACGATCCGGAGCGAGGCGTCGGTCACCGGATCGACCGGGATCCAGAAACTCAACGTCTGGTCGCCATCGACAAAATAGTAAGGCGCATCCTGGTGCCAGGGGGTCGGTTTTGCCGTGCCGGGTTCCTTCACGAGCACATGGTCATGAAACACTTGGACGGTCGGCGAGCGCATCAGGCCTGCAGCGATCTGCGCCGCCTCGGAGTTTTCGATGAAATCCCGGAACTCGGGGATGCGGGTCCAGTTGCAATAGTCGTCGAAAAATCGTCCGGTTTCGCCTTCCTGCAGGTTTTCCGCCGCATAGGGGCCGGGTTCGGCCATATTGCGTGCGATCCCGGCAGTCAGCTTTTCCACCCAGTCCCTGAAAATGCCGCGCAGGCACACTGCGCCGTCGCGCTGGTAAGCCTCGACGACAGTGTCGGTGATCGTGTCCGGTGTTTCCAACATTCCGGCATTCCTGCACGAAGCCGGACGGCATCGCAAGACTACCAACGGTTTAGGGCAGGCCCGACAACCGAAAATTTCACAAACCCGTGGCCTTGCTGCCGTAACGTCACCTGGTTCGGGCCGGATCGGCGTACGAAGACGCTGCCGGACGTCAGCGCCTTCGCAGAATCGTCAGGACGGCTGTTTGACGTACCGCAGATACGGTTTAGGTGCGGTGATCGCACCGAAACGCTTTTCTGCTTCATCGGTCGGAACCGCCGGCGTGACAATGACATCTTCGCCGTTCTGCCACTGGGCCGGTGTCGCGACCTGGTGTTTGGCGGTCAATTGCATCGAATCGATAGCCCGCAGAATCTCGTCGAAATTCCGTCCGGTCGTCATCGGGTAGGTCAGCATCAGCTTGATCTTCTTGTCGGGCCCAATCACGAAGACAGAGCGGACGGTGGCGTTGTCAGCCGGCGTGCGTCCCTCCGATGTCGATCCTGCTGCGGCCGGCAGCATGTCGAACAGTTTGGCAACCTTCAGCTCAGGGTCGCCGATAAGCGGATAGTCGACACTGTTCCCGGTGACGTCGGCAATGTCCTGTTTCCAGCGATTGTGGTCCTCCACCGGATCGACGCTGATGCCGATGATCTTGACATTGCGTTTGGCAAACTCACCGGTGAGGCCGGCCATGTAGCCCAGCTCCGTCGTGCAGACCGGCGTGAAATCCTTGGGATGCGAGAACAGAACGGCCCAGCCGTCGCCGATCCAGTCATGGAACGTGATCGTGCCGGCAGTGGTGTCAGCGGTGAAATTCGGGGCTTCGTCGTTGATGCGTAGCGACATCGGTCTCTCCTGTGAAGTTCGAAAGGGGCGTCGTGTCGGGGGCGCCGAGACTGTCGGCGTCGCGCACGTCCCAAACGTCAACCGGCCGGACAGGCCTCCCAACCTTGTCGACCGGTTCTGAGGTCTCGCGCAACGTAAGGACTTGTCGTTTGGACTTCAAGCAAGCGGTTCCCGCTCGCGGACCGGATTCGAAAAACGGTTCTCACGCAGGGCCGGACTGGGGTTTCAAATGCTCCGCCGGTCGCCTCGTTACGCCGGTCGGACTTCCGCTTCGGCTTCGATTTCGATGTCGTACTCGCCGACCAGACGGCTGATTTCGAGCAGCGTGTTGGCCGGGCCGATCTCGCCGAAATACCGGCCATGCACGCGTGACGCCTCCTCCCAGCGATCGCAATCCCGCATGTAAATGCGGGTTCTCACCACATCCTCGAGCGAGCCGCCCAGCGATGTGATGGCGGCGGCGATCTTGTCGAGCACGTAGACGGTCTGGCCGCGCACATCGCCGCGACAGATGACCCGGCTTTCGCCGTGCGTGGCGGTCGTGCCGCTCACCAGAATACGGTTGCCGGAGCGGATCGCCCGGCTGAAGCCGGCGATCGGTTCCCATTCGCTGCCCGACAGTGCCCTGACCCGGCCGTTCGTCTCGATCGTCGGGAACACCGGGGGCAAGGCGTTGAGGTGATGGCTGAGATCGCCCGACGCGGTCAGGAAGGGCGGTTTGCGGTATTCGGTGCCGCAATCGCCGGGCAGCGGCGTGGTCTGCGCAAGCACGGCATCGATCGCCTTGCGGTCCTCCCGTCCCAGGTGGAAGGCGAATGTGCGGGCATTGGCATCGCGATGTTCGGATTCAGTCAATCTGGCCCCGACGATGACGGCCGCGACGGCCGGATGGTCGAGCACCCAGCGCGTGGCGACGTTGGCGATTGAAACGCCATGTGCCCGGGCAATGCCGTCGAGCACAATGAGGAGCGCCTGGAAGACGCCCCAGCCGCCTGCCGCATCGATGAACCGCTTATATTTCATCTTGCTCCAGTCGGCGATCTCGTGCGGTTCCTTCTGGCCGAGCCAGCGCTCCGAAAAGAACCCGCCGGCCAGCGTGCCGTAGGTCAGGAGGCGGACATTCTTTTCCATGCACAGGGCGCTCATTGCCCCGAGCGCCCGCCGGTCGAGCAGCGAGCAGGCCACCTGGTTGGTGGTGATCTCGTAGCCTTCCGTGAGCAGCACGTGCAGGTGGTCTGTGTCTACATTGGTCAGCCCGATGCGGCCGATGACGCCGTCCTGCTTCAGCCGCATGAGCTCGTCCATGACATCCAGATAGCCGGGATGCTCGAAGGTCCACCAATGCAATTGCAACAGGTCGATGCGGTCCACGCCGAGCCGGGCGGCGCGTTCCGCAATCCCGGCCCGCACGGCCTCGCGCGATGTCTGGTCGGGTTCGGGGCACCATTTGGTAAAAAAGCGGGCCCTGGTGGTGCTGTCCCTGGCGATCAGCCGGCGCCGTGCCTCGCCGGATATCAGTTCCGCCGAGCCGTAATGGTCGGCCATGTCGAACGTCGTATAGCCGTTGTCGGCATAGGCGATCAGGGCTTCGGCCGCGGCCTCGCGGTCAAGCGGGCGTGCACGTTCCTGGTCGGCGACTTGCCAGAGGCCGGTCACCAATTGGCTGATTTCAAGGTCCGGGGCGAGGCGGGTGCGCTCGGGAAGGCCGGTCATGACGGTCTTTCGGAATTTGCAAGGCTGGGCGGAGGGCAGGGCCCTTCGAAGACGGGTGGAAAGCGGCCCGGTCGCCGGGCCGCTTCCGACTACTTGAGCGTTTCGATGAAGGCATTGACCTCGTCGAGCGTGTAATAGGTCACTTCTTTCGTGCCCTCTTCGGAAAAGCCCCAGGCGACGGCCGGTGCCGACACGTCGCCGTTGGCATCGAAAGTCACCGGGCCGGTGCCGCCCTGGTAGGAGATCGAACCGCCGGCGCCGAGCACTTCCTTTGCCTTTTTCAGACCCTCGGCATTGGGGAAGATCTTCTCGCCGTCAGGGTCGGTGACACGCGGGATAGCCTTGGCGATGGCTGGCCCAGCAGCCTCATCGGCGGCTTCCATGGCAAGCAGCGCGATCATGGCGGCGTCAAAGCTGTTTGGCAGGCCCGGTCCGTTCGGCTCGCTGTCGAACTTCGCCTTGTAGAGGTCGACAAAACCGGCAGCACTGTCGGTGCGCGGCTGCGCGCTGTCGTGGCCAACGACGTCGCCGAGATATTGCAGGCCGACATTGTCGCGGAATTCGTCGGATTTGAGCGAATTCGCCACCACCATTTTCTGGCTACCGCCGAGCGAGATCCATTCACGCGCGACCAATGTGCCCTCGGCCGGGTAGAGCGCCATGTAGACCGCTTGCGGCTGGGTCTTGAGGGCTTCCGTCACCTCGGCCCGGTAGGAGGCCTGCCCGTCGGTAATGGCGACCGAGGCGGTCACGGCGATACCCAGGGCCTCCAGGTCAGCCTGCACGAGGCGCCCGATATCCTGGCCCCAATCGTCGTTCTTGTAGAATATGGCAACGCTTTCATAGCCGCGTTCCTGAACCAGCTTGGCGGCGACCGCGGACTGATTTCTCGTGGTCGCGAACGTCCGGAACCACAGGCCGTCCGTCTTGCCGTCGGCTGCCACGCCGGTAAAGGCGGTGGACGACGAACAGCACGACATTTGCATCACTTTCGACGGCACGGTCACCGACGTCAGGATCGGCATCGAGACGCCGGAAGAGACAGCGCCGAGCAGCACCGGCACCTTTTCCAGATCGACGAGCGCCTTTGCGGCATCGACGCCGACCTTGGGGTCGACCTGCGTATCCCGCAGCACCATGTCGATCTGACAGCCCTTCACCCCGCCGGCCTCGTTGAACAGGTCGACTGCGAACTGGGCGGTTTCCGCGATTGGCCGTCCCCAATCGACCGAAGTCGGCAGGACGGCGCCGATCTTCACCGTGCAATCCTGCGCCAGCGCCGGCGCCGCCGGCAGGCAGGCTGCCAGCGCTATCCCGTAGGATGCTGATTTCAATCCGTTTTTCATGTGACCTTCTCCCCTTTGGTGGTCTGGCCGGTCCGGATAGCCGGCCGGCTTTCGGATAATGTGGCTCCGTCCGCGGCGCGTTGCGAGACCGTCAGGATCTCCGGCAGCAATCCGCGCGGACGCAGCATCAGGGTGCCGACAATGATCAATCCGATCAGAATGTACTGCAGCGTGCCGGCATACAATTGCATTGTCTGCGGAGCGAATTCC
>JANQQB010000337.1 GCA_028285165.1 Rhodobiaceae bacterium
GCATCCGACCGCAAGTGCCCGTGCCGGGGCGGGGGGGCTGTCCGCTGCACCGGCGCATGCGGAGCGGCGCGCGGCTGATCCCGAACCGACATCGGCGCTCAGCCTGATGAGCGCGGCCGAGGCCGCGGCGCTGCGGGTCCGCAACCTGCGCCGCCTGGCCGGTGAGAGGGCCGCATGAACCATATCCGCCTGTTGCCGATCGTCACCATCGCCGTAGCCGCGTTGTTCCTGGTCAAGAGCCTGGGCCTTTTCGCGGCGAACGATTACCCCATCAACCCGATCACGCCGGCCGTCGCACAGGACACGCCGGCCGACGCAGCCGAACCGGTTGCCGCTGCGCCAGCCGACGGGGACGACAGCGCTGCGGCCGAAGGCGCGACCGGCGACACCGCATCGGGCGACGCGGCGGACGAAATAGATGGCAGCGACTTTAACGGGCGCGCAGTGGATGCGGAATCGACCGGGAATTCCCAATCGATCATCCTGCAGCGGCTTGGCGAACGGCGAGAAGCCCTGGAGAAACGGTCGGCGGAACTGGATCTGCGCGAACAATTGCTGAATGCCACCGAATTGCGTGTCGAAAGGCGGGTTGCGGAACTCAAGGCGCTGGAAGAACGCATCCAGGCTGAGAACAAGGAACGCCAGGATTACGAGGACACCCGCCTGAAGGGCCTCGTCCAGATGTACGAAAACATGAAGCCGAAGGATGCCGCGCGGGTCTTCGATCGCCTCAATCTGGAGATTCTGGTCGATGTCGTCCGGCAGATGAAACCGCGCAAGATGTCGGCAATCCTGGCAAAAATGTCTCCTGAAACCGCGGAACGCCTGACGGTCGCACTGGCGACGAACCGGACAGACCAGGACGGCGGTGAAAACGAGCAGACCGATCTGCCGAAAATCGAAGGCAAACCGACCCAATAGTCCGGTCCTGCGACGTTGTGCCAAGGGCGCTCCTTGGCACGACCGAGCGCGGTAATCCGGTGTTAAGCCGAGGCCGTTACCATCGCAACGAACGAACCCTGTTTTCCGATCGTTGTGTCCATGCGTACTTTCGGATCTGGCCGGCGCGCCGCCTGCCGTCCCGCCGTAACCGGCTGCTGCCTGTCGCAGCGGCTGCGGCATGCCGTCGGGGCGGTCCTCCTGGGCCTGGCGCTGATCCTCCATGCCGGTCCGGTCGGAGCCCAGGTGATGGAGGCCGATGTCGAGGCCGTCGACGAGGGCCGGTTCGCGCGGTTGGTGATCACCTTCAAGGACAGGACGCTCCTGCCGGAATATTCCACTCGCATTGCCAGTGGCGTGCTCCGAGTTGATTTCACCGAACAGGTCGAATTGTCCGTCGACGACGTGCCGATCGCTCTCAAATCCTATATTTCCGTCGCTCTCAAGGACCCGGCCGGCTTCGGCATCCGTCTTGGCCTTCGCGACCGGTTCCGCATCAACACGATGGAAGCCGGCGAAAAGCTGTTCGTCGATATCCTGCCACGCGACTGGCGCGGTGAACCGCCCGCACTGCCCGACGATGTGATCCAGGAACTGGCGGAGCGTGCAGAGGCGGCGCTGAAACGCGTCCGGGATCTGGAACGCAAGCGCTTCGGCCGGGCCAAGAAGCCTGAAGTCAGTCTGCGTGCGGGACGGCATCCGACATTCACCCGGCTGTCCTTCTTCTGGAACGTGCCATTCGATACGAATTTCCAGCGCGAAGGAGAGCTCGTGCGTGTCGTGTTCAGTCGCGATGCGGACCTGGACCTCTTCGAAGTGCTCGCCGACAAACCGCCTGGTCTGGTGGACTTCGAGACCTTTCACGAAGACAACAAGCTGAAAGTGGTGCTGCAGGTGGACGAGGCCGTCGACGTGCGCGCCTTCCGTGAGGCCGATGCCTATGTCGTGGACATCGCACCGCCGTCCAACCGGCCGGAAGATGGTGCCAATCTCCAGGTCAATCGGGCGCTGTCGCCGGAGTTTGCACCAGGCCAGACGGAACGGGTGATTGCGCCCGGCCAGGCATCGAACGATGGCACGGCCGATCCGCCGCGCACAGACGACATCGCTCCGCCGCAGCAAGCGGACCCGACCGGTCCGTCGCCTCGGGCTGTTGACGAGGTGCCTGTCGAGCCGCAGGAACCGGACAGCGTTGCCGAACCCGGCGAGGAGGCCGAGGATACGGTCGAACCAACCGAACCGGTCGTGATTGCCAATGCGCCCGATCCGGCAACCGACCCGGCGCCGGAAGATCCTGCCCCGAGCCCCGCGACCGCCGCAGACGCCGCGCCGGCATCGCAGGACGCTGACGACAGCGACCAATCGGCGAGAGAGCTGCCGGAAATTGCGCCGATCAACACGGACATCGCGCCGGTCAATCCGGCGACCGATCCTCTCGCTTCAGGTGCGCCGCGCGCGGTGGCGATCGGCAGCGACGGAGAAGTGATCGATCCCACCAATGTTCCAAAAAGGGTCGATCAATCCGTGGAAGGCACCGGCGAAGAGCAAACTCTCGTCGCCGCCAATCTCGTCGAGGTCGAGGCGAGCCGGATCGGATCGTTGACCCGCATCGTGTTTCCGTTCCGCGATCCGACGGCCGCCGCCGTCTTCAAGCGGCACGACAGCCTGTGGCTGGTCTTCGATACGGATATGGATCTCGGGCTCGATGCCATGCGCTCGGTTCTGCGATCGGTGGCAAACCGGATCGAACCGGGCACGCTCAACGCCGCCAAGACGTTGCGTATCGATTTGAAGAATCCGGCGCTTGCGACGGTCGGCAATGACGGGAATTCCTGGGTCATCAATATCGGCGACCTGATCCTTGAACCTTCCCAACCGGTGACCTTCCAGCGTCATGTCCGCGCGGATGGCGGCATGAGCCTGGCCGCGGAATTCTCCAATGCCGGTTCGATCCGTCGGATCCGCGATCCGCGCGTCGGTGACACACTGTTCGTCGTTACCGCCTTCGGTCCGGCGCGTGGTGTCATCAAGCCGCAACGTTTCGTAGAGATCGACGCCCTGACATCAGCGCACGGTGTCGCCATCGTTGCCCGGTCGGATGACCTCAACGTCACAAAAAAGGACGATCAGGTCGTCATCGAACAGCCGCGCGGTCTCTCGCTGTCGTCAAAAAACCTGGCCCAGGGCGTGACGCTGTTGCCGGTCAGGGTGGCGGTGACCCGACCCGGCTTTCTCGATTTCAACGAAATGTATGAACCGCATCCGTTGCGGTTCCAGCGGCGGCGGGCCGCGTTGCAGCGGGAATTGATGCGGGCCGGGGAGGGGGATAAGTCCGCCCAATGGCTGGCCCTTGCGCGTTTCTATCTGGCAAACCGGTTTGCCCAGGAAGCGCGAGGTATCCTGACGCTTGTGCGCCAGGAAAACCCGACGATCGAAAACGATTCCGCGTTTCTTCTGATGATGGGCATGGCGGAAATCCTGGCCGGTCATTCCGAAGCCTCCGAATTGTACATCATGCAGAACGAACTGGCTGACAGCCCGGATGCTGATGTGTGGAAAGTGATTCACCACGCCAAGGCCGGCGAATGGGGCACTGCGCGCCGTTCGGTGCCGCGAGCCCGGCGAGCGATCGGCAGTTATCCGCCGAACCTTCAGGCCCTGTTCAATGTCAGTGCGGCTGAAGCCGCCGTTGAACTGAACGATTTCGGCGAAGCAACCGCAATCCTGGCCGAAA
The DNA here is from genome assembly GCA_028285165.1 of Rhodobiaceae bacterium. Lineage (GTDB taxonomy): Bacteria > Pseudomonadota > Alphaproteobacteria > Rhizobiales > JANQQB01 > JANQQB01. The sequence goes on from JANQQB010000337.1 coordinate 3,674, forward strand.
TCGACCCGGCAATCATCGATCCGGTCTATGCGGAGCGCTACGACATTCTGAGGGCCCGGCTGGCCGACGTGTCGGCACGCCCGGAAGACGCCATCAAACTGCTGGAGCGGGTTATCCGCTTCGGAAAGCGGCCGAGCGTGGCCGAGGCGACCTATCGTCTGCTTCGGATCCAGCATCGCGACAACCTGCGTCCGTCGGAGGAGATCATCGACGACCTCAGGCGCCTGTCGGTGATCTGGCGGGGCGACGAACTGGAACTGAAGAACCTGCGGTATCTGGCGCAAATGCTGGTGGAGCAGGCACAATATCGCGAAGCTTTCGCGGCCGCGCGGATGGCGTTGTTCGTCGACAGCGAGGCCGACACGTCGAAGCTTCTGCAGGATGAGATGAACAGCGTCTTCTCCGCCCTGTTCATCGACGGCAAGGCGGACGATCTGGAACCGGTCGAAGCCCTCAGCCTGTTCTACGATTTCCGCGAGATGACGCCGGTCGGCGCGCGCGGCGACACGATCGTGCGCAATCTGGCCGAGCGCCTTGTCGATGTCGATTTGCTCGAACAGGCGGCTGAATTGCTGCAACACCAGGTGGACAACCGTCTGAAGGGCGCGGCGCGCGCGCAGATCGCCGCGGATCTTGCGCTGATCTATCTGCTCGACCGCAAGCCCGACCGGGCCTTGCGCGCCCTGCGTCGGACCCGCCAGGCAAAGCTGCCGGAGACCATGGAACGCCAGCGGCGGCTTGTCGAAGCGCGCGCACTGGTCGAAGCCGGCCGGCACCAGACGGCGCTCGACCTCTTGGAAACCCTGCAGGGCGGGGAAGTGGAACGCATGAAGGCGGACGCGCTGTGGGCTGCCAAGAAATGGGACGATGCCGGCAATCAGTACGAGCGGCTGGTCGGGGCGCGCTGGTCGCTGCGGGCCCCGCTGTCGGATTCCGACCGGCTGGACGTGCTGCGATCGGCAATCGGCTATGCGCTGGGCGGCAATCAACTGGCGCTAGACCGGCTGCGGACCAAGTTTGCCGACAAGATGGCCTCGACGGAACATGCGTCCGCGTTCGATGCCGTCACGCGAACCATCAACGTGTCCGGGGCCGAGTTCTCGTCAGTCGCGACGCAGATCGCGGCCATCGATACGCTTGAAATGTTCCTGAAGGATTATCGGGAACGCTACGCATCGGACAAAGTGCCGACCGGGGCGGACGATCCCGGCGAAGCGGCGCCGCAAGCCGCGCCCGAACCGGACGCCGATCCGACCGCGGCGAACGATGAGGCGGATCAGCAGGAAGCCCGGGCCACGGGCATCCGTCAGGTTACGTAACTCTGCACCAGGCTCCCGGCCACCAGGTTCCATCCGTCGACCAGCACAAAGAAGATCAGCTTGAACGGCAGTGAGATCACCACCGGCGGCAGCATCATCATGCCCATCGACATCAGGACCGATGCGATCACGAGATCGATG
>JANQQB010000357.1 GCA_028285165.1 Rhodobiaceae bacterium
GAAATCCATGGCTTCCGTGGATCCGAAGGATACGACGTCGGTCGATCGGCCCGTCCCGGATTACGAGGCCGCGATCGGCCAGTCGGTCAAGGGCATGAAGATCGGCGTACCGAAGGAGTACCGGCTCGATGGCATGCCGGACGAGATCGAGGCGCTCTGGAAGCAGGCAGCCGATTGGCTGCGCGACGCGGGCGCGGAAATCGTCGACATCTCGCTGCCGCACACCAAATACGCGCTGCCGGCCTATTACATCGTCGCGCCGGCCGAGGCATCCTCGAATCTGGCGCGCTATGACGGCGTGCGCTACGGCCTCAGGGTCGACAGCGACGACATCACCGACATGTATGAAAAGACCCGGTCGGCCGGCTTCGGCGCCGAGGTCAAGAGGCGGGTTCTGATCGGCACCTATGTCCTGTCAGCAGGCTATTACGATGCCTATTATCTCAGGGCGCAGAAGGTGCGCACGCTGATCAAACGGGATTTCGAGACCGCTTATGCCGACGGGATCGATGCCGTCCTGACGCCGGCAACGCCCAATGCGGCGTTTCCGCTGGCTGCCATGACGGCCGATCCGATCACCATGTATCTGAACGACATTTTTACCGTGACGGCCAACATGGTGGGCCTGCCGGGGATTGCTGTGCCCTCCGGTCTGACGGCGTCCGGCCTGCCGCTCGCGGTCCAATTGATCGGACGCCCGTTCGACGAGGAAACCCTGTTCCGCCTCGGCCATGTCGTGGAAGCGGCCGCGGGCCATTTTTCCCCGGACGCCTGGTGGCGCTAGGCGTTGTGCCGCCGTGCACCTATGGTCGATGCCGCATAACGATCAGGGTCAGGCCGTCTCGGCTTTCTGCCATTCCATGAAGCGTTCGTAATTCGGGCAGAAGGTCGGGTCGCTTGTGTGGCCGACGACGTCCTGCTCATTCAACCATTTCTGGCATGCGCCGGTCGTCTGGCACATCATGCAGTTCTGTGCCGCCGAGCGCAGTTCCCGTGCCGCTGCGGCATCGGGGCAGGCCCGGTCGCGCAGACCAAGCGTCTCCAGCATGCGGGTCATCATGTCGGCCCGCTCGTCGAGGATCGCAACCATTTTCCGGAATGACATCGTTTTTCTCCCGTCTGGAACGAGCGGAAGGCTAGCGATGCGCTTGGCGCGGTCGATTGACCTGGATCAACGCCGACGCGCGGCAATCCCATGCCGGCTGCTTCGATTGTTTATCAGAACCCCGTAATGCACTGTAATACATGGTGTATCGATCGAATCACCGTCGCTGTCGCATCGCATGTGGCGTGTGCGACATGGTGTCTTGGCAGCTCAAAGCGGTGTCGGTCGGGCCATGCCCCTGCAGATTAAGGCAGTACAGATCCCCATTGACGTCAGCGGCGATCTTCGCCAACACAATCCGGTTTCGATATTGTGCAGCAGATCCGGCATGACCTTCCAAGACACGCGACACCCTGATCCGTCCCTGTTCATCAAAGGCGCAACCGGCGATTGGGAGATCGTCATCGGCATGGAAGTGCATGCCCAGGTGGCGTCCGACGCAAAGCTGTTTTCCGGTGCATCGACAGAATTCGGCGGGGCGCCGAACGACCATGTTTCGCTGGTCGATGCGGCCATGCCCGGCATGCTGCCGGTCATCAATATGGAGTGCGTGCGCCAGGCGGTGCGCACCGGGCTCGGCCTGAAGGCGGAGATCAACAAAAAGAGCGTCTTCGACCGTAAGAACTATTTCTACCCCGATCTGCCGCAGGGTTATCAGATCTCCCAGTACAAGAGCCCGGTCGTGGGCGAGGGCAGTGTGCATCTCGACCGCGAGGACGGCTCGGCTGTGGAAATCGGTATCGAACGGCTGCACCTGGAGCAGGATGCCGGAAAGTCGCTGCATGACCAGCACCCGTCCATGAGCTTCGTTGACCTGAACCGGTCCGGCGTGGCGCTGATGGAAATCGTCTCCAAACCCGACATCCGGTCGGCCGACGAGGCACGCGCCTTCCTGACCAAGCTGCGGGCCATCCTGCGCTATCTCGGCACGTGCGACGGCAACATGGAAGAAGGCTCGATGCGGGCCGACGTGAACGTATCCGTGCGCCGGCCGGGCGAGGAATTCGGCACGCGCTGCGAGATCAAGAACGTCAACTCGATCCGGTTCGCCGGCATGGCCGTGGACTATGAGGCACGCCGCCAGATCGGCATCCTGGAGGACGGCGGCACGATCGACCAGGAGACCCGGCTGTTCGATGCCAAGACCGGGCACACACGGTCGATGCGGTCGAAGGAAGAGGCGCACGATTACCGGTATTTCCCGGACCCGGATCTGTTGCCGCTCGAGTTCGACCAGGCTTTCGTCGATGCGATTGCCTCCGATCTTCCGGAACTGCCCGACGAAAAGAGGGCGCGGCTGGTATCGGATTTCGGCCTGAAACCCGACGATGCCGACATTCTTGTGCTCGACAAGGCGGTGGCCGACTACTTCGAGGCCGTCGCGGCGGGCCGCGATGCCCGTGTCGCGGCGAACTGGGTGATCAACGAATTGCTCGGCGCACTCAATCGCGCCGACACCGCGATCGAGGACAGTCCGATCTCGCCCGACCAGCTTGGCGGCCTGATCGATCTGATTGCCGACGGCACGGTTTCGGGCAAGATCGCCAAGGACGTCTTCGACATCCTCATGACGGAAGGCGGCGACGCCCGTTCGATCGTCGAGGCGCGGGGCCTGAAACAGGTGACGGATCTCGGCGCCATCGAAAAGGCGGTTGACGATGTGCTCGCCGCCAACCCGGACAAGGTTGCCGAGGTGCGTGAAAAGCCGAAAATGGCCGGCTGGTTTGTCGGCCAGGTGATGAAAGCCACAGGCGGCAAAGCCAATCCGCAGGCCGTCAACGATATCCTCAAGCAGAAACTTGGTTTGGACTAGGTCTGCCCTATGTCCCGAGGGACAGGGTTCGGGTCATGGCCGGTGGAACGAGGTGACCGGACCTGTTATCAAACCGTCACGGGATCGTCATGGTTGGTATCTAACCAATCGGAGGGAATCCCGAATCGTCAGGAGCCCCGCGTGACCGAGCCATTTTCGCGCAACAGAGCCGAACACCTTAACAAGGCCGTGCACCGTTCCCGGGCGACGTCGGCCGACGGCATGTTGGAGCGGATGTTCACCTTCTTCTTCAAGGGGCTCGTCTATCCGCAGATCTGGGAAGACCCGGATGTCGACATGCAGGCGCTGGCGCTCGGACCCGGCGACCGTGTCATTGCGATCGCATCCGGCGGCTGCAACATCATGAGCTACCTGACGGCGGATCCGAAACAGATCATTGCCGTCGACCTCAACCAGGCGCACGTCTCCCTGACGCGGCTGAAGCTGGCCGCGGTTACGCATCTGCCGAATTACGACATTTTCTACAGATTCTTCGGTGAGGCCGACGAAAAGGCCAACGTGACGGCCTATCGACGTTTCCTGCGCGACATCATCGATGCCGACACCCGTTCCTATTGGGAAGGGCGCGACTGGGTCGGACGGAAGCGCATCTCGCTGTTTTCGCGCGATCTCTATCACCATGGCCTGCTCGGATATTTCATCGGCGCCGGACATCTGGCCGCCAAGGTCTATGGGATCGACCTGAAGGAACTGACGCAAAAGACCACGCTGGAAGACCAGCGCAGCTATTTCGACACCATGATCGCGCCGCTGTTCGACAAGCGTCTGGTGCGCTGGGCGACGTCGAAGAAACTGTCGCTCTACGGTCTCGGCATTCCGCCTGCACAATACGAAGCGCTCGCCGGGGCGTCTCCCGACGGGCAGATGGCGACCGTGTTGCGCGAGCGCCTGGAACGGCTCGCCTGCGACTTTCCCATGACCGACAATTATTTTGCCTGGCAGGCCTTCAGCCGCGGGTATCCGAAAGGCGAATCCGGTCCGCTGCCGCCCTACCTTAAGCGCAAGCACTTTTCGCAGATCCGCCAGCGCGCCGAGCGCGTGTCGGTCTACAATCGGTCCTTCACCGATCACCTGGCGGACGAGCCCGACCAGAGCATGAACGGCTATGTGCTCCTGGACGCCCAGGACTGGATGACCGATTCGCAATTGAATGCGTTGTGGTCGCAGATCACGCGCACGGCAGCGCCGGGCGCCCGGGTGATCTTCCGGACAGCGGGCGTGCCGACGATCCTTCCCGGCCGGGTCTCCGACGAGATCATGGATCAGTGGGACTACGACGAAGAGACGTCGCAGGAGGCTGTGGCCCAGGACCGCTCGTCGATCTATGGCGGCTTCCATCTCTATCGCCGCAAAGCCGCCTGACCATGGCGTCCACCGAGAGCCAGGCGGAGGCCAGTCCGTCGCGGAGCGCCGGTACCGCTCATGAAGACGGTCGGGCGCTGATGGATGCCATTTACCGGCATCAGCGCCACATCTACGATCTCACCCGGAAATACTATTTGCTCGGCCGCGACCGGCTGATCGACGAGCTTGCGCCGCCGGCGGGCGGCTCCGTGCTCGAAATCGGCTGCGGAACCGGCCGCAACCTGATCGCGGCAGCACGGCGCTATCCCGATGCAGACTATTACGGCATCGATATCGCGCCCGTCATGCTGGAAACCGCGCAACAGTCGATCGATAAGGCCGGCCTGTCTGATCGGGTCCGTCTCGGGCAGGGCGATGCCGCGGCGTTTTCGACGGCTGACCTGTTCGATCGCACAACCTTCGACCGTGTCTTCTTTTCCTATTCGCTTTCGATGATTCCGCCCTGGGAACAGGCGATCGAGAACGGGCTGACCCATCTTGCGCCCGACGGCACACTGATGCTGGTGGATTTCGGCATGCAGCGGCGCCTGCCGTCGTGGTTCCGGGCTCTGCTGAAACGATGGCTGGCCGCCTTTCACGTCGCACCGCGCGCCGATCTGGAAGCCGCGATGCACCGCGTTGCAGAAAAGGCGGGCGCGTCGGCCGGTCTGACATCGCTTTATCGGGATTACGCCGTGCTCGGTCACATCACGCGGACATGACAGCATCCCGCGTCTCCGGATCGTGACAGAGCGGCGCAAGGCGGGCTAGACTGTCGTAAAGGCGGATCCTCGCCCGGTCCGCAATCCCAACCCTGTTTTCTTGGCATCCATGCGGCTTCCTGCCCTGCAATCCCCGTATTTCCGGATCTATGTCACCGGAACCTTCTTCTCGTTGCACGGGCTTTGGATCCAGCGGATCGTATTCGGCTGGCTGGCCTGGGACCTGACCGGGTCGGCGACCTGGGTCGGCGGCCTGTCGTTCCTCTTGTTTGCGCCGACGATTGTGTCCGGCCCGCTTTTCGGCGTGATGGCGGACCGTATCGACGTGCGTATTGCGGCGCTGGTCACACAATCGCTGCAGGCGCTATTGAGCCTTGCAACCCTGATCCTTCACCTTGCCGATCTCACCTCGATCTGGAGCCTTGCCGCGCTGTGCCTGATGATCGGGACGGTGACGAGTGCCCACCATCCGCTGCGCATGACCATGGCGCCGCGGCTGGTCGCAAAGGACGCGCTGGCGAACGCGGTTGCGATCACTTCGGTCAACTTCAACTTCGCCCGCCTGTTCGGGCCGGCAATCGGCGGCGTTCTCATTGCGGCCTATGGCGTCACCGTCGCCATGGCCGTGACCGTCGTCTGCTTCCTGCCGTTCCTGACGGCACTTACCATTCTGCGTCTGCGACCGAGGGACCGGGCCGCGGGCACCGACGATCCGTTCCTCAAGCAATTGCGGGAGGGCGCGCTGGTCGCGGTGCGCCATCCGCTGATCCGTTCCGCCATGTTGATGACGGGGCTGTTCTCCGTTGTCGGGCGCGGTACGCTGGAAATCCTTCCGGCGATCGCCGACGGCGCGTTCTCGCGCGGTGCGTCGGGTCTTGGGCAGATCGCGGCAGCCGGCGGCGGTGGCGCGCTTGTGGCCTCGGTCGTGATGGCATTGCGCGGCGAACAGACACCGGATCGGCTGCCGCTTCTGTCCGTTGTATCGATCTATGTCGGGTTTGGGCTCTGCCTGCTGCTCGGCACCACGGATGTCTGGCTGGTGGCGCTGGCCGCTGCCGCCGGCATCGGCTTTTGCGGATCCTCGGTGGGTGTCGGCCTGCAATCGGCGGTGCAGCTTTCGCTGACCGACACCTATCGCGGTCGGGTGATGAGCCTGTGGACGGTGCTCGGTATCGGCGGCGCGGCGCTTGGCGCCATTCTGCTCGGACTTCTGGCGGATGCGGCGGGGTATGCGGTCGCGCTCGGCTGGCCGGCGGCAATCGGCACTTTATGTGTGTCGGCGCTACTGGTTTTTGGCGGAATGCGGTCCGGTGCCGTGCCGTTTCCGCCCGCGCCCAAATAGCCGCAACACAGGCTCGGATCGGGCATTACCCGGCGGAAAACGCCATCAGTACAAGCGATGCGATCAAAAGGCAGGCAAGGGAAAATGTCCCGTTCCAGTGCCAGGTCAGGTCGCGGGCCGGATGACCGGTGATGCGGGCGAGGATGATGGCGGTGACGCCGAATGGCGAGCCGGTCAGGTTGAGCGCCCATCCGACGCAGAAGCCGAGTGCCAGCAGGGTGGGGTCGTAGT
>JANQQB010000222.1 GCA_028285165.1 Rhodobiaceae bacterium
CGCCCCGTCGATCTTGCCGGTATGATCCACCATGTCCGGGGCAAGGCGCAGGAACGCGTAGATGTAGAGCGCGACGCAAGCGATCAGCACCACGTCGTAGACAATCTTGTTCCGGTTCCAGATTACAGGTTGATATAGAACCGCCATGAAAGGGCCGCCTGCGCTCGGGTTTTCAGGATGGTGGTGCGAGTTGCAGCGCAGGTGCGTCAAGCGGCGCGGCAGTCTTGCCGATCCACGCCGCGATGAAACCGAGCGGTATCAGGACGGCGAGAACGACCCAGATGCGGCGATGGGCGCGGATATGGGCCGGTTTCATGCTTCGGTCTCCGGCGCGCGTTCCAAGCGTATCCAACGAAGAAGAACCAGCGGCCACAAGACAACGATGCCGGGAATCAGCAACGGGCGAAAGGCGTAGGAGCTGCGGGCGCTCGGGTCAACGCGGTCGATCCCGACCAACAAAAACAGCGCAGCAACAGCCGCTCCGATCCACCCGTAGATCTCAAGTGCGTAGAGGAGGGAGGCAGGCGACATGAATCGGGAAAATTTACCATAAGTTGCTGGTAGGAACAGGCATCACCGTGCCTGCCGTCTGTACCGCGATACTAGCGACACATTCAGATGCAACTCAAATCACAATCTTCGATCTTGATCGGCGAAGCGGGATGCCTTTCTATAAAATTCTGAAATGATTGATAAAAAATACGACCAGATTGGCGTGTACGACTTTCGTCGGCCCTGACACCTCGGGAAATCCCGAGAAACTTTAAAAGCGCAGTGCTTGGCAATCCACAACCTAATGACGAAATTTCTGGAAGTGGGGCGATTCGATCACTTAAGGTGGAGCTACGTCGGAACACCAGACTAGCGGGGTCGAAGGCTTCGTCTTCGATGGTGGTTCGTTCCGGCGGGAGCCGGCCGGAAAACTGCGGCGGACCCTTGGCCGGCCGGCTCCCTCGCTATTCTCCCCGACATGGCAACGACAGATTGGCGGGCGGCCAGCGGGATTGCACTCGCCGACCATACTTCTTATTGGGTAACGGCATCCAACCGGATAAACGCATCGCGTCGGGGAGAGGAGCAACCGATTCCCGACCGGCAATTCGTTCCTCAATCTTCAGGACAGCAGTTTGAGCATCGTCGCGTCCGTCCGCTCGATTTTCGTGCCCGTCAATCGGGAAGGACATCCCTTCATCGCCGCCTTTGCGGTTGCTGCCGTGGTTTTCGGGGCCTTGCTTCCGCTGTCCCTGGTGATCACCGTGCCGCTGACCATTTGGTGCGTCTATTTCTTTCGTGATCCTCCGCGGGTTACCATGCTTGCCGACAGTGTCGTCGTGTCGCCGGCCGATGGGCGCATCGTCACGGTGTCCGAGGTCCCGGTTCCGGCCGAACTCGCCGCGCTCGACATGCAAAGCGCGCTCAAGATTTCCATCTTCATGTCGGTGTTCGACTGCCATGTGAACCGGGCACCGGTCGCCGGGACCGTGGCGGAACAGGTCTATTGCCCGGGCGTGTTCGTGAACGCGGAACTCGACAAGGCCAGCGCCAACAACGAGCGAAACGCCCTGGTCCTGTCGACGGAACACGGTCCCGTCGGCGTGGTGCAGGTTGCCGGTCTGATTGCGCGACGGATCGTTTCGTGGGTGAAACCGGGCGACCGGCTTTCTGCCGGTGAGCGGTTCGGGCTCATTCGTTTCGGATCGAAACTCGACGTCTACCTGCCGCCGGGAACAGCGGCGCGTGTCGCGGTCGGACAACGGGCTGTGGCCGGCGAAACCGTGCTCGCCGACCTTTCGGCCGATGCGCCGGTTTGGGCGGACATTTCGCGGACGTAATGCCAACGATGACGACTTTATCGTTGGCATAAGGACTTCACAAAGGGGCAGTGTGCTACAGTTCCGAACCGGTCAACCGGTGAACCGACGATGAAAAAGGTTGTTCAAAAACCGCCGCTCGGCCGGAAACCGCGTTTCAAGCGCGTGCCGTTCCGACTGATTGCGCCGAATGTGGTGACGCTTCTGGCGCTGTCGTCGGGGCTCACCTCGATTCGCTTTTCGATGGAAGGCCGCATCGACTGGGCGATCGCCGCGATCGTCATCGCCGCCGTCCTCGATGGCCTTGACGGTCGGGTCGCGCGGCTCCTGCGCTCGACGTCGCGGTTCGGTGCGGAGCTTGATTCACTGGCGGACTTTGTCAATTTCGGTGTGGCGCCGGCGCTGCTTCTCTACACATGGTCGCTGCATGAAATGAAGTCGCTCGGCTGGATCGCAGCCATCTTGTTCGCCATTGCAACGGCGTTGCGGCTGGCCCGGTTCAACGTCATGCTCGACGATACCGAAAAGCCGAAATGGCAATCGATGTTCTTCGTCGGCATTCCGAGCCCGGCAGGCGCCATCATCGTGCTCCTGCCGGTCTATCTGAGCCAGCTCGGTCTGGTTCCGGCAGCCGGGGCGGGCTTCGAGCCGGCAATCGCCTCCTTCGTTCTTGTCCTTGCTTTCATGGTTGCGTCCCGCTTGCCGGCGTTTTCAGGCAAGGGAGGCGGGATCCGCGTGTCGAGGGACCTGTTTTTCCCGGTCCTCATCGGTGCGGTGCTGATGGCGGCGCTGCTGGTCAGCTATCCCTACGAGGTGCTCAGCACCATGACCATTGCCTATCTCGCGAGCGTTCCGATTGCCTGGCACCTGTGGCGCCGTTACGAACGGGCCGAGGCCGCCGGCGGTGCGCCCGTCGACGAGATCGAGGAGCGGTAAGGCCGGCAGGGCACACAGCGTCGGAGACACACCTGATGGCCGGCGCCTGCGCGCCCCCGATAGGCGTAGCGCGCTTATTCGGCAGCCGTCGGCAGCGCCAGCGATCCGGGAGCCGGTGCCTTTGGCGGCAAGGCCGGATCCTTCGGTTTTGAGCCGCCGATACCGAACCGTTTCGTTCTCTGAAGACCCAGACCGATCACGCGACGTCCGGCGCGCATCCAGACATGCGGCATGGCGAGAAGCGTCGGGATCAGCACCAGCGTCAGGATGGTGGAAAAAGCCAGCCCGAAGATGATCGCCGTCGACAATTGGACCCACCAGATGGCGGTTATGCCGCCCTGAGTGACGACCTGCTCGATGAAATTGAGGTTGATCTCGGTCGCCATCGGAACAAGTCCGGCAATCGTCGTGATCGTGGTCAGAAGCACGGGCCGGATACGCTGCGCGGCCGTCTTCATCACCGCCTCGACGGGCTCCACGCCTTCTTCCAACATCCGGTTATAGGTGTCGATCAATACGATCGCGTTGTTGACCACGATCCCGGCAAGCGCCACCACGCCGGTGCCGGTCATGATGATGGAGAATTTCTGGCCGGTCACCATCATCCCGACGAGCACGCCGAACACCGATAGGACAACCGTCAGGAGGGTTAGTCCGGTCTGGTAGAAACTGTTGAACTGGGTGACAAGAATGATGAACATCAGGAACAGGGAGCCGACCATCGCCTTCATCAGGAATTCGCCGGATTCCTTTTGTTCCTCATCGGCGCCGCGGAAGCGGAAACTGACCGAATCCGGCCAGGTCTGGGTTTTCAGCCAGGTATCGAGCTCAGCGACCTTCTCGTCCGGGGTAACGCCTTGCTCCGCAATCACGTTCGCCTTGACGTTCATCGTGTAGAAGCCGTCCTTGCGAACGATGGAGGACACCTTCGGTTCCGCCGAACGCTCCACGAAGTTGGCGAGCGGGACAAGACCGTTGGTCGTCCGAATCCGGAGCTCGTCAAGGCGGGCGAGGGTGCGCTGATCTTCCGGCAGACGTACCCTGATGTCGACCTCATCCTCTGAATCGTTCGGGCGGTAGGTGCCGATCAGAACGCCGTTCGTCACCAGCTGGATCATGGCGCCCACTGAGCTGATCGCCGCATTGTACCGGCCGGCTTCCTCGCGATCGATCGACAGCCGCCACTCGATGCCGGGCAGGGGGCGTTCGTCCTCGATGTCGCGCAAACCGGCCATCGTATCGACATGGGCTCGCACGCGGCCCGTGATCTCGCGCACGGTGTCGTAGTCGGTGCCGTTGATCTGCAGGCGCACATCCTTGCCGGTCGGCGGTCCGCCTTCGATGTTGCGGACTTCGACCTTGATGCCGGCGAGGTCCTTGGTGCGATCGCGGATCTCCTGGAAGATGTCGACAGCCTCGCGCCGGCAGCAATAGGCCGCCAGTTCCATGTGCAACTCGCCGATCACATCCGCCGGTTTGTCCTGGACGCCACCGATCACCTGCGGTCCGCCGGTACTACCGCCGGACGG
>JANQQB010000359.1 GCA_028285165.1 Rhodobiaceae bacterium
GGCAACCCGGCCCTGGCAGCATGTCCTGGAACCGATCTGCGGCTACCTCGTTCTGGCGGAAACCATCGCCGCCGATCCGTCCCTTGCCGGTGCCTTCAACTTCGGCCCCGCACCGGACACGGATGCATCGGTGCGAACCGTCATCGACATGGCAAGCCGGTGCTGGGCGGGTCCGGACCGGTCGGTTGCCGAAGCAGCACCGGTCGATTGGGCGCGCTCGGAAGCCGGCCCGCATGAAGCGAACCGGCTGTCGCTCGATCCGACAAAAGCGGCCCGGCTGCTTGGCGTCAGGCCGGTCTGGTCCGTGCAAGCCGCCGTCGAACGATCATTCGCCTGGTATCGCAAGCAGGCCGGGGGCGAAGCCGCGCTCAGCCTTTGCCGCAACGACATCGCCGCCTTCGTCGAATCCGCCGGCCGGACTGATGCAAAGGGCGTGTCATGAGCCTCGCAATCGAGCCCGGCGTCCTTAAAGGCCTGTTCACGCTTCGCCGAACCGTGAGAACCGACCCGCGCGGCTCTTTTGCACGTCTCTACGAGGCCGAAACGCTGCGCGAATACTGCGGTATCGAAAAACCGATCGTCCATATCAACCGGTCGGTCACAACGGGGCCCGGAACGGTGCGCGGCCTGCACTTCCAATTGCCGCCGCACGAGGAAATCAAGATCGTCACCTGCCTTGCCGGCACGGTTTTCGACGTTGCCGTCGATATCCGCCGCGGCTCGCCGACCTATCTCCAACACCAGACCGTCGAATTGTCCGGGGACGAACCGGTTGCGTTTGTCATCGGCGAGGGCTTCGCACACGGCTTTCAGGTTCTCAGTGACCGCGCCGAACTGCTCTATCTGCATACGGCCGGCTATGCGCCCGAAGCGGAAGGCCGATTGAACGTGGCAGATCCGCAGATCGGCATTTCCTGGCCCCTCACCATCTCCGGTCTTTCGGACCGGGACCGCGGCGCCGCCATGCTGTCGGACGATGCCGGACCGGGATCACCCGAACCATGAAGTGCCGCCACTGCCAGTCCGGTCTGGACACATTGCTGATCGACCTCGGCTCTGCGCCGCCGTCAAACGCCTATCTTTCCGGCGCCGATCTCGCCCGCCCGGAACGCTGGTACCCGTTGCGCGTGCTGGTCTGCACCAATTGCTGGCTCGTCCAGACGGAAGACTTTGCCGAACGCGAGACGCTGTTCGACGAAGACTACGCCTATTTCAGTTCGGTCTCTTCCACCTGGCTCGCCCATGTCGATGCCTATGCCGCGGCGATGATCGACCGGCTCTCGCTGGACGCGAGCAGCCACGTGGTCGAAGTCGCCTGCAATGACGGGGCCCTGCTTGCCGCCTTCGCCCGACGCGGTATTCCGACGCTTGGTGTCGAACCGACAAAAAGCACGGCGGACGCGGCACGCACAAAAGGCCTGAAGGTGATCGATGCGTTCTTCGGCGAGGCGCTCGGTAGCCAGATGGCGGCCGACGGCCAGAGCGCCGACCTGATTGCCGCGAACAACGTTCTGGCCCATGTCCCCGATATCAACGATTTTGTCCGCGGATTCCGGCATCTTCTCAAGCCGGGCGGCATCGCGACGTTCGAGTTTCCGCATCTCCTGCATCTGCTTGAGCAGACGCAGTTCGATACGATGTACCACGAGCACTTTTCCTATCTGTCGCTGACCGCCGCCTCCCGGATCTTCCGGGAAAACGGGCTGACGGTGGTCGACGTGGAAACATGGCCCACCCACGGCGGCAGCCTGCGGGTCTTTGTACAGCGTGCTG
>JANQQB010000360.1 GCA_028285165.1 Rhodobiaceae bacterium
CGGTTTCCGCAGCGCCGAGATCGCGAGCCGCCGCAAGCCGTTCCGGATTGGGGTCCGCCAGAATGACGCGGTGACCCATCGACGTGAGGGCGGCGACGAACAATTGGCCGATCGGGCCACCGCCAAAGACCACGATCTCGACGGGACCCAGCCGTCCATACATGTCCAGTTCGCAGGCATCGATGCCGTGCAGGACGCAGGCGAGCGGCTCCGTCAGCGCGGCCTTTTCGTAGGACAGGGTGTCCGGCAGGACATAGGTGTTGCGCTCCACGAAGCGGCGCGGCACCAGCATGTATTCGGCAAAGGCGCCGTTCAGGTAGTGCAAGTCCTCGCAGAGGTTTTCACGCCCCCGGAGACACATGGCGCAGGTGCCGCACGGTGCCGAATTGGCGACGACGACGCGATCGCCGACCGACAGACCGGACACGCCGGGGCCGGTGGCGGCAACGATGCCGGCCATTTCATGTCCGAACAGCGTCGGAACCTGAAGCATGCGGGGATGACCGCCGCGTCGGAAAACCTTGACATCGGTGCCGCAAGTCGTGGCGGCTTCGACCTTCAACAGGATCTCGCCGTCGGCCGGTTGCGGAACCGGGACGTCCCGAACCTCGATGTCTTCCGGGCCGAGCAGAACGGCACCGCGCATGGTTGCGGGCAGGGCGTTCATGCCGGCACCTTGCCGGGATTGGTGCCGACATTGGGACCGACAGAGGCGCCGATAGAGGGTGTGTAGAGCACTTTCAGGGCCTCGCGCTGGCGTGTGAGGTCGACGCCGCGCTGGAAGTCGTCCAGCGGAAGCGTGTGGGTAACCAACGGGGTCGGATCAAGATCACCCGCGCAGATCATGTCGAAGACGCGCCTTTGGTCCGAAAGACCGCCGGAATAGGTGGCGATGATGCGCTTTTCGGCCTTGAACAGGGCGTTGAGATCGAAGTGTGCGGCCTCGCCGTCGCCGGCATGGGCAAACAGCACGACGGTGCCGCCGGGCCGCAACAGATCGAGACCGGCCTCAAGCGTGCCGTTGCCGCCGACCGTGTCGAAAACCGCGTCCAGTCCGGCGCCGT
This sequence comes from Rhodobiaceae bacterium, assembly GCA_028285165.1. Taxonomy (GTDB): domain Bacteria; phylum Pseudomonadota; class Alphaproteobacteria; order Rhizobiales; family JANQQB01; genus JANQQB01. The sequence goes on from JANQQB010000360.1 coordinate 1,065, forward strand.
TCGTCAGGTCGTTGCCGGCTTCAACCGTTGCCGCGCCGGGTGGGGCGACAGCGTCGGCACCAAGGCGCTTTGCAAGATCCAGCCGACCAGGTTCCGGATCGACAACCATCACCCGGCAACCCGAAATGGCTGCCTTGAGGACAAGCAGGTGCAGCAATCCCATACTGCCGCTGCCGAGAATCGCGGCGCGGCCGTCCGGTCCGATGCCGGACCGGTCGACGCCGCGCAGAACGCAGGCTGCCGGTTCCACAAAGACCGCCTGTTCGTCGCTGACATGGTCGGGAATCCGAAAGGCGGCTCGGGAGACTGCGCGGGCGGCAATCACGATATGATCGGCAAAACCGCCCGGTGCCATGAGATTGATCTTGAATTCCGGGCACATGGTCTCATTGCCGCGTCGGCACAAAAGACAAGTGCCGCAGGCGACGTGATGCGGGACGACTATGCGATCGCCGACCGAGAAGCGATCGACACCGGTGCCGAGTGCGGCAATTGTGCCGACAATTTCGTGGCCAAGGACGCCGTCCTTTGGGGCCGAGTCGGTCTGGAGTTTGAAGAGATCGGTCCCGCACAATCCAGACTTGACCATGGCCAGCAGAATTTCGCCGGGACCTGGCTCCGGACAGTCCTGCATCCGCAGCCCCGTGTCGCTGCCGCCAAGACAAATGACAGCACGGCTTGCAATTCGGGGCAGCGTTGTAGCGGAACGCCCGATCGTGTCGGCTTCGCGGACGACTGGCGTCGTCGGGGTGTGGGGCATTCTTGTTCAGTCCGTCCGCATCGTAAGAATTGAACGCGCTTCAGCAGCGATCGCTGGAAGTCACGCCCAAAAAACAGGCAGGTGTCAAGTCTCGGCGACGTCCGGCCGCAGATTGCACGCGTCGCATCGCGTTTGGCCTGCACGGGCGGATGCCGTATGAACTCCGGGGGTCGTGAACATTACGCAGACAAGAACAGGGCACACGGCATGGCATCGATGGTCACGCAATCCGCACCGCTCGCTGGTCGCGACCGATCCGTGTTGCTCGTGCGATTGGAACGGGTACTGGCCGAAGGACCGAAAGCCCTGGCGCGCGCGGCTCAGTACATCATCGAAAATCCGGAAAAAGTGTTGCATCAATCTCTTGCCGAGACCAGCGAGTTTGCCGAAGTCGGACAGGCCAGCATCATTCGGCTCTGTCGGGATCTCGGGCATCCGGGCTTTGGTGACCTGAAGATCGCGCTCTCCGCCGATATCGCGCTGCGCCGGACCCGGGACGGCGACCTGGCCAGGGTGCACCCTTTGCAGCCATCGACCGCCGAAGTGCTGCAGCAATCGATCAGCGATACCAATGCGCTGATCGACGAGGCCGCCTTGGCTCGCGTTGTCGAGAAACTCGCTCGTGCCAAACGCATCGACCTGTTCGGACTGGGTATGTCTGGGCTGGTCTCAGAAATGATGGCCTACCGGTTTCTGCGGCTCGGCTATCCGGCGAACGCCACGCGCGATCCCGTACTTGCACACGAAGTATCGATCGGCCTCGGAAAGACGAGCGCGGTAATCGCGCTGTCGCAATCCGGTGCTACGCCTGAAACGGTCCGGTTCCTGAAGACCGGCCGCGAAGCCGGCGCGTTTACACTTGCGATCACGGGCTATTCCCGCAGTGCGCTGGCGCAATTTGCCGACGAAGTCATGCTGATGGGCCGCCTACCGGCATCAAGCTATGGCGGATCCCTGATGTCCGTACCGCAAGCCGTTATGGCCGCCGAGGCGCTTGCCGACCGATTACCGGAACGGATCGATTGAGCCGATCCACAGGAATTCTGGAGAAAAACTCCATAATTCTGTCATCAGAATGAAATTCTACTCCACTACGATCTGAATTGCCGATCGACGGCGACGCAATGCCACTGCGTGGACGCTCGGTCCTCCTCCCGCGTTTTCGAAGATCGGCGGCTGTTCCGACTTTCTTCGTTGCCGAAGAAAGATCACCCTTCACTAGTCTGCTCCGGAGCGTGCCGGCATGGCGGCTGTCGACATTGAAGCAGTGAGCAAGAGCTTCGGCGATACGAGCGTGCTGAATTCGGTCGACCTGTCGGTGAGGGATGGCGAGTTCCTGACCCTGATCGGAGCATCGGGATGCGGCAAGTCCACGCTCTTGCGGATCATCGCCGGATTGCAGGCACAGGATTCGGGACAGGTTCGCATCGCCGGTGCCCCTGTCGACCATCTGAGGCCCAAACAGCGACGTGTCGCGATGGTGTTCCAGACTTATGCGCTCTACCCGCATATGACGGTGGCGGAAAACATCGGCATGCCGCTCCAGATGGATCGGACCTGGCTGCCGGAACGCCTGCCGCTCGTCGGGTGGCTCTCGCCGCGCCGGCGCCGGATCCAGGCGGGCCTGCGCGCGGCCGTTTCCGATGTCGCGCGCCAATTGCAGATCGAGGACCTTCTAAACCGTAGGCCGGGACAGCTCTCGGGCGGTCAGCGCCAGAGAGTGGCGCTCGGGCGTGCCATGGTGCGCGACCCGGATGTGTTTCTGATGGACGAGCCGCTGTCCAACCTCGATGCCAGCCTCAGGGTGCATATGCGTCGGGAACTGGCCGAATTGCATGCCCGGCTCGGAACAACCTTCATCTATGTCACCCACGATCAGGTCGAAGCCATGACCA
>JANQQB010000380.1 GCA_028285165.1 Rhodobiaceae bacterium
CATCGACGGTGTCGGTTCCAAGTCGACCTTGTCCATTCGCCCCGAACGGATCGAGATCGATCCCACCGACGAAACTGTGTCGAACCGGCTTGAGGGCACGATTGCCGAACTGATTTACCTGGGCGACCACATACGGACGCGCCTGATCGTCGGCGACAACGAAGACTTCATTGTCAAGATTCCGAACAAGGACGGCCAGCGCCAATTGAGCGAGGGCGCCAGTGCCACGGTCGCGTGGCGAACAGAGGATTGCCGGGCTCTGGACCCGATGACCGGGTGATCCGGACCGGCGATGACACTGCCTTTTTCGAGAAAGAGGCGGCAAACACAACGGGAGAGACTGTATGACTCGCACGAACCTTTTGGCCACCGCGGCCCTGGGTCTCGCGCTCGGCCTGTCGGCCGGCGCCGCTCAGGCCTCGGATTCCATCACCGTCGTCTCGTGGGGCGGCGCGTACACCAAGAGCCAGGTGGAGGCCTATCACAAGCCCTGGATCGCCAAGACCGGCAACCAGATCAAGTCCGAAGACTATAACGGCGGCATTGCCGAGATTAAGGCCCAGGTCGAAGCCGGAAACGTCACCTGGGATATCGTCGACGTTGAATTGTCCGACGCCGTTCGGGCCTGCGACGAAGGCCTTGTCGAGCCGATCGACCATTCGACCCTTCCGGCTGCCCCCGACGGCACGCCGGCAACCGATGACTTTATCGAAGGCACGCTGCACGAATGTGCCGTTGCCAACATCGTCTGGTCGACCGTGTTTGCCTATGACAGCTCCAAGATCGAAAACGGCCCCAAGACCATCGCCGATTTCTTCGACAAGGAGAAGTTCCCCGGCAAGCGCGGCCTGCGCAAGAACCCCAAGGCCAACCTTGAAATGGCATTGATGGCCGACGGCGTCGCCCCGGACCAGGTCTACGAAGTGCTCGGCACGCCCGAAGGTGTCGATCGCGCGTTTGCCAAGCTCGACACGATCAAGGATTCGGTCGTGTGGTGGGAAGCCGGTGCCCAGCCGCCGCAATTGCTGGCCGATGGCGAAGTCGCCATGACCACCGCCTATAACGGCCGCATCTTCAACGCCGTGGCCGCCGAGAAAAAGCCCTTCAACATCGTCTGGGACGGCCAGATCTGGGACCTTGACCTTTGGGTCATTCCAAAAGGCGCCCCGAACAAAGAAGCCGCCATGGACTTCCTGAAGTTCTCCACCGACACCCAGCGTCTCGCCGACCAGGCATCCTGGATCGCATACGGTCCGGCCCGCAAATCGTCCGCGCCGCTGGTCGGCAAGTACCATGACGGCACGATCGACATGGGCCCGCAAATGCCGACGGCACCGGAAAACCTGACCAAGGCCCTTCAGAACGATTTCGAGTTCTGGGCGGACCGTCAGGATGAACTGAACGAGCGGTTCAACGCCTGGCTCGCCGGCTAGGCCGACGCACCGACACCGCCCTGCCCGGCCACGGACCGGGCAGGGCGAACATCCGGCCTCCGCCTGCCGGCGGACGCCGTGACCCCGGTGAGCGCCACGCACCGGGAAAACCAGGGGGCAGGCCAGCTATGGCGGACATCACGATGGGTTCGGCACCGGCCGCGGCGACCGAAACGGACACGGTCCTGCGCACCGCCGATGGCACGCCGCTCCGGCGCAAGCTTGCCCAATCGACCCGCCGGGCCCGCATACGGGCACTGCTTCTGACGCTTCCGCTGCTGGTCTTTGTTCTCATTACCTTCGTTGCGCCGATCGGCCAGATGCTGTTCCGCGGCGCCCACAATCCAACGTTCGCCGACGTGCTGCCCAACCTCGCCGAAGCTCTGCGCGAGTGGGACGGCGGCGGCGTGCCTGACGAGGAGATCTTCGAACTGCTGGTCAAGGACCTGCAGTTCGCCCGCGCCAATCGCGAGGTCGGACGGACGGTGGGCAATGCGGCCACACGGGTAAACTACGAAATGCCCGGCACCCGCAGCCTGTTCACGTCAACCGCACGCCGGGCGCGCCGCATCGAGGACGGGCCCTACAAGGAAGCCGTCCTCGACATCAACGCAAAATGGAACGACCCGGCCCTGTGGGCCGTCCTGAAACGGGTATCGAACGACTATACGAGCGCCTTCTACCTTGCCGCGGTGGACCGCCAGATCCTGGAGGACGGCTCGATCGCCGCCCAGGACGAGACGCGTCGGATATACGTGCAATTGTTCGTGCGCACGTTCTGGCTATCCGCGCTGATCACGGGCATCTGCGTGCTGCTCGCCTATCCGGTTTCCTATCTGCTGTCGACGTTGCCGCTTCGATTATCCAATCTCCTGATGATCCTTGTCCTCCTGCCGTTCTGGACAAGTCTGCTGGTGCGTACGACGGCCTGGATCGCCATGCTGCAGAGCCAGGGCGTGATAAACAACATCCTCGCGTGGTTCGGCGTAATCGGCGACGATCAGCGGCTGCAGATGATCTACAACCAGACCGGCACGATCGTCGCCATGGTGCATATCCTGCTGCCGTTCATGATCCTGCCGCTCTATTCGGTGATGAAGACGATCCCGCCGAGTTACATGCGCGCCGCCCGTTCGCTCGGAGCGACGCCGCTTACGGCTTTTACTCGGGTCTATTTTCCGCAGACCCTGCCCGGCATCGCCGCCGGCACGCTGCTCGTCTTCATTCTCGCGGTCGGCTATTACATCACGCCCGCGCTTGTCGGCGGTCAGTCCGGTCAGCTGATTTCAAACCTGATCGCCTTTCACATGCAGCGATCGCTGAACTGGAGCCTGGCGGCTGCACTTGGCGGCCTGCTGCTTGCCAGCGTCCTGATCCTCTATTGGCTGTACAACAAGCTGATCGGGATCGATAAGCTGAAGTTCGGGTGATCGCCATGGCCCTGCCCCCCTATACGACCCCGCTCGAACGCACCTGGCATTATTCGTATCTTGCAGTCTGCACGGCGATTTTCATTTTCCTGATCGCGCCGATCCTGATCATTGTCCCGCTGTCCTTCAACGTCGAGCCGTACTTCACGTTCACCGAAGGCATGATGACGCTCGATCCGGACGCCTATTCCACCCGCTGGTACGAGGACATCGTGCGCAACGGCATGGGGGCGCCGGACGCGGCGTTTTCGAGCGCCTGGTTCAGCGACATGTGGAACAACGCGCAATGGATCCGCTCGACCCGCAATTCGTTCTTCATCGCCATTTGTTCGACCATCCTGGCGACAATCCTCGGGACGCTGGCCGCGCTCGGCCTGTCCCGTCCGGAAATGCCCTATCGCTCGGCCATCACGGCGATCCTGATTTCGCCGATGATCGTGCCTTTGGTGATCACCGCCACCGGCATGTTCTTCTTCTATTCGCAGATCGGCATCGCCAAGACCTATATCGGCATCATTCTGGCGCATACCACGCTCGGCATTCCGTTCGTCATCATCACGGTCACGGCGACGCTGGTCGGCTTCGATCGCAGCCTGATCCGGGCGGCCGCAAATCTTGGCGCCGATCCCACGACGACCTTCTTCAAGGTGATCATGCCGCTGATCCTGCCCGGCATGATTTCAGGGGCCCTGTTTGCCTTCATCACCTCGCTTGATGAAGTGGTGGTGGTGCTGTTCCTCGCCGATGTCGAACAACGCACCATCCCCCGTCAGATGTGGTCGGGCATCCGCGAGCAGATTTCACCGACGATCCTGGCGGTCGCGACGATCCTGGTCTGCATTTCGATCGCGCTCCTGACCACCGTGGAATTGCTGCGCCGCCGGTCGGAACGGCTGCGGGGCGTCACGCCGCAATGACGGTCGGGCGTGGCGGACCGGGTCGCTGCTTTGGTCGCTGGCCTGTCTGGCCGTTTCGCACGATTGTTCTGGTGCTTGTCGTCATCGCGCTGGCCCGCTCGGTATCCGCACAGCGCGCCGAACCCACGGTCGATCTCAATCTCGTACTCGCGATCGACTGCTCCTATTCGGTGGACAGCACGGAATTCGGCCTGCAATTGCAGGGTCTCGCCAACGCCTTCCGAACGCCGGAAGTGCTGGAAGCCATCGGTGCGGGTCCGCACGGCGCGATTTCCGTCGCCGTCGTTCAATGGTCGAGCCAGGAAAGCCAGATCGTGGCCGTGCCCTGGCGGCTGGTGAACGATGCCGCATCCGCGTCAGCACTGGCCAACGAGATTTCCGGACTGTCGCGGCTGACCGCTGAGGGCGCAACCTCGATATCCACGCTCATCACCTTCAGCATTGACCTGATCGCCGCAAGCCCGGTCAAGGCCCGGCGCAATGTGATCGACGTATCGGCCGACGGCGCCAATAACAACGGCATAAGGGTTGATCTTGCACGGGATTTCGCGATCGCGCAGGGAATTGTCGTAAACGGACTGACTATCCTCAACGAAGTCCGGCACTTACACTATTACTTCCGAAATCACGTTGTCGGCGGCACGGGGGCCTTCGTCGAGATTGCTGACGATTATGCCGACTTCGAACGCGCCATAAGAAAGAAACTGCTGCGGGAAATCAGGGCGAACTACGTGTCCTGACTGCCCGCCAAGAACAATGGAGTCATGAATGACCGACGACATGGTCCATGTCGCGCACTGGCATTACGGCGACAAATCCTGGTCTCCCTTTTCC
>JANQQB010000391.1 GCA_028285165.1 Rhodobiaceae bacterium
CTCCATCGCGCAGGATCTGCACCGATGAATGCCGCCGACACGCTCGATCCGCGTCTCAACGCGTTTCGCGACGATCTCGCCGACGAAAGTCTGCGCGGGAAAGTCGAAGCGGCCGCCTATTCCGCCGGGACACGGTATCGTCTCGGCGCAGCCGTGGTTCCGTTGCGCCGAACTCCCGGCCGCGACGGCTCCATCGATACAGAGCTCCTGTTCGGCGAGACGGTCCGGGTTTTCGACAGGGCCAACGGCTGGGCCTGGTGCCAGGCGGAAACCGACGCCTATACAGGCTATGTGCCGGTCGATGTGCTGCGCGAACCCGGCCTGCCCCCGACCCATCGTGTCGCCGTGCTGGCCAGTCCGCTCTACCCGGAAGCCGAGCTGCGCCGGCCGGCCGTCACCCTGCTTTCGCTTGGCAGTGCTGTGCGGATCGTCGGGCACAGGGTTGTGCGGGATCTCGACTATGCACTGCTCGAAGACGGCACTGCCATCGTGGCAAACCATCTCGTACCCATCGACCAGGCACTCGATTCGGATTTCGTGCGGATCGCGGAGCGATTTATCGGCCTGCCCTATCTGTGGGCCGGTCGCTCCGGACGCGGCGTGGACTGTTCCGGGCTCCTGCAATTGGCGCTGCAATTGAGCGGCACCGAGGCGCTGCGCGACACCGACATGCAGGAACGCAGCCTTGGCTTTGAAATCGAGCGCCCCGGGGCTCTTTCGTCGCTCCGCCGCGGCGACCTCGTCTTCTGGAAGGGCCATGTTGGCATCGTTTCCGGCACAAACGAAATCCTGCACGCGAGCGGGTATCACATGCTGGTCGCAAAAGATCCGCTGGATGGCGTCGTCGATCGACTGGAGAGCAAGGGTCTGCCGATCACGTCGATCCGAAGGGTCGCCGGCTGAACAACCCGCAATGCCGCGGTTCCTTGGGAGAAACGGAGCGGGAATCCGGAGCGCGCGTCCGGTTGACCGAACGCGGCCACTCTCCTATGTGATCCCCATGACACTGCGCCCCATCATCACAATTCCAGACCCGGTCCTGAAACAGGTTTCCGAGCCTATCACCGAGATCGACGGCTCGGTGCAAGCCCTCGTCGACGACATGTTGCAGACGATGTACGACGCGCCCGGGATCGGGCTCGCTGCGGTACAGATCGGTATCCTGAAACGTATCGCCGTCGTCGATTGCGCGAAAGAGGACGAAAAGCCGGCGCCAAAGGTCCTGATCAATCCGGAGATCATCTCCGCGTCCGAAGAGACCTCGGTCTATCAGGAAGGTTGCCTGTCGATCCCCGAGTTCTACGAGGATATCGAACGGCCGGCGCAAGTTCGCGTCCGGCACCTCGACCGTGACGGCACGGAGCATGAATTCGACGCCGACGGCCTGCTGGCGACCTGCGTTCAACACGAAATCGACCACCTGAACGGCGTGCTGTTTATCGATTACCTGTCCCGCCTGAAGCGCGACCGCGTGGTCAAGAAGTTCAGCAAACAGGCGAAGCGGGAAGCAACGGGCTGACCGGACATGGCCCTTCGCATCGTTTTCATGGGAACCCCGGACTTTTCGGTTCCGGCGCTTGAGGCGCTGCTCGATGCCGGCCACGCCATCGCGGCGGTCTATTCGCAGCCGCCACGCCGCAGCGGCCGCGGCATGAAAGAAACGCCATCGCCCGTCCACAGCCGCGCCGCTGCCGCCGGCATCCCGGTTTTCACGCCCACCAGCCTCAAGTCGGATGACGCGGTCGAAACGTTCCGCGGTCACCAGGCCGATGTCGGTGTGGTCGTCGCCTATGGTATGCTGCTGCCCGAAACGATCCTCGACGCCCCGAAACACGGTTGCCTCAACATCCACGCGTCGCTGCTGCCGCGCTGGCGCGGTGCGGCGCCGATCCATCGGGCCATCCTGGCCGGCGATGAGGAAACCGGCATCTCCATCATGAAGATGGATGCCGGGCTCGATACCGGACCGGTCGCACTCACCGAAACGACAGTGATCGGGCCCGATGAGACCGTGGCGTCGCTGCATGACCGCCTGGCGTCGCTTGGCGGACGGCTGATCGTATCGGCGCTCGACGCTTTGGAAAACGGCACATTGACGTTCGTCGACCAGCCGGCGGAAGGCGTGACCTACGCCCACAAGATCGACAAGGCCGAAGCCCGGATCGACTGGCACCGGCCGAACGCGGAGGTGCACAACCAGATCCGCGGACTGTCGCCATTTCCCGGCGCCTGGTGCACGATGCC
>JANQQB010000402.1 GCA_028285165.1 Rhodobiaceae bacterium
CTGCGCCCCCTTCCCCGCCACCCGAACCGCCGGCGCCGAAATCGCCGACGCCGCGGCGCGGACCGACACGGTTTTCCTCCATTTCCGGATTGCGGAGACGCTGAGATGGCCAGACATCGCGGCAAGGGCTTTGCCTGCATCAATTACCCGATCGGCATGAATCTCGGCGGCGACCCGAGCCAGGCCCTGGTGCACGCCAATCCGGACGGCAAGTTCATGGTGGCGCTGTCCTCCATCGATCTTGGCCAGGGCATGAAATCGGTGACGCGGCAGATCGCGGCCGAAACGCTCGGCGTGCCGGTCGAGGACGTCTATGTCGACACGGCGGATTCCGATACCGGCCCGCATTGCATGGGATCGTTCGCCTCGCGCGGCACGCACCGGGTCGGCAATGCCGTAATCCAGGCGGCGCAGGAAGCCCGGGCGGTGATGCTCGAAGCGGCGGCGGAAGAACTGGAAGTGAATGCGGCGGACCTGGAAACCGACGGCAAGGGCAACATTCATGTCCGGGGCGCGCCATCGCGCTCCATCACCACGATGGCGGCGAGCCAGGCGGCCCAGTTCAAGCAGGGCAAGACAGTTGCCGGGCGGGGCATCTTTCTGATCCCGCTTTCCGACGTCGACCCGGAGACCGGCGAGATGACACCGGTTTCCTGTTTCGCCCATGCAGCGATGGTTGTCGAAGTCGAGGTCGACGACGAAACCGGCGAAGTCGATGTGCTGGAGATGAACTCCGCCTACGAGGTAGGACGCGCCCTCAATCCGCGGCTCGTCGAACAGCAATTGGTCGGCGGCGCCTGGATGGGCATGAGCCATGCGGCCTGGGAAACCACCGAACCGCATTATCCGGACCGGTCCGACGGCCCGGTAGACTTCAACACCTATCTGATGCCCGGTCCCGGCGACCTCGCCCCGCACAACATCGCCGTGCTCGAACGCCCGGCGCCGGACGGTCCCTATGGCGGCAAGGGCCCGGGAGAAATGTGCGCCAACCCGGTGCTGCCCGCCGTCGTCAACGCGGTCTTCAACGCTGTCGGCGTGCGCATCGACGACTTGCCGGTCACGCCGGAAAAGGTGTTGCGCGGGATCAGGGCCAATGGCGGCGCGCAGCCGCAGGTGCGGCGCTAGGAGGATCGGGTGGCGGTTCGGCGATCCCTTGTCGGCATCGACAGTCCGGAGACCCTGGTCTCCGCCCTGTCGGCCGCGCAATATCTTGCCGGCGAGGAACTCGCGACCGCGGCCTATCTCGGGCTGGCGCTCGGCAAGCCGCTGTTGCTCGAAGGCGTGCCCGGCGTCGGCAAGACGGAAGCCGCCAAGGCGATTGCCTCGGTGCTCGGCCGCCAGCTCATCCGCCTGCAGTGTTATGAAGGCATCGACGCTTCGGCGGCGCTTTACGAGTGGAACTATCCGCGCCAGATGCTCGCCATCCGCCAGGCCGGCGACGACTACATCAACATCTATGCCGACGATTTCCTGATCGCCCGTCCGATGCTGGAAGTCCTGCAGGATCCGACAGGCACCGTGCTTCTGATCGACGAAGTCGACCGCGCGGACCACGAATTCGAGGCCTTCCTTCTGGAATTCCTGTCCGATTTCACGATCTCGATCCCGGAACGCGGCACGCTGCGCGCTGCCGAGGACCCGGTCGTGCTCTTGACCTCGAACCGGACCCGGGACCTGCACGAGGCGCTGCGGCGCCGCTGCGTCTATCACTGGATCGACTATCCGGATCCGGCGCGCGAAGCAGAGATCGTCATGATGCGCGCGAGTTCGGTGGCCGCCGATACGGCGCACCGGATCGTACGGGCCGTCACGGCCTTGCGCGCCGAACCGCTTTCCAAACCGCCGGGCATTGCCGAGACGGTGGAATGGGCCGAGGCCGCAACGCTGCTTGCCAGCCAGGGCGCGGACTGGCCGACGGCGTTTCGTCGGGCCATCGGGGTGGCGCTGAAGGATCAGGACGACTTGAGCTTTCTCGCCGAAAGGCTCGACCCGATCCTGGCGGAGGCTGCGGCATGACCGGGACCGACGCCCTGCCGCAAGCCCTGCGCCCGCTGGTCGCCTTTTCCGGCGTGCTGCGCGCCAACAATTTCCGGGTGGCGCCGGACCAGACCCAGACCTTCATCGCCGCCAGCGGTCTGCTCGGACCGCGGTCGATCACGGACATCTATCGGGCGGCGCTTGCCAGCCTTGCCCCGCCGCCGGAGCGCCGCGCCGAATTTGATGCGCTGTTTCGGCTGGTGTTTCACGGTCAGTCGGTCGCCGCGCCCATGACTGCCGAAAGCGACGATGACGATCTGGAGGCCTTCGACCAGGGTGACGGCACGGACAATACGCTCGAAGACGATGAGGTGACGGAATCGGGCGCCGAGGCCAGTGCCGCCGAACGGCTTACGGCGCGGCGTTTCGGCGCCGGATCCGAGCGCGAGATGCTGATGCACCTCAGGCGGCGGGCGGCAACCGACCTGCCGATGCGGAAAGCGCGGCGGCGGCAGGCCGCACGGACCGGCGACCGTGCCGACCGGGTACGGGCTTTGCGCGAAGCCGTCCGGCGCGATGGCGAATTGCTGACGCTTCCGGCCCTGAAGCGACAGATCCGCCAGCGGCGCATTGTGCTCCTTGTCGACATTTCGGGGTCGATGAAAGTGCAGACCGAAAGCCACCTGCGGTTTGCCCATACCCTTCAGCACGCGGCCGAGCATTGTGAGGTCTTCACCCTCGGGACGCGCCTGACGCGGGTCACGCGCGCCTTGCGCCTCAGGCACCGGGAGCAGGCGCTGCAGGCCGCGTCTGGGCTCGTTGCCGACTGGGACGGTGGCACCCGGCTCGGCGATGCGCTCACCGCTTTCCTTGACGTGCCGCGTTTTGCCGGCATAGCGCGGGGCGCCCTGGTCGTCGTGCTTTCCGACGGGCTGGAGCGCGGCGACCCGCAGGCGCTTGTTGCCGCGGTCGAACGGCTGTCGCGGCTGTCCTGGGCGACGCTCTGGCTGACGCCGCTTGCCGGCGAACCGGATTTCCGGCCGCAAACCGAAGCGCTCCTTGCCGTCCTGCCGTATATCGACCGGCTCGGCAGCGGCGCGAACCTTGCGACCCTGACCGACGAGATCCTCGGCTTTGCCCGGAGGGCCGCCTGATGCAGATCGTCGACGCGCACCATCACATCTGGCGTCAGACCGACCTGCCCTGGCTGCTCGGCCCGACGCAACCGCGGATTTTCGGTCCCTACGATGCGATCAAGCGCGACTATCTGGTCGACGAATTCCTCGACGACCTCTCAGGAACCGGGGTCGTGCAATCGGTCTATGTCCAGGCCAATTGGGCGCCGAACTGGTTCGCCGACGAAGTCGCCTGGGTGCAGGGCGTTGCCGATCAGCATGGCTGGCCGCACGGCATCGTCGGCTATTGCGACATGCTGCAGGAGGATGCGCGACCGGATCTCGACCGCTTGAAGGATTATCCGCTGATGCGCGGCATCCGCCAGCAATTGCACTGGCACGAAAACCCGCTCTACCGGTTCGCCGCCTCACCGGACCTTGCCCGGAACGAAACCCTGCAGCGCAATGTCGGCTATCTCGCGGATTATGGCTGGAATTTCGATCTCCAGGTTTTCCCCGACCAGATGGACAGCGCCGGCGCGCTCGCCGCAGCCTGCCCCGATGTGACTTTCGTCCTGCAGCATGCCGGCATGCTGGAAGACCTTTCCGACGAAGGCCGCGGCCGCTGGCGCGAGCAGATGACGGCTTTTGCCAAGCATAAGAACGTGGTCAGCAAATTGTCCGCCTTCGGCACCTTTATCCATCGCAACGATCGCGATCACATCGCCTGGATGATCGCGCAGACGGTCAAGATCTTCGGCGCCAAGCGTTGCCTCTTCGGATCGAACTTTCCGATCGAGAAATTGTGGACGCGTTATCCGGACCTCATAGACGCATTCCGCGCAGCCACTGCCGACATGAGCGAGGCCAAGCAAAAGGCGATCTTCCAGGACACCGCGCGCCGCATCTACCGGCTGCCGGCGCCGGCCTGACCGTATCCATCCACACGAGCCATCACAGCGAACATCAGCACAACAAAAGGGGGAACCGACCCATGGCACTTGAGATCAAGATCCTCGACTACGGCGACATCGAACTGGAATCGAGCTTTCTCGTGCTCGGCCGCGATTGCGGACGCGTGCGGCGGGTGCCGGTCTACGGTTTTCTGATCACCGGCGGCGAATATCCGGTCGTCGTCGATACCGGCTATCGCGACAATGCGATCATGGAAACGCTCGGCATGCGCGGCCTGCAATTCCACGAGAACATGATCGAAAACCAATTGGCCAAACACGGCGTCAAGCTCGGCGACGTGCGCTATGTCTGCCATACCCACCTGCATATCGACCATGCCGGCAAGGACGACCATTTCCCGATGACCACCACGGTCGTGCTGAACCGCCGCGAAATGGAACATTCCGTCTCCGGCCTGATGCACCCGCAATATCCGAAGCCGGACATCCAGCACCTGGTCGAACGCCTGCACACGCCCGGTGCACTGCGTTTCGAGGACACGGAACTGACGGGCGAGATCGAACTGATCCCCGGCGTGACGCTCGACTGGGCCGGCGCGCATACCGAAGGCTCGATGAACGTGCATGTCGAGACCGCCGAGGGCCGCGCAACAATCTGCGGCGATGTGATCTACGATTTCAACGACCAGGTCGTGAACCCGCTGAACGAGATCCACGACCATGAACCGCGGGTCACCGGCAACCACTCGACCACCAAGCGCCAGGAAAAGGCGGCGATAAAGAAATTGCTGTCCGGTTCCCGCTTCCTCTTACCGGTGCACGACAAACCCGCCAAGGTGGAACGGTCGCAGATCGTGGGGCGTCTCGACCTGCAGGTACCCGGTCCGATCACGGAGAGCGTGCCGCGGCGGAACTGGTTTCCGGCGTGAGTGAAAGGGTGAGGATGCCTCGTCGTGCCAAAGGGGACGACGCGAAGCCGGCCTTAAACGTAGCCTGCTTCTCATTCCTGGAAACGCATCCATGAGGGCTTCGTCGGCACAGTTCGTTTTCTTCTCCGGTATCACCCGACGCAGACGGGTGATGCCGGAATCGTGGGCGAGAGATATCCAGCCTGGAGGCGGCGGGATTGTATACTATCGCCTAATTTTCGTGATATTATATAATAATAACAAATATTTATATATTTTTTTGAATGTTGTGCTTCAAGAATATCGAGAAGATAACCTCGTATACTCACTCCGTCATCCTCCGGCTTGTCCGGGGGATCCAGATCGCCGGGCGCAGACCATGCCGCCACTGGATCACCCGGACAAGCCGGGTGATGACGGCAAGAGGGAGGCGCGGAAGCGCTTTTCATCCCATCGATGCCAATTCTCACCGTGTCGAGCGAAAACCGCAGAACGCTTAACAACGCCCCGGCCTGCAACCCCACCCCGTCATCTTCCGGCTTGTCCGGGGGATCCAGATCGCCGGGCGCAGACCATGCCGCCACTGGATCACCCGGACAAGTGTTCAGCCCGGAGACATAGTTTGCAGGTGTTCGGGGACATGGTGGACACCTGTTGGCATGGATTTTGGTTTGAGGAGACCTTCCATGCCCTGGC
>JANQQB010000426.1 GCA_028285165.1 Rhodobiaceae bacterium
CGCATCCAGTTCGCAGCCGACGACCTGGCGATGGATGTACGGCGAGGCGACTTCGAGCGGCTGCATGCCGCATTCGCGGGCCAGGAAGCGGGCGAGTGGAACCTCCAACTGGCTGTCGGGGAAAAAGAAAACGGATTTGCCGTCAAGAATTTCCGAACGGGACGCAACGGCTTTGCGGGCCCGGGCCCGCGGCGCGGCCGTCACGCTTTCGAACCTGTCTTCGGAGACGCCGTATGCGGTCGCGGCGGCACGCAGCCACGCGGTCGTGCCTTCTTCGCCAAACGGCATCGGTGCGGTCAGAAGCGTTGCGCCGCGGCGCTGAAGCGCTTCGGCCGTATCGCCCAGAAACGGCTGAGCGAGCAGAACACGCGTCCGCGGTCCGATAAGGGGTTGCTCGGCGCGGCGCCGGCCCGGCAAGGTCGCGACGTCGCCGATGCCCATGTCCCGCAGCAGGCCGAGCAATTGATCTTCCACGACATCCGGCAGGGCGCCGGCAACCAGCAGATTGTCGGCGTCGGTTGCCTCGAGTTCGCCGACCATGGCGGCCAGGCAGGCGTCCTCGCCCTGGGTGAACGTGGTCTCGATGCCGGATCCGGAAAAGGCTAGAACCCGAACGTTCGGCGCGTGCAGGCGGGTGAGCCTGTCGGCGGCCTTCGACAGGTCGAGCTTGATGACTTCGGACGGGCAGGAGCCGACAAGGAAGACCTGCCGGATGTCCGGACGGCGTTCAAGCAGCCGGGCTACCTCTCGGTCGAGCTCGTCATGGGCGTCGGCAAGGCCGGCGAGGTCGGCTTCTTCCAGGATGGCGGTGCCGAACCGCGGTTCGGCGAAGATCATGACACCGGCCGCCGATTGCAGGAGATGGGCGCAGGTGCGCGATCCGACGACGAGAAAGAAGGCGTCCTGCATGCGCCGGTGCAGCCAGACGATGCTGGTCAGGCCGCAAAAGACCTCGCGCTGTCCGCGTTCGGCCGGGATCGGTGCGGTCCGGCATCCGGCCGGCTCGGGAGGCAGAACAGGACGGTTCATGCCCGTCCCTCCGCCTGCAGCCGCGCGGCGCGCAGCTTCAATAGGAACTGGCCGGCGTTGATGACGTAGGCGAGGTAGGCCGCGAGCGCGAGCGCCATCAGCCCTTGCGCGTCGAGCCAGTTGCCGATCAGGGCAATCACATAGGCGGCGTGCAGGGCAATGACGATAAAGCTGAAGACGTCTTCCCAGAAGAAGGCCGGCGCCAGAAGGTATTGACCGAAGACGACCTTTTCCCAGATCGCCCCGGTGATCATGATCGCAAACAGAAAACCGGTCTTGATCAGGATCGACAGGGTCGCGAGATCGTAGCCGTTTCCGGTCAGGATGTAGCGGATGACGAGGGCCAGGGAGACAAGGAAAACAAGGAATTGCAGGGGCGCCAGTACGGCCTGGACCTGCGTCCAAATCGTGTTGTCGCGGCGAGTGCGCTCGGCGGCCGTGTAGAGCCCTATGGCTGTCTCGGTCCTGTCCGAGGGGCCTGGCATGGCGCGACTCCCTGTTTTTATCTCTTCAGGGAGGCTAAAGGCTGGCCCCGAAATCTGTCAACCCAAACTTACACTTATGCGTAATAATACTTGGTCACTGACTGGCTTGTTAAGGAATAATGGTATTTAAAACAATGACTTAAATACAAATTCTTAATATTGGGTCAAGTATGCTGTCCCAATATTCTCCTTGTCAATCTGATGTGACATTAGAATAATGATCTCACGCGCGAAACTAAGGTTGGTCTGGCCATAAAAAGCGGACCAAGGACCGGCATGAAAACGCGCGGAGCGGCTTGGTGGGCGCTCTGGGGAGGACAGAATATGACTCTGGTACCGAAGGACGCGACGCGAACGGAAATCGAGATGAACGGGACGGGCGCGGTCACGACACTTGCCGAAGTTGCGATCGCGGCACTTGCTGCGGGCGCACAGACGCCCCCGTCCAAGACCCGTATGGCGGAACTGAAAAGCTTGTGCAATGCGCTTGTCCATCCCGACGAGCATCGCCGCCATATGATCGTTGCGCGGCTCGTGGCGAAAGGCGTGACGGTCGAGGAAATCATTGAACGCTACATCCCGGAGGCGGCGCGCATTCTTGGAGATGGCTGGGTCAATGACGACCTTACATTTGCCGAGGTCACGGTCGGGACATCCCGGCTGCAGGAAATGGTGCGCACGTTCAGTGAGCGGTATGTGGGTCGCGGCGACAACACGATGCCCCTGGGGCAGAACATCCTGCTGTGCGTGCCGGAATTCGAAGATCACACGCTCGGCGTCTTTGTCGCCGCCGAACGGTTTCGCCGCGCAGGGCTGTGGGTTCAGCTTGGAATAGGCATTAACGCGTACGAATTGTCGGGACTCTTGAAGTCTCAGCAGTTTTCAATGGTTGGTATCTCCGTTTCGCGCGGAAAAAGGCTTGCATCTGTGCGCGAATTTGTGAAAACCGTGCGATCAGGAAGCGGTTCGGATGCGCCGGTCATTCTGGGCGGTAGCCTCGTGGATTGCTTCGATAAAGTTTCTGAATGCGTCGGTGCTGACCTTGTCTCAACCGACCCGAAAGAGGCCATGACGTATTGTGGCCTCGAAACGAAACCTATCAGCGTTCCCGCGGACACGAGGAGCATGCCCCACGTGTAACCGTGCGCAACGCCCGGGGAAGAGTCTTGACAAAGCGCGAAGCGAATTTCGGGGCCGTGGAAATCGTGTCACAGATTTCACCGGATATGTTGGGTTCGATCCTCGCGCACGCGTCCGACATCGTCATTTCTTTGGACGCGGATCTTAAAATTCGCACACTCTTCCAAAATCCCTTTACGGATCCCCTAGGATCATTGGATCACTGGACGGGCAAAAACGTCAACGAGTTTTTGTGCGACATTAGCGTCACGAAGCTCGCACGCCAGATCGACGATCTGAACACTTCAGACCGTTCGGTGTCCCGGCAGATTGAGTTGAATCACGTCGATCAGGACGCCGGAGAGTTCCCTGTCCTCTACACCGTGCACAAGACCGGACGCAAGGGCATGTTTCTCATGCTCGGGCGCGACCTGCGTCCGGTTGCCGAAGCCCAGCAGAAACTCGTCCAGGCCCAGGTCGCGCTTGAACGGGACTACGAAAAGTACCGGGTCTCGGAAACCCGCTACAACGCCGCCATGGAAGCGACGCGCGATGCGCTGGTCTTTGTCGACGCCCAGACCGGACGCGTCGTCGATGCCAATGCGGCCGCGAACCGATTGCTGACGGGAGCGGAGGCGAAGCTGACCGGCAGCGACTTCGCTCAGCATTTTCATGATCGGCGCCATCCTGAATTCCTTGAATCGCTGCACAAGGCCGCAACCCGCCAAACGGACAAGCCTGTTGCCGCTTCAACGGCGCGGGGTCGCAAGAAGGTCCGAATTCGCTCCGGTCTGTTCCGGGCGGCCGGAAATGCGCTGCTGCTTTGCCAGATCGAACCGAAAGAAGGCAATTCGGCTGCCAGCGACAGCGTCGCCGATGCGCTTGGCGCGATCTATGAAAACAGTCCGGACGCGATCGTGTTCACCGACGGCCGGGGTGTCATTCAGCACGCGAACAACGGTTTTCTGGCGCTGTGCGATCTCGGCGAACTCAATACCGTCAAGGGCCAGTCGCTCGCGGATTACCTGACCCGCGGCAGCGTGGACCTGAAAGTGCTGCTTGAAAATGCCGGCAATGCGGGCAAGCTCCGCGTCTATGCGACCAAACTGGAAACCGCGTTCGGCAGCACCATCCCGGTGGAATTATCGGCCACCAGCCTTGCCGACCAGCCGGGTTCGACGTTCGGCTTCATCATTCGCGACTCCTCCCGCAGCGACGCGGCCCGTGATCTGGGCTTTACCCTGTCCAGCGACGCGGAACGCAACATCATGGAACTGGTCGGATCGACCAGCCTGAAGGACATCGTCTCGGCGACAACCGATGTCGTGGAACGCATGTGCATCGAAGCGGCCGTGAACCTGACCCGCAACAACCGTGTCGCCGCCGCCGAAATGCTCGGTCTGTCGCGCCAGAGCCTTTATGTGAAGCTCAGGAAGTACGGTCTCTTGAACCGCGACGACGCGAGTTAGGTCACTTCTGTTTCGCTTGACCCCTTTGGATGGATTTGTGGTATGGCGACGTTGGCCGCTGGGTACCGGATCCTCTTGGCCCCCCGCTTAACAGGAAGGCACCACTTTGTACCCTGATTGCGTCATTTCGGCGCCATTCCGGGACACCTGATTTAGCCGACGTTGGTGTTGATGCCGCTGGATCGCCCGGTCAAGCCGTGCGACGACGGTGTTGGGGTGGGCAGAAGCGCCTTTCTGGCATGCAAGATCCTTGATTATCTGACATTTGCCGCCTTCCAATCCGTCTTCCGACGGCTTGACCGGCGGATCCAGATTGCCAGGCACGCCGATTGCCGTCCCTGTATTACACGGGCAAGCCTGCGATGGCGGTGTGGGGTGGGCCGAAACGCCTTTCCGGCATGCGAGATCCTTGAATAGCCGACGTTTGCCGCCTTCCAATCCGTCTTCCGACGGCTTGACCGGCGGATCCAGTTTGCCGGGCACGCCAATTGCCGTGCCCGGATCACACGGACAAGCCGGGTGAAGACGGAATCGGGGAGAGACGAAAGCGCTTCTTTCTGAGCGCCGCGACCTCGCCAATCCCGCTTTTACTTTCCAGGTTGCGACCGCATAACGCGGTTGCAGGCGCAAGTTTCCTGCAGGCCTTGGAAACGGCCGGCCTGCCCTGCGAACCGATCTGCCGCAACCCCCATTTATTCTCCGATTTTGGCTCACTATCGGCTTGCCTTGACAGAGTGTGTCGTGTTCAATTGACACCATGTCTGTACAAGAGAATTTACAGATAGCGCGTATACCGCATCCAGGTGCCATGCTTGAGCTGATCAAGCCGATCACCTGGTTCCCGCCCATCTGGGCCTTTGCCTGTGGCGCCGTGTCGTCCGGGGTGCCGATTGCCGAAGAACCCGTCCGTTTTGCCCTGGGGCTGCTGCTGGCCGGACCTGTCGTCTGCGGCATGAGCCAGGCCATCAACGATTGGTGCGACCGGCACGTCGATGCCATCAATGAACCGCACCGGCCGATCCCGTCAGGCCGGATCCCGGGCCGCTGGGGATTGTGGATCGCGATCGTCATGTCCGTTGGCGGACTGGCGCTCGGGGCGGCGCTCGGTCCGTGGGGTTTTGCGGCCACGTGCGTCGCCGTGTTGTGCGCCTGGGCCTATTCGGCCGAACCGGTCCGGCTGAAACGCTCCGGGTGGGCCGGCCCGGGCCTGGTCGGCCTTTGCTACGAAGGCCTACCGTGGTTCACCGGTGCGGCCGTTTTGGCGAACGCCGCCCCGTCGGCGCCCATCATCATCGTGGCGGTGCTCTATGCGCTTGGCGCTCACGGCATCATGACGCTCAATGATTTCAAGGCGCTGGCCGGTGACAGAGCGACCGGTATCCGGTCGCTGCCGGTAACGCTCGGGCCGGAGCGCGCGGCGCGCCTTGCCTGCTGGATCATGGCAGTGCCGCAGGTTGTGGTCATTCTGCTCCTGTTCCATTGGGACCGGCCCTATCACGGCGCGGCCGTCGCCGTCGCGCTCGGTTTGCAGGTCCTGGCCATGCGGGTCCTGCTGTCGGATCCGAAGGCGCGGGCGCCCTGGTACAACGGCACCGGCGTGCTGCTTTACGTGTCCGGCATGATGATCACTGCCTTTGCCCTGCGCTCGATGGAGGCCTTGTCATGACGTTGTCCTGGATTTCCATCGTCCGTCTCGGATTGGTGCAGGCCGCGCTCGGCGCGATTGTGGTGCTGACGACGTCCACGCTCAACCGTCTCATGGTCGTCGAGCTGGCCTTGCCGGCCGTTCTGCCGGGATGCCTGGTCGCGTTTCACTACGCGGTTCAGATCACGCGGCCGAACTGGGGTTTCCGCTCCGACCGGGGCGGGCGGCGCACGCCCTGGATCGTCGGCGGGGTCGCCGTGCTCGGCGCGGGCGGCGTCGGCGCCGCGCTCGGTGTCATCCTCATGGAAGTGGATGTGACGGCCGGCCTCGTGGTCTCGGTTCTTGCCTATGCGCTGATCGGGCTCGGCGTCGGCGCATCGGGCACCTCGCTGCTGGCCCTGCTTGCCACGGCGACCGAGCCGCGACGGCGCGCGGCCGCCGCCATGATCACCTGGCTGATGATGATTGCCGGTATCGCGATCACCGCCGGTGTCGTCGGCATGCTCCTGGAACCCTATTCGCCGGCGCTCCTGATGCGCATCGTGGTGTGCGTTGCCGTCGGTGCGCTGCTTGTCACGATGGTGGCGGTCTGGGGGATCGAAAAGCCGCACGAACACCCGGTGGCGGCATCGCACGACCGGCCGGTGCCGTTCCGGCAGGGCCTTGCCGAGATCTGGGCGGAACCGCCGGCCCGCAACTTCACGATTTTCGTCTTTCTGTCGATGACCGCCTATTTCATGCAGGAACTGATCCTGGAGCCCTATGCCGGGCTTGTCTTCGGTTTCACGCCAGGCCAGTCGACTACGTTGTCCGGCGCCCAGAACGGCGGCGTCTTTATCGGCATGCTTCTGGTCGGCGTCTCGGCCAGTGGTTTACGGCTCGG
>JANQQB010000427.1 GCA_028285165.1 Rhodobiaceae bacterium
TGAAAGCAATCGGGTATGCGCGCACCGACGTCTATGTGGCCAACACCGTGCCCTGGCGGCCGCCCGGCAACCGCACGCCCAGCCCGCAGGAAGCAGAAATCTGCCGACCGTTCATCGAACGGCAGATCGCGCTCGCGGATCCGGACGTGCTTGTGCTGCTCGGTAATGCGCCGGCGCAACAATTGCTGCGCAAGCGCGAAGGCATTTCAAGGCTGCGCGGCGTTTGGCGCAGCTATGAGACGGACCGTCGCACAATTCCGGTGATGGCAACGTGGCACCCGGCCTATCTGTTGCGCCAGACCGCCCAGAAGCGGAACGCCTGGCGCGACTTTCTGGAGATCAAGGCGAAACTCGCGGCATCCGCGCCCTGAGTGCAAGCCGACCGTCGTTGCCGGAGCCGGGCTTTCGCGCCGGATTGCAAATTGATAATCAAGGCCCAGATTCCGTCCGGACAGTTTCCACCCACCTTTCAAGAGGGATGTCGCCCGTGTTCCGTCGCCTTCAGGCGCTCTTGCCGAAACGTTTCCGCTCCGACGAAACGATCATCCCCACCGTGCGGATGTCCGGCGTCATTTCGCCATCGTCCGGCCTGCGCCCCAATCTCAACCTTGCCGGTGTCGCGCCGGCGCTCGACAAGGCCTTCAAGGTCAAGGACGCGCCGGCCGTTGCGCTCCTGGTCAATTCGCCCGGCGGGTCACCGGTTCAATCGCGGCTGATCTACCAGCGGGTCCGCAGCCTCGCCGAGGAAAAGGAAAAGCAAGTCCTGGTCTTCGTGGAGGATGTGGCCGCGTCCGGCGGCTACATGATCGCGCTGGCCGGCGACGAGATCTTTGCCGACCCCACCTCGGTCGTCGGGTCGATCGGGGTCGTGGCGGCCGGCTTCGGTTTTGTCGACCTGATCGAAAAGATCGGTGTCGAACGGCGGGTCTACACGGCCGGGAAGAACAAGGTCATCCTGGATCCGTTTCAGCCGAAAAAACAACAGGATGTTGACCATCTGCTTGGCCTGCAGGAAGACATGCACGAGATTTTCATCGACATGGTCAAGGAACGGCGCGGCGACCTCCTGCGCGAGGATGAGGATCTGTTTTCCGGCCTTTTCTGGACCGGGCGCAAGGCGCGGGATTTCGGCCTCGTCGATGATCTCGGTGACCTGCAATCCGTGCTCAGGTCGAAATTCGGCGACGACGCCAAGCCCAAACTGGTCACCACAGAGCGGGGATTCCCGTTCCGGCGGTCGGGCGTCGGCGGCGTACGGCCTTACATTTCGGCCGACGATATCTTATCTAGCCTGGAGGAGCGGGCGCTTCTGGCGCGCTACGGACTTTGATCCGAGCGCCGGACGTTTGTCGACAGGCCACCAAACCTGCGACCAGGCTCGCCCTTCAGACCGGGGACCTTGGGAAAGACCATGCCGCAATTGATCGGACTTGCCGTGCTTGGCGCCGCAGTTTACTTCGGATACCGCATGCTGACGCGCGAAATGGCGCGTGTCGGAGCCGAACTCGATGAACGCACCGGCATGAAAGACACGGCCGAACAAATCCCGACCCTGGTCAAAGACCCTGAAACCGGCGTGTATCGTCCGAAGGACCGCACCTGATCCGGTGTCGTCCGGACACTTGCACCGAGGCCATGGTGCCGAGCCCCTTCGTGCTCGGCTTGACCTGACTGGCGGGCGCGCTTAAGGCTCGCGGCACTGCCCGCTTGAGCTTTTCCGGACACCTGCCATGACCGCGCCTGAACCGCATCTCGACCCGCGCCGATCATTCCAGGGCCTTATCCTGACGCTGCAGAATTTCTGGGCGGCGGAAGGCTGTGTGATCCTGCAACCTTACGATATGGAAGTCGGCGCCGGCACCTTCCATCCGGCGACAACCTTGCGCTCGCTCGGTCCGAAACCGTGGAAGGCGGCCTATGCCCAGCCCTCGCGCCGGCCGACGGACGGCAGGTACGGCGAGAATCCGAACCGGCTTCAGCACTATTACCAATATCAGGTGATCATCAAACCCTCGCCGCCCGACCTGCAGGATCTTTATCTGCGCTCGCTCTATGCGATCGGGATCGACCCGATGGAACATGACATCCGCTTCGTCGAGGACGATTGGGAAAGCCCGACCCTCGGTGCCTGGGGCCTCGGCTGGGAAGTCTGGTGCGACGGCATGGAAGTGTCGCAATTCACCTATTTCCAGCAGGTTGCGGGGTATGAATGTGCGCCGGTTTCCGGCGAACTCACCTACGGACTGGAGCGGCTCGCGACCTATATCCAGGGCGTCGACAGCATCTATGACCTGAATTTCAACGGCCGCGACGGCGCCGAGCGCATCAGCTACGGCGACGTCTTCCTGCAAGCGGAGCAGGAATATTCCCGCCACAATTTCGAACACGCCAATACCGATATGCTGTTCCAGCATTTCAAGGATGCCGAAGCGGAATGCCTGTCGCTGATCGAGAAGGGCCGAGAAAAAGAGGGCGAGGGCGACAATGCCCGCCACCTGATGGCCCTGCCCGCCTACGATCAGTGCATCAAAGCCAGCCATGTGTTCAATCTGCTGGACGCCCGGGGGGTGATTTCCGTCACCGAGCGGCAATCCTACATCCTGCGCGTCCGCGACCTCGCCAAGGCCTGCGGCGGCGCCTGGCTGCAGACCGAAGGCGGGCGGGCCTGAACGTCAGGATCGTCGGGATTACCTGTCGAAGTGAGCCTTCAGGCGATCGGTGTCGTCTGCCGTCCAGGCTTTCGGCTCGGTGACTTCGACCCAGGCATCGATATAGGCGGCCGGCGCGTAATTGTGGCCGTATCCGATCGGCACGCTTGTCGCCATCGGCAGGTCGAAACCGATCTGCAAAAAGCTCACGATCGGCACCCATTGCAGATAGGGCGAGACATCCGGTCCGCGTTCGCCGATCAGCCAGTCCGGCCGCTTGAAGAGCAGGTCCGGCGAAAAGAAGATCATCGGGTCGCTGGCATGCTGGATATAGACGGCTCGTACCGGACCCCATTCGGCATTCGGCAGGTCGAGCGCGTTTTCCCGAGCGGTGAAGCGGATCAGCGAGCCGTCGCGAAAGCGCGGCAACCAGGCGGGCGAGTCCGGATTGCGGGCCCGTGTAATCGCCGACCAGGTCCGGCTTGGAAACGGCGGTCCGCTCCAGACCGCGCCGTGAATCAGGTCCTTCAACATGAAAATCAGATCCGCCGCCGCTTCGGATCCGAGCGAACCGAGACTGAGGCCGTGCAGGTAGAGCCGGGGCCTGCTTTCTTTCGGCAGCGACGTCCAATAGGGGTAGACGACGTCGAACAGGGCGCGTGCCTGAGACCGGGAGCGGTCGGGATCGACGAGGATCGTGATCCAGCTCGGCAGATAAGAATAGGCCATCGTGACGATCGCGGTGTCGCCGTTGTGGATGTATTCCAGCGTGTCGGTTGCTGAGGGGTCGAGCCAGCCGGTGCCGGTCGGACTCGCGACAATCAGGACCGACCGGTCGAATGCACCCACCCGTTTCAACTCGGCCAGGGCCAGTTCGGCCCGCGCGTGTTCGGTTTCGCGCGATTTCAGCCCGACATAGACCCTGAGCGGGCGCATGGCCGGTTTCCCGGAAAACGCGCTCAGGTCTTCCGGGCTCGGGCCCGTGGCAATGAAATCCTTGCCACGCCGGCCGATCGTATCCCAGGCGATCAGCGAGCCGGGGCTGCCGGATGCAATCGGATCCCCTGGTTGCTCGACGCCATATTCCACCAGACCGTCCAGCTCCGCAAAGGCGTCGTCGGCGATGGAGAGAGCCTGTCTCACGATCACGCCGTTGATGAAGGAAAGCAAAAGCGCGCCGATGATCAGCACCGCCGCGACATTGGATATCCTGCGCGGAACGATCCGGTTCAGGGTTTTTGCGGCCCAGCGGCAGGCATTGGCAAACAGGCGACCGCCGGCGACGAGCAGGATTGCGAGGATGCCGGCAATCAGCCCGACCCTCCAGGGATGCGCCGTTTCAAGCAAGGGCATTTCCATCAGGTCGCGGATGGAGTTCTGCCAGACGGTCATGCGCCACAGGAAAAACCCGGCAACCGCAATCGCCGCGATGATCGTTGCCCATCGGCCGAGACGGACGATCCGCCCGCTCGGTTTCGGCAATTCCAGGTAATGCCAGACCCAGACGCACAGGACGCCAAGGCCATAACCGACAGCCAGCGCCAGTCCGGACAGGACGCCCTGAACCGGATAGTTCCGGGGCAGCAGCGACGGCGTCAGGGACAGGGCGAAAAACAGCGTCGCGACCGTCAGGCCGACAAACGAAAAGGAAGCGGCATACGAACGCAAGAATGACGGAACGGTCAAAACCGGCTCCAGCTATCCGATAGCTTGGGAGCGATCAGTCAAGCGCGCTCAGGCAGCGCTGTCCAGAAGGTCGTAGGCGTCTTCGATGATATAGGGGCCGCCACCGACCGATGCGCGCGACGAATACAGCACAAACCGGGTGACGGGAAAGCTGACCGGGCCGAATTCGCCGCGCATGGCGAGCCAGCCGGCGGTTTCCGCCTGGGTGGCGCCGCGCAACCGGGCGAGCGTGATATGCGGCGTGTACTTTCGGCCTTCCGGCGGCAGACCGGCGCGCTGGATCACCCGTTCTTGCTCTGCCTGGAGCTCCAGCAAGGCGGGGTCGGGAACGACGCGAGCCCACAGGGAATGGGGTTTTTTGGTCCCGAACGACCCGAGCCCGTCGATCTTCACATCGAAACGCGGCCGGTCGATGCGGGCCAGCGATTCGGCAATCGCATCGGCGACCGGGCCTTCGACGTCGCCGATGAAACGCAGCGTGATGTGATAATTCTCCGCATCGATCCAGCGGGCGCCCCGCAGGCCTCCCTGGAGGAACGACAGCCGCAGCGCCAGATCGGCAGGGACTTCCAGCGCGGTAAACAAGCGAGGCATCACGCTCTCCGATCGTCATGCGATTCCGGGTCAAGCTCAGGCTCGGTTCATCGTCAGAATGACCACGCTTTTTCCGGCGGCACAATCATTCCGTGACCCTGCCGGGCGTTATCCAGAGATGAGGGTCGGGTCCGCGGTTTCGGATCAATCCGGGTCGGCCTGGGTGCTGCCGCGCCGTGCCGTCCGGCTCATGCGTTCTGCCCGGTCGAGTCGGTCGGCGACCGGCGCGATTTCCCGGGCAAACGCGCCGATCCGATCGCCCATAGTGCCCTGCAGGCGAACGGCGATTTCCGGAAATTCTTCCAGCATACGCCGAAACAGCGCTTTGCGGATTTGCAGCAATTCGGTGCGTTCGAGCGCGACCGCGCGCATCGAACGCCTTGTTTCGATCAACAGGGCCAGTTCACCCAGAAGGGTGCCCGGCTCTGCGATGTCGTCGGGCGGTCCGTCGGCATTGCCTTCATTGAAAAGGCCGATGGCGCCGGTCTTGACCAGGAAACCGCAATCGGCGAAATCGCCGGCGCGGAACAGGGTTTCGCCTTCCCGGGTAATCCGGAAGTCCGCCCCGAATGCCAGCAAACGCAGCTGGTCCTCGGACAAGTCCGACAAAAGGGGCAGATCTCTGAGGAAGCCGATATCCCGTTCGAGGCTCATTGCATGGTCCGTACCGTTTACGGAACCAGCTTATAGCCTCCGGATTCGGTCACGAGAAGCTCTGCGTTGGACGGATCGCGTTCTATTTTCTGACGCAGGCGATAAATGTGGGTTTCCAGGGTGTGGGTCGTGACGCCCGAATTGTATCCCCAGACCTCGTGCAGCAGGATATCCCGGGTCACCGGTTTTTCGCCGGCGCGGTAGAGATATTTGAGGATCGCCGTTTCCTTTTCCGTCAGGCGGATCTTGGATCCGCTGTCCTCGGTCAGGAGTTTGCTGGCCGGCCGGAATGTGTACTGGCCTATGGCAAAGGTCGCATCCTCGCTTTGTTCGTGCTGGCGCAAATGAGCCCGGACCCGGGCAAGCAGCACGGCAAACTTGAAAGGTTTGACAACATAGTCGTTGGCGCCGGCTTCCAGCCCCAGGATCGTGTCGGAATCCGTGTCGTGACCGGTGAGCATGATAATCGGCGCCTTGAAGCCGTTCTTGCGCATCAGCTTGACCGCCTCGCGGCCGTCCATGTCGGGCAGGCCGACATCCATGATCAGAAGATCGATGAGTTCGGAGCGGGCGAGCTGAATTCCCTTGGACGCGGTATCACCCTGGATCGTCTCGAATTCGTCGTACAGCGAGAGCTGTTCGACCAGCGCTTCCCGCAATTCATTATCATCGTCGACGATCAGTATTTTTCTGGCTGTCATGCCGTATTCCTCAGTTTGGCGTAGTGTCGAACCGCAGTCTTAACCATCGGTTTTACGCGGGGTTTTCTCGTTGCGCGCCTCGCACAAATGGGGATGAACGTGCGAACTTGAACGGGTCTCAAAGCGGTTTTTTGGACTATATAGAACACAATTCGTTCACGTCGCGGTGAAGACTTGCATGCCTTTGCGGATTCTTTCCCCGTTAACCTTTCCGGTCGCAAGACCCGGTAAGACCTGTTCCCACGCGCTTGTGCGCGTTTTCCCCAATCCACTGGACCGGACGCGCGGACGATTGCGCCTCGGGTCCCTCGATTACGCCTGCGTGCTCGGGTCCGGCGGTCCCGTACAGCGCAAGCGTGAAGGCGACGCCGGTACGCCCATTGCGCGCATGACCCTGATAGCCGGCCGGTATCGCAATGATCGTCTCGTGCGTCCGCGCACTCGACTTCCGCTGACTTTTCTAAAGGAAACCGACGGCTGGTGCGACGATCCCGGTGACGGACGCTACAACCAGCCGGTGCGGCTTCCCGTCGCAAGCGGGCACGAACAGATGATGCGCAGCGATGGGCTCTACGATGTCGTTCTGGTGCTCGACTGGAACATACTGCCCCGGGTGCGGGGGCGGGGCAGCGCGATCTTTTTCCATCTGACCCGCGCCGATCGGCGACCGACCGAAGGCTGTATCGCGGTCGATCGCGCCGTCATGCCGCGACTTCTGGCGCGGATCGGGTCGGGCACGGTTTTCGAAGTGCAGGGCGTCACGCCCCGCAGGGGCAAGCGATGGCGCTAGGCCGCCAGAAAACGGAGCGAACTTATCCGCATATCAGCTATGCATTGAACGTATAGCTGCGGCGGGAAGCCTCGGTCCATACTTCCCCTCAGGGAGTGAAACGGTCCTCAATGGAGTCCCCGTCCGATCAGAAAGTGGCGCCGCAGGCTGCCGCCCGCGCTACTGAAACCCGTGCGCTGCGCGATCCGGAAGGCGTGCTGGCCGGGATCGGCTGGATGATCGTAACCGGCTTCCTGTTCGTCATCGTAACCTGCATCGTGCGGTATCTCGGATCGGACATGCCGGCCATCGAAGCGGCCTTTATCCGCTATTTCATCGGTCTGATGATGGTCCTGCCGGCGTTGATTGCCTATTTCCGCCGGCGCCCGGATCCGCGCAAGACGATGCTGTTCGGCGCCCGGGGCCTGGTGCACGGCATCGGCGTGATGCTCTGGTTCTACGCCATGGCCCGGATCCCGATCGCGGAGGTCACGGCGATCGGCTACACGGCGCCGATCTTCGTCACCATCGGCGCGGCGTTGTTCCTGTCGGAAAAACTGCATCTGCGGCGCATCATGGCGGTGCTTGTCGGCCTCGTCGGTGCGCTGATCATCCTGCGTCCCGGGTTTCAGGAAATCTCACTCGGCCAATTGGCGCAATT
Organism: Rhodobiaceae bacterium; assembly: GCA_028285165.1. Lineage (GTDB taxonomy): Bacteria > Pseudomonadota > Alphaproteobacteria > Rhizobiales > JANQQB01 > JANQQB01. The sequence continues at coordinate 7,714 of JANQQB010000427.1, forward strand.
GCTGGCCGCACCGCTGTTCGCGATTTCCTTTCTCCTGACAAAGAAACTCACCGAAGACGAAGATCCCGCGACGATCGTCGCGCTGCTTTCCCTGTTCTGCACGCTGACCCTGTTGCCCGGCGCAATTTGGCAATGGCGCAATCCGACGCTGGAGGAAGTGTTCTGGCTGGCGATGACCGCGGTCGCGGCGACGGCGGGGCATTACACCCTCACGCGGGCGCTGGCGGCCGCACCGATCACGGTCACCCAGCCGATTTCCTTTCTGCAACTGGTCTGGGCCTCGATCCTCGGCATGCTTTTGTTCGGAGAAGCCGTCGATCCGTTCGTGTTCGCGGGCGGCGGCGTGATCATTGCTGCCGCGACCTACATATCGCATCGTGAAACCGTGGTTGCGCGACGCCAGGTCACGCCGCCTCCGCAGGCAACAAAATCATGAAATTGAGGGGGAGTACGCCATGCCCGTATTGGAGCTTTCGCCGGGCAACAGCCTGGCTTACGACTATCGGCCGCCGCAGGAAGGCGGCTTCACCTTCGTCTGTTTCAATGCGCTGACAGGCGACAAGGGCATGTGGCACGCGCTGCTCGGGTCCGTGCTTGAGGGGACGGGCCACGGGCTGCTCGCCTACAATCTGCGCGGCCAGGCGGGCAGCGCTTTCACGTTCACCGATCTGGACGTCGCCGGAATCGTTGCCGATGCCCGGGTCCTCATCGATCATGTGCGCCCGCCGGATCCGATCCATGTCGGGCTGTCCATCGGCGGTCTGTTCGGGATCGAGGCGCATCTGGCCGGCGGTGCGTCGACTGCGCGCGGGTTGGTGCTGATCAACACGCTGCGCCGGGCCGGCGCCCGGCTTGACTGGGTCAACGATGCCGTCGTGACGGCGGCGAAGACGGGCGGGCTTGACCTCGTGCGCGATCTCTACGCTCCGCTGCTCTTCAATGAGGAATGGCAGACAAAGAACCGCCCGAATTTTCTGAAACCCGGCGGCTATACGCCCTTGCCGGACGATGACGGGTCAATGCTTTTGTTGGCCGCCGGCGGCACGGCGAATTGGGATATCGCCTATGAAGCGCTGACCCTGCCGGTGCTTTCCGTCACCGGTCTGCAGGATCGGGTGTTCCGCGACGCCGACGATATCGACGCCCTGACGGCTCGGCTGCCGGACGTCGATCGGGTCGATATGGCCAATGCCGGGCATATGGTCCCGGTCGAACGACCGGCCGAACTGGCCGAAGCCATCATGGCCTTTGCCGACAGCATCCAGGCGGGAAGGCCGCGCTGATGGCGGATCCGAAAGCCGACACACAGACAGGCCTTTGGCATCGCTACGGCTGGGTCGCGTATCTCGCCGTGTTCATTGGCGTGTGCGGCCATGCATCCTCGGAATTCGTTGCCAAGCTGATTTCCAACGCATCCACCATCAACGGTCCGGAAATCTCGGTCTGGCGCTTCGTGCTCGGCGGGGTCGGACTGGTGATCGTTTCGCTTTTGATCCCGTCGTCACGCGACCTGGTCACGCCTGTCCGGCGCGATGGACTTGCGCTGCTCCTGTTTTCGGTCTTCGGCGTGGCGATCTCCTATCTGTTCTTTCACTGGTCGCTCGACTACGCCACCGTTCCGCAGGTCGCGACCGTCGTGACGACGGCGCCGATTTTCGTCGGCCTCATCAACATGGTCGCCAACAAGGTGCCGATCGGCACCGCGAAGATCGTCTCCGGCCTGGGGGCGATCGCCGGCGTTGCTTTTCTGGTGACGGACGGAGCGATCCTGGCGTTGGCAGGCAACGCCGCCAACCTGATCGGCATCGTGCTCGCAATCCTGTGCGCCTTGTTCATGTCGGTCTATCTGGTGCTGATCAAACCCTATATTGCGACCTACGGCGCGTTGCGCATCACGGCGATTACGCTGTTCTTCGGCGGCGCGATCCTGTGGGTCGGTGTCGGACTGTTCTTCGGTCGCTGGGTCGATTTCACGACCCTGCCGACGCTGTCGTTCACAGCGGCCAGCGCCATACTGGTTCTGGCGCTCTACAACACCACCCTGACGCAATGGTTGTGGATCGGCGGGCTGGCGGCGGCGCCGGACATCACGCGGGCCATGTACCTGTTCTTTCTGAAGCCGGTCATGGCAGCCTTCCTCGCCGTGATCTTCCTCGGCACGACCCTGTCGATCTGGCAGATCCTGGCGATCGCCGTCATCTGTCTGGCTGTGGCGGCGGAGGCGTCCTGGGACCGGCTGTTTGCTCGACGTGTCGGTCAGGCAGGTTCGACCTGACGGCCGATTGAGCCGATCAGGCTGAGGTGAACAGGGTTGCGTAGGTGTCCCGCAGCGCGGCCTTTTGCACCTTGCCCATCGTGTTGCGCGGCAATTCTTCGGAAAAGAAGATGCGCTTGGGCTGCTTGAAGCGGGCAAGCGAGGTGCCGAGCGATTGCAGGAGGGCGGTTTCGTCGATGGCGGCGCCTTCATCGCGCACCACGATACCGACCACGCCTTCCCCGAAATCGGGGTGCGGCACGCCGATCACGGCGGATTCCGTCACGCCGTCAATCGCGTCGATCGCCAGTTCGATTTCCTTGGGATAGATGTTGTAGCCGCCCGAAATGATCAGGTCCTTGCCGCGTCCGACGATCGTCACGTAGCCGTCGGGATCGATGCGGCCGAGATCGCCGGTGATGAAGTACCCGTCGTCGCGGAATTCCGACCGGGTCTTTTCGGGCATGCGCCAATAGCCCTTGAACACATTGGGGCCGTGCACCTCGATCATGCCGATCGCGCCCTCTTCCACCGGCGCTCCGGTTTCCGGATCGGCAATGCGCACGTCGACGCCCGGCAGCGGGTACCCGACCGTGCCGGCGCGGCGTTCGCCCTCGCAGGGGTTGGATGTGTTCATGTTGGTTTCCGTCATGCCGTAGCGTTCCAGAATCCGGTGACCCGTGCGTTCTTCGAAGGCGATATGGGTGTCGGCCAGCAGCGGCGCGCTGCCGGAAACGAACAGGCGTATATGGGCGACCCGTTCACGCGTGAATTCCGGGCTTGCGAGCAGCCGCGTGTAAAATGTCGGTACGCCCATCATCGCGGTGGCGCGCTTCAGGCCGTCGAGAACCGGTTCGAGCTTGAAGCCCGGCAGGAAGACCATCGAAGCGCCGACGGTGGCGATGACGTTGGTTGCCACGAACAGGCCGTGTGTATGGAAGATGGGCAGCGCGTGCAGCAACACGTCGTCGGCCGAAAACCGCCAGTATTCGGCAAGCGTCTTGGCATTGGACAGGAGATTTTGCTGGGTCAGCATTGCGCCTTTCGACCGTCCGGTCGTGCCGGAGGTGTATAGGATGGCGGCAAGGTCGCCGGTCTCCCGGGCGATTGTCTCGAACGATTCGGGCGCGGTTTCTGCGGCATCGGCGAGGGAGCCTGTCCCGTTGGTTCCAAGCGTCATCAATGACGCACCGGTCTCGGCGGCGATCGGCGCAAGGGCGGCTTCAGCCGCGGGATCGCAGATCACGAGACGCGGTTCGGCGTCGCCGACGAAATACCCGATTTCGGCGGCCGTATAGGCCGTGTTGAGCGGCAGAAACACCGCGCCGGCCCGGACACAGGCGGCGTAGAGGGCCAGCGCTTCGGCGGATTTCGGAACCTGAACGGCCACCCGGTCGCTGGGAACGACGCCGTTCGAAACAAGCACGTTGGCGATGCGGCCGGTCAGGGCATGAAAATCCGCATAAGACAAGATCCGGTCATCGTCCAGAAACAGGAACGGGCGGCTGTCGGCGGCTTTGTCGGCAAACAGGGTGTCGAAAAGCGGGTTGCGGATCGTGTCGGTCATGCCAGTTCGAGGTCTTCTCCGGAGGGCAGCAGCGCGCGTACCTTGCGCGAGGCGATCACCTCGCGGTCCGTCGCATAGGCTTCGTGATTGAGTTCGATCCGATCGAGATCGTAGAGGTAGTTCACCATGATGCCGGCCGACTGGGCGTAGCCCTTTCCGGACGTGTCGCCGAGCCAGTTGACCTGATGCAGGGCGGCGCCGTTGCCGAGATGGAAGCGCGCCACCGGATCGAGCGGCTGATTGTCGGGTCGCTTGGCATTCAGGAAGTATTGCGCGGCAACGCCCAGGAGCTGTTTGCGGTCCGCCTCCTGAGCCTCCGGATCGGACTGCCATTCCGGCGAGGCGGCCCGTTCCGACAACGCGGCCAGAGCGGAGTCCGGATTGTCGGCACTGCGCCCGCGCATGTACTCGCTCAATCCGGGCACCGGCGACAGCGTGACGAAGGTCTTTATCGCCGGCGCCTCGCGTTTCAGGTCCTCGGCAACCTGCTTGATCAGGAAACTGCCGAAGGAAACGCCGCGCAGGCCGACCTGGCAATTCGAGATCGAATAAAATACCGCGGTCGAGGCCCGCTCGACCGGCAGCACTTCGCGATCCTCGGCGAGCAGACCCTGAATGGAATCCGGAATGTCCCGGGTGAGTGCGACTTCCACAAAGACCAGCGGTTCTTCCGGCATGGACGGATGAAAAAACGCGAAACAGCGTCGGTCGGCGGGCTTCAGGCGCCGTCGCAATTCGTCCCAGGTGGCGATTTCGTGGACGGCTTCGTAATGGATGATCTTGTCGAGCACGTCGGCCGGGGTGTGCCAGTCGATCGGCTGCATCACCAGAAAGCCACGGTTGAACCAGGACGAGAACATGTGGATGAAGTCGGCATCGAGACCGCGCAGGTGCGGCTTGTCGCGCAGGTGCCGGAGCAGGCTTTCGCGCATGCCGACCAGGGCGGCGGTGCCTCCCGGCGCCAGATTCAACCGTCGAAGCAATTCCTGGCGGGGCGGTTCGGTGGCCGCGACCAGCGCCGCGAGCGTTTCCGGCGACCGGTTGTCGGCATAGGCGTTTGCCGTCGACCGGACGCGTTCGGGATCCGGATCGTAGTCGGCGGCCAGGTTTTCAAAAAAGGCGACCTGGCCTTCTTCGTCCAGACCCTGGAAGGTTTCCAGCGCGCGCGCTGCAAGGGCGGTTCCGGAGGCCTCGCCGCGGGTCGACATCAGGGCGGAACAGATCGCCTCGATGGTTTTCGGCCCGCCTCCCAGGAAGGATTCGGGCAGCCACGTCCGGCGGTCGACAAGAGTCGACAACAGATCCTGCAAGAGGCTTGTTCGGCTCACAGCTTTGGTCCCATCAGGAAATCAAATCGAATCGTCGGGAAAAATGCACAAAAGTCCGACGCCCACAACCACGCAAAGCACCGAGGCGATGAACAGAAGAGGACCGGTGGCGGCTGATTCTGTGGCGTTTCCAGAGAGATAGCCGCGCACCGTCGCCAGAGACGCCGATCAGGATTCCTGGGATTCGGGTTCTTCCAGCGAATGCTTCTGAATAAGCGGGATCTGGGCGAAGGTGAAGACCAGGGTCATCGGCAATACGCCGAACGTCTTGAAGGCGACCCAGAAGTCGGTGGAATAGGTGCGCCAGACAAACTCGTTGACGACAGCCAGGAAGAAGAAGAACAGGCCCCAGCGCATGGTCAGCTTGCGCCACCCCTCCTCGTCGAGGACAAACACCGTATCGAAGATGAACCGCAAAAGCGGTTTGCCGAAGGCCAGGCCGCCGAGCAGGATCGAACCGAACAGCACGTTGACGATGGTCGGCTTCAGCTTGATGAACAATTCGTTGTGCAGCCACAGCGTCAAGCCACCGAACACCAGAACGACGATCCCCGATACCAGCGGCATCACCGGAATGTGCCGCACCAGCGAATAGGAAATGCCGAGCGACAGGCTGATGGCCACCATGAAGGCACCGGTGGCGATGAAGATCGGTTCGATGCCCTCAAGGCCGCCGATCATCGCGGCCAGATCCTCGCCGCGGGCATTTGCAAAAAAGAAGATACCGAGCGGACCGAGTTCCAGGACAATCTTCAGGAGTGGCGGAAGTTCCTTCCTGGCTGCAGTTTCCGTCATGTTTTCCGTTTCCTGATTTCCTTCAATGCGGCATCCCGATCCAAAGCCGGCGCGCATTCCCGTTTATTGGGTGTCAGCGTTCGTCAGAGACCGGCAATCGCGTTCGCGAATTCCTCGGCCGAGAACGGTTCCAGATCGTCGATGCCTTCTCCGATCCCTATATAGTGCACCGGCAGGCCGTATTTCGAGGCAATCGCGACAAGAATGCCGCCGCGCGCGGTGCCGTCCAGCTTGGTCATGACGAGGCCGGTGACGCCGGCCGTCTTGGCGAAGATCTCCACCTGGCTGAGGGCGTTCTGACCGGTCGTCGCATCGAGCGTCAGAAGGACCGTATGCGGTGCGGTCGGATCGATCTTGCGGATCACGCGCACGACCTTTTCAAGCTCCGCCATCAGTTCGGTCCGGTTCTGCAGGCGCCCGGCCGTATCGACCAACAGGACGTCGGTCCCGGCCGCGCGGGCCTGGGT
>JANQQB010000454.1 GCA_028285165.1 Rhodobiaceae bacterium
CCGTTCCGGCGCGACGCCATGAAACGGCCGACCCGCGTCGCCGGCATCAATGCCGAGGACATGCGGCCGCAGCGCGGCGTCAGCTGATCCTATTCTTGATACCGCCCGGATTGAACGACCGGGCGGTCTCATTCCCTCGCTAATGCGCTAACGCCGCGGGCACGGAGCGATGTAGATCGAGCCGTCGCGACGCCGGTAGCGGCAATCGCCGGGCGATGTCGCCGCGCCGATCAGGGCACCCGTCGCCGCGCCGGCCGCCGCACCGATGGCTGCACCGCGACCGCCTCCGGCAATACCGCCGATTATTGCACCGCCAGCAGCTCCGGCCAGCGCACCCTTGCCGGCGCGTCTTTCCGTCGTCGTGCAAGCCGCGAGCAGAAACGCTGCCGCGAGGGCGATAATCAGTGCTCGAAGTGTTGTGCTTGAAGCAATCGCTGTCGTCATGTCGTTCCCCCTAAACTCAAGGGCCTCTCCGTTGGTCCGGGGCCATACGGTCGTATTCCCGGAAATCCGATATCGCACGTGCCTATCAAGTTTGTCGGAACGGCAATTGATCGGTGTCATGGTCGTCATCATTCGACCAGTGACACCTACTTTGAGGTGAAATCAAGGAAGCGGGGTTTTCTCGGCGACGTGCTGCCGCGCGGTTCGGTCGGTATCTTCAAGCCGGCTCGGTCATCACCGGTTCGCGACAGGTCGGCGCCGGTTTATCGAATTGGGCCTTGTGAACACCGCCCGGAGGGAATTGCCAGATCCGTTCGCACAAGCTGTTGAGGAGCGGCTTCCGGGGGCATCCGAGACGGGATATCACACCGATCTTGCGTACGAAGCGGCTCTTGCCCAACCGTACAAAGTCCAGGTCCCAACCGTCGCGCCGAAACTGCTCGGCGGCGAGCGCCGGCACGATCGTACAGCCGCCATGGCGGCAGACCGTGCGGCAGGCGGTTTCGAAATTCGTGGCTGTCACGTCGAACGGCACATCCTTGCCGATGTCCGGGGAGCAAAGCCTGAGGGCGTCCTCCTCCTCGAAACCGAGCGGCGAGCGCGTGCAAATCAACTCTCCGGCCGGAAGATCGTCCATGTCGACATCCGGCCGCCCGGCCAGGCAATGGCCCACCGGAACGGCGAGGAACAGGGGTTCGTCGAACAACGGCGTGAAATCGAGCCGCGCGTCGTATCCGCATCGCGGGATCAACGCGATGTCGATATCCCTGTTTTCGACGAGGTCGACCAGATTGCCGGGTGTTTCCTCTGCCATGGTGACCCGGATATCCGGAAGCAGAGAACGGATCTGGTCGTACAGATAGTGCATCAGATAGGGCGCGAGCGTCGGCGTCATGCCGACGCGCAACGGCAGGGCTGCCGGCTCCCTGTATTCCGTTGCCATGTCCAGGATTGTTCGATGTTCGCGCAGAATGATTTCGGCGGAAGCAATCACACGACGGCCAAGCTCGGTCGGACGGATGTCGTTGACCCGGCGATCGAAAAGCGCGGCTCCCAATTCCCGTTCCAGTTTCTTGATCTGATTGGAAAGCGCCGGTTGCGAAACGTTGCACGCAAGGGCTGCACGACTGAAACTCTGCAAGCGCCCCACGGCTTCGACATATTCCAGATCCCGTAAATTCATGAAATCCCGCCCGTTGTCGGCTTTTCGCCGGATGGCGAACGCCCTGTTTCAGCCGCACATAGGATCAAAACCGGCCCAAAATCAGAGGCGCAAGGCCTCAAGCCCTACAATTGTCAATGAAATGATCGTGACACCGCGTGAGCTGCCGCTGCTTTCACAACCGGCACCAAGCAATACGCTGTATTCGCTGAAATATTCACGGCCGCAATGGGAACCCGATAATCAAAGCTTATGCCGTCTATTCAGAGATAAAATTTAAATTTCGATTTCGCGATGACCAGTTGATTTTTCGGTCAGGAGGCGAATTACCCGCGTTCAATCCAATACTCTGGTTTATCCTTTAGTATGTAGTTTTACTACTGAGAGCCATGGTGGATTGTCCGGGTCCGATTGTTTCCCGGCCGCACTGAAAAGTCACTGGAGACAATCATGGCTATCCAATCCCTGCTGGGCCTGACATCCCGGCTTTTGAACACCACGAACCTGACTCGTGAGAGCGCGTTCGACGGTCAGACCTTCATCCAATCCTTTTTTCAGCGGAGCGTGGTCGACGGCGCGCCGGCCTTCGTGTTCAACAACGATTTTGTCCGCTTTCTGAACTTCGGCAGCGTCGAGACGATCAATGCCGAGGCGGCGATCGCGGTGGAAGGCGAGAACGCCAACATCGTCAATTTCCGGACCGGCACGATCGAAGCCCAATCCGGACCGGACGCGCAGGCCACGGCCATCGACGTCACGGGCAGCGCGACCATCCGCAATTTCGGGGAGATCGAAGGCGACTTCAACGGCGTCAGCTTTTCCGGTCCGGAGTCCTCCGGACAATTGGACAATTTCCGCGGCGGACGGATCTCCTCCGACAGCCGCGCGGTGAACATCCAGGGCGAGGATGTCAGCATCCGCAACTTCGGCGAAATCGTCGGAACCGGCGACCAGCGGAACGGCACCATTTACACTGACGGATCCGCCGACGACTTCTCGATCAGCAACTTCCGCGACGGCGTGATCGACGCGGGAGAAGGCAATCAGGGTGCCGGGATCTCTCTGGAGATCGGCGATGAGGCCGGCGAAACCGTTTCCGGTTCGATCCTCAATACGTTCGGCGCCACGATTCAGGGTCGCGGCCAGGCGGCGTCCAATACGGCGCTTGCCGGCGACGGCATCCGCGTCAACAACGGCGAGGCCGGCACGACCTTCGACGGCAATATCGTCAACAGCGGTCTGGTCTCCTCTGAAAGCGATCAGGGCACGACGGCCGGTATTCGCGTCGCCGACGGCGTCGCCTTCGAGGGCTCGATCCTCAACACAAACACCGGCATCATCGAAGGCGTCCGCAACGGCCTTTACATCGGCGATGCCGAACATAACCTCGACATCGTCAATGCCGGCACGATCCGCAGCGACAGCCGCGCACTCAACATCGACGGCAGCGACGTCGACGTGGTCAATACGGGCGAGATCCTCGGCACCGGCGACCAGCGCAACGGCACCGTCTATGCCGACGATACGGCGCGCGACTACTCCATCACCAATGGAAGCAGCGGCACGATCGATGCCGGTGAACACAATGACGGTGCGGGCATCTCGCTGTCGCTTGCCGAAAACGGCAACGGCGATGTCGAGGTGATCAATGCCGGCACCATTGCCGGGCGCGGCCAGGCTTCGGCGGCTGCCGGAACGGCCGGCGACGGCATCCGGCTCGAAGGCGTCCGCGGCGATGCCGGCTTCAATGAGGCACTCTTTGACGGCAGCATCGTCAATTCCGGCTCGGTCACTTCCGAGAGCACCCAGGGCACAACCGGCGCATTTCGTGCCGTCAACAACGTGAACTTCCAGGGTACGCTCGTCAACGAGGATGGCGGCGTGTTTGCAGGCGCCCAGAACGGCGTCTATTTCGGGACCGGCGATCACACAGGCGGCCGTTTCGAAAACGACGGCCTTGTTACGTCAGACAGCCGCGCGGTCAACATCGACGGTTCGGGACTGACGGTCGAAAACAACGGAGAAATCCTCGGAACCGGCGACCAGCGCAACGGTACCGTCTATGCCGACGACACGGCCACCAATTACAGCATCTTCAACGGGCTGAACGGAACGATCGACGCGGGCGAAGGCAATAACGGCGCCGGCATCTCGCTGTCGCTCGCCGAGGACGGCAACGGCGACGTGCTCATCGACAATGCCGGCGAAATCGCCGGGCGAGGTCAGGCGGGCGCCGCCGACCCGACTGCCGGCGATGGCATCCGACTGGAAGGCGTTCGCGGCGATGCCGGCTTCGGCGCCGCGCTGTTCACCGGAACCATCCTCAATTCCGGGTCGGTCACCTCCGAAAGCACGCAAGGTACGACCGGTGCGTTCCGGGCCGTCAACGGCGTCGATTTCCAGGGTGTCCTGTTCAACGACGAAAACGGCACATTCGCGGGTGCGCAGAACGGTGTCTATTTCGGTACCGGCGACCATTCCAACGGCCTGTTCGTGAACGACGGCCTGGTGTCATCCGACAGCCGCGCCGTGAACATTGACGGAACCGGTCTGACCTTTGCCAATAACGGTCAGGTTCTGGGCACCGGCAATCAGCGCAACGGCACGGTCTATGCCGACGACACGGCCCGTGACTACACCATCGCGAACGGTCCTGAAGGATCGATCGACGCCGGTGATGGCAATGAAGGCGCCGGCATTTCACTGTCGCTTGCAGCCGATGGCAACGGCACGGTCGTGGTTGACAATGCCGGCGAGATTGCCGGACGCGGTCAGGCCTCGGCAGCGGCCGGCACCGCCGGCGACGGTATCCGGTTGGAAGGCGTGCGTGTCGATGGCGGGTTTGCTCCGGCGCTCTTTGAGGGCCAGATCACGAATTCCGGCACGGTCACCTCGGAAAGCACACAGGGCACGACCGGCGCATTCCGGGCGGTCAACAACGTCAACTTCCGCGGTGAATTGCTCAACGAGGAAACCGGCGTGTTCGCCGGCGCCCAGAACGGCGTCTATTTCGGAACCGGCGATCACACCGGCGGCCAGTTCACCAACCGGGGTCTCGTGACGTCCGACAGCCGCGCCGTCAATATCGACGGAACCGGATTGAGCGTCGTCAATTCGGGGCAGATTCTCGGAACCGGCGATCAGCGCAACGGCACCGTCTATGCCGTCAGCACGGCCAACGACTATTCGCTGGTCAACGAAGCCGCCGGCGTCATCGATGCCGGCGAAGGCAATAACGGCTCCGGTGTCTCGCTGCAGACGGGCGATGTCGTCAATGACGTTGTCCTTGCCAGCATCGTCAACGACGGCACGATCCAGGGTCGTGGCGACGCCGACGGCGCCAACCTTGTCGGCCACGGCCTTCGTGTGTTTGCCGGCGATGACGTTGCCGGAACGACGAGCCTTGCCGGCACGATTGCCAATGACGGCCTTATCGCCGGGTCGGCGGACTCCGCCCTTGCGGCCGGGATCAGCTTCGAGAGCGGCGTGGAACTGCTGGGCGCGATCATCAATACCGGCGAAATCCGCGGTACGGAAAACGCCGTCGATGCCCGTGAAGGCGGCGCTGTCGATCTGGTCAATGACGGCCTGATTTCCGGCAATGTGCTGCTTGGTGACGGCGACGACGTTGTGCTTTCGTCCGACGGCACGATCACCGGTCGGGTCGACGGCGGCGCCGGCAACGATGTCGTGTTGGTCGGCGATGAAGACAACGAACTTGTCGGCGGCCTCGGCAATGACATCCTGATCGGTGGAGACGGGACGGATACGGCCCGGTTCGACGATCTGAATGTCGGGATCGTTGCCGACCTGCAATCGGGCATCGTCAACCGGAACGGCTTTGCCGCCGACGTGACACCGCAGACACTGGTCAACCCGAACCAGGCGGCGAACCCCGGTGCCCTCGCCCCGGCCGGCATTCTGGCTGCGGCGATTGCCGGTGACATCTACTTCAATGTCCACACGACCGAGTTCCCGTCCGGCGAAGTCCGCGGTCAACTGGACCTTGTTTCAGATGTCACCGACGGTCACGGTACGCGTACCGTCACGCTCACTGCCGCCCTCGACGGCACACAGGAAGTGCCGACGCCGGTCGACACGCCGGCAACGGGAACCGCGACGGTGGTGTTCACCGTGTCGGAGACCGGAGAGATCAGTTACCAGACCGATCTCGACGTCTCCAACCTGCAGGGCGATCTCCTGCCGGTGAACATCGGCAACGGCACGCTGAGCCCGATCCACCTGCACAATGCCCCGGCCGGCGCAAACGGCCCGGTTGTTGTCGACGTTGCCAGCGACGCCGGCGACGGGCTGGTAATCGTTGACGAGACGGATGTCGTGATCGAGGTCGAGAACCTTGTCGGTTCCGGAGGCGATGACGTTGTTATTGCCGCGGAATTCGGCGGCGTCGACGGTACGATCGATGCCGGCGACGGTATCGACACCGTCGATTTCTCCGGCTTCACGTCGGGAATCTCGGTCGATCTCGACCTCAACACACCGCAACCCGGTCCGGCTTCCCAGGACGGTGCGCTGGTTTCGCAGGTCGGCCCGAACGGCGAGGTCATCCAGGAATTCGACGACTTCGAAAACGTCATCGGCTCGAATTTCGACGATGTGATCTTCGGCAACAACGAGATCAACGTCCTGGAAGGCGGTGCCGGTAACGACCTGATCCACTCCTTCGGTGGAGCGGACGTGCTCGACGGCGGCAGCGGCATCGATACGGCGCTGTTCTCCGCGGCACCGGTGGGGGTCACCGTCGACCTTGATGAAAACGGCGACGCCGTCTCGTCCTTCGGCGATACCCTGATCGATTTCGAAAACATCAACGGCTCGGTGGCCGGCGACGACTCGATTTCGGGCAATTCAGGGGCGAACGTGCTCAACGGCCAGGGCGGCAACGACACGCTGGCCGGCGAAGGCGGCAACGACATCCTGATCGGCGGCGCCGGTTCCGATGTCTTCGTCTTTGCCGAAGGCACTGAAGACGACACGGTCACCGATTTCGAGGACGGCATCGATTTCCTCGATGTCACCGGCTTCGGATCGGACTTCGACGTCGCGGGCGCGGTCGCCGGCGCCGTCCAGGACGGGGACGACACCGTCGTGACGCTCAGCGATAGCGACAGCGTCAGGCTCGCCGGGTTCGACGTCGCCAATCTGAACGACGACGACTTTATCGCGTAACAACCGTCGCGTTCAGCCGGGAGGCGGCCCTGCCCGCCTCCCGGTCCCCATTTGCCCCTCTCCCCGCGCCGAACGGATCTGACCATGTCCAGCCAATCCACAGCCGTTACCCAGGCCTTTCGTTCGCTCACCAGCGGCTTCCTGGCCATCGGGCTTTTCAGCCTCGCCATCAACATCATGATGCTCGCCGGCCCGCTCTACATGATGCAGGTCTATGACCGCGTCCTGACCAGCCAGAGCATGGAAACCCTGATCGCGCTGAGCCTTTTGCTCGGCGGGATTTTTGTCGCCGGTGGGCTGCTCGATTTTGTCCGCATGCGCATCCTGAACCGTCTCGGTTCCCGCTTCGAGGCCCGTGCCGGTGGCGCCGTGTTCGAGGCGGTCATGCGCCGCCGTGTGCACGGCTCGGCGGAATCGGGAGATAACGTTTCGGCCGACCTCACCGCGTTCCGGGATTTCCTGTCGGGCAGCACGTTGGTCGCCTTTTTCGACGCTCCCTGGGTCCCGATCTACCTGACGGTCCTGTTCCTGCTGCACCCTTTGCTCGGGCTGTTGGGCGTTGCCGGCGCGGTGACGCTGTTCTTTCTGGCGCTCATCAATGACGGCCTCAGCCGGACGCCGATGCACCGAACCGCGACAGAGCGGCGGCGATCCGACGGCGTGTTCGCCATGTGCGAACGCAATTCGGAATCCATCCATGCCATGGGCATGGCCGACAACATGCGCAAACGCTGGTCGTTGCTGCAATGGGTCGCGAGCCGTTCAAAGACATCGGCCACCGACAGGGTGTCGACATTCACGGTGATTTCGAAATACACCCGCCTCGCCCTGCAATCGGCCATGCTCGGACTTGGCGCAGCGTTGGCGATTTCCGGCGAGGCGACTGCCGGCGTGATGATCGCCGCGACCATCATTCTCAGCCGCGCGCTGGCGCCGGTGGACCAGGCGATCGGCCAATGGCGCACGTTCACAGCGGCAATCGGCTCCTATGCCAGGCTGAAACGGCTCGTGACCGAGTTCCCGGCGCCGCGACGCTCCATGTCGCTGCCGCATGCCCGCTATTCCCTTGACGTGTCGATACAGATGGCCGGGCCGCCGACCGCCGAACGGGCCAGCCTGTCGGCCATCCGGTTTTCCCTGAAGGCCGGCGACGTGCTCGCGGTGATCGGGCCGAGCGGCTCCGGCAAGTCGACGCTCGCCCGCATGCTGGTCGGGGTCTGGAAACCGCAGCGGGGCGAAGTCCGCCTCGATGGAGTCGCGACCGGCAAATGGAACCCGGACGATCTCGGCAACCAGATCGGCTATCTGCCGCAGGATGTCGAATTGTTCGAAGGCACCGTGCGAGAAAACATCGCCCGCTTCTCGGAGCAAACCGATGACGCGGCCGTGCTTCACGCCGCGCGCCTCGC
>JANQQB010000469.1 GCA_028285165.1 Rhodobiaceae bacterium
GCGAGGATCGCCAGCACGCCGAGAAGGTCCTGGCGCACAGGGAACAATGCCTGGTCCGCTTCGTAAGTCGCCTTGAACTGTCCGGCTTCGCGATAAAACATGTCAGGCCTCCTCAGATCCGCTCGATGATTTTTTCACCGAACAGGCCCTGCGGCCTGAACAGAAGGAAGATCAGCGCGATCACGTAGGCGAACCAGGCCTCGACCCCGCCGCCGAGCAGCCCGCCCCAATAGATCTCGAACAGCTTTTCGCCGAACCCGATGATCAGGCCGCCGATAATGGCGCCGGGCACGGACGTGAAGCCACCGAGAATGAGCACGGGCAGCGCCTTCAAGGCAATGATCTGCAGCGCGAACGAGACGTCGGAGCGCGCGCCCCACATGATGCCCGTCGTCAGCGCGACGATGCCGGCGGCAAACCATACGATAACCCAGATCTGGTTCAGCGAAATGCCGACCGAGTGCGCTGCCTGGTGGTCGTCGGCAACCGCCCGCAGCGCGCGCCCCACGCGGGTGACGCTGAAGAAAAACGCAAGACCCGCGACCAGCAGCGCCGCAATCACGGCGGCCGCGATAT
The DNA here is from genome assembly GCA_028285165.1 of Rhodobiaceae bacterium. Lineage (GTDB taxonomy): Bacteria > Pseudomonadota > Alphaproteobacteria > Rhizobiales > JANQQB01 > JANQQB01. The sequence goes on from JANQQB010000469.1 coordinate 577, forward strand.
CGATATGCTGCAGGATGAGAAGCCCGCCGAAGATTTCGATATCCGTCGATCCGGTCGGCAAGCCGAGTTCGGTGGTGATCATGCTCTTGGGATCGCCGCCGAACACCAGTTCGCCAAGCCCGATCAGGAAGTAGGTCAGTCCGATCGTCGACATGAACAGGATGATGTCGGGCTGGTTGACCAGATGGCGCAACACGAGGCGTTCGACACTGATCGCCAGCAGGCCCATGATCGCAAGCGCGAGCGCGAGCGCGAGATAGGCCGGGATGCCGAGCGCGAAAAGGCCGACCAGCGACAAGGCCGCGAACACCACCATGATGCCCTGGGCGAAGTTGAAAACGCCCGATGCCTTGAAGATCAGCACGAAACCCAGCGCGATCAGCGCATAAAGCGTGCCAGCGACGAAGCCTTCCCACAGCACCTGCAAGAGAAAATCAGGCGCCTCGCCCATCTGGACGAAGGGGTCGATCAGAATGTTGTAGATCAGTTCCATGCCGCGGCCTTAATGCGCAACGCCGAGATAGGCGTCGATGACGTCTTGATTGGACTTGACCTCGTCCGGCGTCCCGTCCGCGATCTTCTGGCCGTAATCGAGCACGACGACACGGTCCGACAGGTCCATGACCACGCCCATATCGTGTTCGATCAGCGCGATCGTCGTGCCGAAATGCTGGTTCACGTCGAGGATGAACCGCGACATGTCTTCCTTTTCTTCAAGGTTCATGCCGGCCATCGGCTCGTCGAGCAGCAGCAATTCCGGTTCCATGGCCAGCGCGCGCCCCAGTTCCACACGCTTCTGCAGGCCGTAGGGCAGACGACCGACCGGCGTCTTGCGGATCTGCGGGATCTCCAGGAAGTCGATGATGTCCTCGACCTTGCGGCGGTGCTCGATCTCCTCGGCCCGGGCCGGGCCGTAATGCAGCAATTGCCAGAAGAAATTCTGGTGCATCTTCAGCGACCGGCCCGACATGATGTTGTCGAGCGTCGTCATGCCGCGGAAGAGAGCCACGTTCTGGAACGTCCGGGAAATGCCCTGGCTCGCGGCTTCATAGGGGCGCATCTTGGAGCGCACATTGCCCTTGAAGGAAATCGTGCCTTCCTGAGGATGGTAGAAGCCGTTGATGACATTGAGCATCGACGTCTTGCCGGCGCCGTTCGGTCCGATGATGGCGCGGATCTCGCCCTTCAGGATATCGAAGCTGACATTGCGGATCGCCTTGACGCCGCCGAAGGAGAGCGACACGTTCTCGACTTCGAGCAATACGTCGCGGGTCGCCGGTTCGGAGCGCACCGGTTCGGTCTCCGCATGCACGTTCATTCGGCCGCCTCCGCCAGCGCCGGGGGTGTGTCGTAGGTCTTGACGTCCCGGATCTCCACCGTCGCCTCGATCGACCCCTTGCGCCCGTCCTCGAAGGTGACCTCGGTCGAAACGAACTTTTCCGTCGAGCCGTCATAGAGCGCCTCGATCAGCGGTTCGTAGCGTTCGGAGATGAAACGGCGCCGCACTTTCTGGGTCCGTGTGAGTTCCCCATCGTCCGGATCGAGTTCCTTGTGCAGGATCAGGAACCGCTTGATCTGCGCCCCGGCCATCATTTTTTCGCCCGACAGGTCCTTGTTGACCTGGTCGATATGGCTTTCGATCATCTTGTACACTTCAGGATGCGCGGCCAGTTCCTGATAGCTGGCATAGGAGATGTTGGTGCGTTCGGCCCAATTGCCGACCGCGGTCAGATCGATGTTTACGAACACCGCGCAGAAGTCCCGCTTGTCGCCGAAGGCCACGACCTCCTTGACGTTGGGAAAGAATTTCAGCTTGTTCTCGATGTATTTCGGCGCGAACAGCGACCCGTCGGCGAGCTTGCCGACATCCTTGGCGCGGTCGATGATCTTCAGATGATCGCGGTCGTCGAAAAAGCCGGCATCGCCCGTCTTGACCCAGCCGTCCTCGGACTTGGTCTCGCGCGTCGCTTCCTCGTTCTTGTAATAGGCGACGAACACGCCGGGGCTGCGATACAAGACCTCGCCATCCTCCGACACCTTGATTTCGACATCGATATTGGCCTTGCCGACCGTATCGGCATAGATCTCGCCGTCGGGCTGCGCCGTGACATAGACGCTCGCCTCGGTCTGACCGTAAAGCTGTTTGAGATTGAGACCGAGCGACCGGTAGAACCGAAAGATTTCCGGTCCAATGGCCTCGCCGGCCGTGTACCCGACCTTCATGCGGGACATGCCGAGACGGTTCTTCAACGGCCCGTAGACCAGGATCTCGCCGATCCCGTATTTCAGCCGGTCGCCGAACGGCACATCCTCGCCGTTCAGGAGTTTCTCGCCGACCTTGCGCGCATGGTCCATGAAATAGTGGAACATGCGGTATTTCAGCCTGCCGGCATCCTCCATACGCACCGTGATCTCGGTGAGCAGCGTTTCGAACACGCGCGGCGGCGCAAAGAAATAGGTCGGACCGATTTCACGCCGGTCTTCGGTGATCGTCTCCATGCTTTCCGGGCAGTTCACGCAGAACCCAGCGGTAAAGGCCTGGGCATAGGAAAACACGTGATCGCCGACCCAGGCGATCGGAAGATAGGCGAGGATTTCGTCGGTCTCGTTGAGCTTGTCGAACGTGTTGCCGTTGATCGCCGAGATAACGAGATTGTTGAAGCTGAGCATCACGCCTTTCGGCCGCCCGGTCGTGCCTGACGTGTAGAGGATGACGGCGATGTCCTCGCCCTTGCCCTTGTCGATCTCGCCGCGCCACCAGGCACCCCGGCCGGCATCCTTGGCAAGCGCCGCGCGACCGCGCTCCTGGATCGAGGAAAAGCTGTGCAGACGGGTGTGATCGTAGTCCCGAAGGCCCCTCTCCTCGTCGTAGATGATGTGCTCGATCGTTTTGACCTGCTCGGAAATCGACAGGACCTTGTCGACCTGCTCCTGATCCTCAACGACCGCGAACCGCACCTCAGCGTGTTCGAGCACGTACGCCATTTCCTCGGCGACTGAATCGGAATAGATCGGGATCGGCAGGGCGCCCAGCGATTGCGCGATTGCAAACGTCCAGTAGAGCCGGGGTTTGTTGGCGCCGATAATGGCGATCCGGTCGCCGCGCTGCACGCCGAGTTCGGCCAGCCCGAGTGCGGCCGCCTTGACGTCTTCGGCGACCTCTGCCCAGGTCCAGGTTTGCCAGATGCCGTAATCCTTTTCCCGGATCGATGGACGCTCGCCCCATTTCTGGGCGTTGCGCAGCAGCAATTTCGGAAAAGTGTCGCATTCAGCAGCGATTTCAGCCGCCTTGCCCATGTACTCTGTCCTCACCTCTGCCCGCCCTTTTCGGCCGGGTTTTTATTCTTTTTGCCCACTTAAACCCAAGCGCGATCTGCAAATCAAGCCTGGAAGCTTCGCCCCGATCCTGCCCGGTCCGACCGTTCGGCCCGGTCAAGCCTCGCTGGAGCGGCGCGGCATCTTTGCATCCCGCGGTGCTGGTTGGTGCTCAACACCGTAAGTAGCTGATTCATTATGTCCGACAAGTCATGCGGCGCACATTCCCCCAGCGTCAACCGTTTGTCGGCGTTTATCTATCCCTGATCGCAGATCCTGTCGGCCGACCGCGCGTATCGACAGCACCGGAACCGGCGCGACACTAGTCGCTTCCGCTGCGCAAGACTGTAAACCGGATTACAATCTGCGACGCGGCAACCCACCGGCCTGCGCCGGACGCTATTCCGTGTTGATCTGCCGCTCTTCGCCGAGGTGCATCAGAGCGAGGGGGTCCGGGACGGTGACCTCGCCATAGGTGACATGCACGAGACCCTGCCGTTCCAGGTCGCGCAGCGCCTGATTGGCGATCGGACGCGACACACCCGCCAACAGACCCAATTCCTCCTGGGTTATGGCCAGGGTTTGGCCGGCCCCCGGATAGAGCACCGGATTGAACAGTCCGGCCAGCGCCCGCGCGACCCGTGTGGTCGTGTCGAGCTTGCGGGCGTGTTCGATCAGGCCGATGAATTGTCCGAGCCGTTCGTTGAGCTGGGTGATCAGAAACTGGTTGAACGGCACGCTGTTCTCGTACAGCCAGAAAAACGTCGCCCGGTCGAGAAGCACGGCCCGGGTCGGGCGCAACGCGACCACTTCATAGCGCCGGCATTCGTTCTTCAGGAGCGATCCCTCGCCGAACCAGCCGCCGGCATGCATGCCCGCAAACGTGATGTCCTTGCCGTCCGGCGAAACCGTTCCGACCTTCACCAACCCTTCCAGAACACCGATCCAATGCTCGACGGGCTGTCCCTCCGCCCCCAGCGTCTCGCCGCGACCATAGGTGCGGATCTGCATGCCCGCCCGGACCCGGTCGCACTCGGCCACGGTCAACGCACGGGACCAAACGGCGATTTGTCGAACGCGCTCGGTTTCGTCAGTCGAAATCATCGGTCCCGTCTTCGGTGAGGTCTTCGCACGAGCATATCGGATTCGGATCGCAAAAGCAGGCCGTTCCGGCGGTTTCACAGACGCATTGCGGCGCGTCCGGCCGGGCGGGAGTGGCGGCCGTCGCGATCAGATCAGATCCGCGAGCCGTTCTCGGACAAACCGGCCATCAGCCCCTGCAATTCGCCAAGCCCGCGCAGCCTTCCGGCAAAGGTATATCCGGGATTGAACACGCCATCGGCATCGGGTCCGATGATGTGCCCGTGGTCTGGGCGGTAGGGGATCGGCACTGAACCGGCGGCGATCCGCCGGGCGTTTTCCCGCATCAGGAGACCGACCACATCGGCCATGGGGACATCGCCGTTCAGGTGTTCGCTCTCGTGGAACGATCCGTCGGGCTCACGACCCACATTGCGCAAATGCGCAAAGTGGACCCGCTCGGCCATCGCCGCCGTCATGGCGACCAGGTCGTTATCGGACCGGGCGCCGAGCGAACCGGTGCACAAGGTGATCCCGTTGGCGGGATGCGGCACGCGGTCGAGAAAGCGCTCGTAATCGATTGCGACCGATACCACACGCGGCAGCCCGAAAAGCGGGAACGGCGGGTCGTCGGGGTGGATCGCCAACAGGATTCCGGCTTCGGCCGCAACCGGCACGACCTCAGCCATGAAGTCCGTCAAGTTCGACCGCAAGGCATCCGCGTCGATCCCGTCGTACCACGCCAGACGCTGCCTGAATTCGTCGCGCGTATAGCCGCGATCCGCGCCGGGAAGGCCCGAAAGAATTG
>JANQQB010000016.1 GCA_028285165.1 Rhodobiaceae bacterium
GTGCCTCGTGGTCGTCGGCCCTTCCGGCTGCGGCAAGTCAACGCTTCTGCGCATTCCTGCCGCTCCAGGCCGGCAGCAATGCGCAGAAGCGTTGACTTGCCGCAGCCGGAAGGGCCGACGACCACGAGGAACTCACCGCTCGCGATCGAAAGGTCCACGGTGTTCAGCACCCGCCGCGGCCCGAAGGACTTTGCGATGCCGCACAGTTCGAAAGTCGCCAAACCGCCCCTCCGGAAGGAACGGCCCCACCTCCCGGCGGGGCCGCAAAGTTGCGTGTCAGTTTTGCGGCAAGAGCGCGTTAACTTCTTCGGTAAGGTGGGCGAGGGCCTCTTCCGGGGTCATGGAATCGTCGACGACAGCTTCCAGGGTGTCGCCAATGATGGCGTCGATCTTCAGCGTGTTCTCGCCGGGGAACTGGTACCACTCGCGCACGACGGGGAGTTGATCGACTGCCGTCTTGTGGTTCGGGCGGTCATCGAAATACCCTTTGAGGAGCTCCGGGTCTTCCAGAGCCAACATGTTGACCGGCGTGTAGCCCACGAGTTCGATCACCTGCGTGGTGCCGTAAGGGCCGGTGGTGAATTTCACCCAGTTCCATGCGGCTTGCAGCACCGCCGGATCCCGCTCCGCCGCCTTTGTGATCACCGCTGCGTTCCCGCCGGTCGGCAGGCGGCCGTTTTCAACGGCCATGGGGTAGGGCATCGTGCGCAGATCGAAGCGATCGCCGATCGACTGCTCGAAGTTGAAGAGCCGGGAGATGGAGTCCATCACGAAGCCCATGCGGCCGGCGATGAACTGCTGGCGCTGGGCCTGGTCGCCGAGGGCCATCAGGCCTCCTTCCTCAGCCATCCGGTTGTAGATGCCGATGGAGGTCGGCCATACCGGGTCGTTCGCGAAGTCCACCGTTGTGGCGCCCGGCTGCATCATCTCGCCGCCGTGGCTAAAATGGACGGCCTGGAAGCCCCAGGCACCGTACCAGGTTGACGAATACGGGGTGTAGAGACCCGCATAATCGTCGCCGAGGGCCGCAATCTTGCCGGACAGGTCCAGGAAACCTTCCCAGTCGGTGGGCATGTTGTCCGGATCGCCGCCCACTTGGCGCACGAGGTCGGCGTTGTAATAGACCACTGGCATGGATATGGCGTGCGGCAGGCCGACAAGATCGCCATCGACACGGCCGATGGACTGGATGGAATCGCTCCAGCCGCGTGCCTCGAGAGTGGCGGTGTCCTGCTTGGCCAGGGTGTCGAGGTCAACATGCAGGTCGCGGTTCGCGACGGTGGGGATGTGGGAGATGCCGACATAGGTCACGTCCGGCATGTCGCCGATCAGCGACTCGCGCAAGAGCGCCTGAATGCCTGCACCGTAATCCGGCAGGACGCCGCGATAGGTGATCGTGACGTTCGGGTTCTGGGCCTCGAAATCGGCCTTCAGCTTTTCAAAGACTCCATCGAAGATTTGAGGCTGTGTGTACTGGACCACAAGTTCAATGCGGTCGTCAGCAAGAGCGGCAGTGGCAAACGGCGCCATAAGCGCTGCGAATGCCGTCGCAAGACGCGGCATATACGTCATGGGAAGGCTCCTATCAGCTTTCTGGATAGATTTGTGGCGGTGACGGCGTGGCGGATCCGACAGATTCAAGTGTTTCACCGGTCTGTGACACGGGATTAACGGCTGTATGAACCTTCGGTAACGCGCCTAAGCGGCCATAGGCAGTTGGAATTGCGGCTTGCGGCGACCTGCGCACGTGCGGCAGGCCGCCCGGTCCGGATCTTCGGTGGCTCGCCGGCCGGACGGATGACTACGGCTTTTTCAGGATGCCAAAGAAAAGCTGAAATCTTTTTTTTGCCGCATTTTGTTAACCATTTGCGGCTGCCCTGCGGATGCTCGAGATTTTCAATGGGAATGCAGAATTGGAAGTAGTTCAGCGGTTTGCCGGGCAATTCTTCGACATTGCGTTGATGTCTATGCGGGAAAAACGGAACTGCTAGCGTTAAGAATTACGGTGAACGATCCGTTAAGTCTTTAATGCGACGATGTTTTTGCAAAAGATTGGCGAAAGCGTGGTCGAAATATGATAGTCGCACGTTTCCTGGATTGGGTCGTCACGGCCCCAAGCGAAAGGCGGGCCGAAGCAGTCGGATTGCTGGCTCGGGCCTGGCTCTATTCGGATCTCAGCGCGGACGAGGCCGAGGCCGCCGAAGCGGCGCTTACGGCCATGCTCGACGATCCCTCGGTCAGGGTGCGCCGGATGCTTGCCGAAGCGCTCGGTCGCGATCCGAAATCACCCAGCCATATCATCTTGTCGCTCGCCTATGACCACGCTGACGTGGCCGAGATCGTGCTCAGCGCTTCTCCGGTCCTGCTCGACGAAGACCTGATCGATATCGCAGCCGGTGCGTCAAGCCGGATCCAGGTGGCGATCGCCTCGCGTGCCTGGGTGTCGGTGCCGGTCTGCGCAGCGATTTCCGAAGTCGGGTCATTGGCCGCCTGTATCACGCTTTGCAACAATTACGGCGCCGAGATGACGGCAGGCAATCTCCGGCGTATCGCCGATCGGCATGGCAGCGATCCGATCCTTCGGCAGCTCATCTTCAACCGGCATGATTGTCCGGTCGGGGTCAGACAGGTCCTGGTCAGCAAGATCGGAGAGGCGCTCGGCAACCTGACGCTGGTAAAGGCGACGATCGCCGATGAGCGCCTGTCCACGATCATGCGCGAAGCCTGCGACAAGGCCACCGTCGCGCTTTCTGCCGACCTTCCCGACGAGGACGTTGCCGGGCTTGTCGAACACTTATGCACCAGCGGTCAGATGACACCGTCGCTGCTGCTGCGGGCGCTTTGCACCGGGCATCTGCGGCTGTTTGAACAGGCGCTCAGCCGGCTCTCCTGCCTGCCGCTGAAACGGGTCACGCGGGTCCTGTCCAACGGGCGGACGCGTCCGGTGTTTGCATTGTTCGAACGCGCCGGATTGCCGCGCTCGACCTGGCAGGTGTTTTCGACCGGCTTCGAAATCATCGTCGAACTGGAGCATCAAGGTCAGTCGGGCGACATCTATGCGTTCTCCCGGCTTCTGCTGCAA
>JANQQB010000020.1 GCA_028285165.1 Rhodobiaceae bacterium
TCGAGCGCCTGGATCTGACCCTTGACCTTGCGCAGGTTGAAGAACAGGCGCTTCTGGTTAGCCGTGGTGCCCATTTTCACCAGGCTCCAGGACCGCAGAATGTATTCCTGGATCGCCGCCTTGATCCACCACATGGCGTAGGTGGCCAGCCGGAAGCCGCGTTCCGGATCGAACCGCTTCACCGCCTGCATGAGGCCGACATTGCCCTCTGAAATCACTTCGCCGATCGGCAGGCCATAGCCGCGATATCCCATGGCGATCTTGGCCACGAGGCGCAGATGCGACGTCACCATGCGGTGGGCGGCATCGGAATCCTCATGTTCAAGGTAGCGCTTTGCCAGCATGTATTCTTCCTGGGGCTCCAGCATGGGAAAACGCCGGATTTCCTCCAGGTAGCGCGACAGGCTGCCATCGCCGGCAGCAATCGAAGGAAGCGTTTTTGAAGCCATAATTACCCCTTACCGTCCGTGGTACGACCGAATGCGTTCACCGCGCAATGCGGATACAGGCAGCCCGACATGACTCCGATTGAACCTTGTTCGATCCGCCGGGCGAAAACGTTCAAGCGATACGAGTCCAAGTCGTACGAAGATTGATTTTAGCAGGTCGGAGCCGGAGACGGGCGAAAAAACCGGTTTTCGTCGAATCCTCCCAGCTGTGGTCGGCACCCGAGACCGTGGGGACGCGGACCGGCCACTTTGGATATATAGTAACTGAGCGACCGCTTACCTCACATTTTTTTGTTAAATTTCCTTAAGAGTCTCGAAAAGAGCCTTCAAATCAAAGGGCAAAGGGCTTTCGAAGCGCATGACCCGGCCGTCATCGGGATGCAAAAAGGCCAAGAGATGCGCGTGCAGGGCCTGACGTTTCATTTTTGCTATGCGGGTTCGGACGGTGTCCGGCAGCAGGTTCGCCTTGGTCTTGAAGCCCTGGCCATATTCGGGATCGCCGATCAGCGGATGACCGATATGCGCCATATGAACGCGGATCTGGTGGGTTCGGCCGGTTTCCAGCCTGCAGATCACTTTCGACACCATGCCGTCGGCAAGCCGACCGTCGCCGCCGTCGTAATGGGTAATCGCGACCCGTCCGCCGTCGCGCACGACAGCCATGCGCAGGCGGTTGTGCGACGAACGGGCGATTTGCGTGCTGATCGTGCCGCGCAGCGGTTCCGGCCTGCCCCAGACCAGCGCCGTATAAGCACGTTCCAGCGCGCCGGTGCGGCCGTGGTCCGCAAACTGGGCACTGAGGCTGTGATGGGCGGCGTCGGTCTTGGCGACGACGAGGAGGCCGCTCGTATCCTTGTCGATCCGGTGCACGATACCGGGGCGTCGCACGCCGCCGATACCGGACAGGCTGTCTCCGCAATGATGCAGGAGGGCGTTGACCAGCGTGCCGGTCCAGTTTCCCGCGCCGGGGTGCACGACAAGCCCGGCCGGCTTGTCGATGACGATGAGGGCGCTGTCCTCATGAACGACGGTCAACGGGATGTCTTCCGGTTCGGGGTCTGCGTCCTGTGGCGGCGGGATCGTGGCTTCGATTGCTTCACCGGCGGCGATACGATAGTTCGGTTCCTGAACCGTCCGGCCGTCGACCCGGACATGACCGGCTTTCACCAGGGCTTTCAATCGAGAGCGACTCAATCCATCGAACGCACGCGCCAGAAAGGCATCGAGCCGGCCTCCGGCCGCGTCCTCGCCGACCGCGATCGATCTGTACGTGTCGTCACGGACACCGGCCTCGCCGTCGCCTGGCAGGTCATTGTCCATGTCAGGAGCATATGTCATGGCTTACAACGACGATCCGTCAGAGCAGGAAGAGCCGCTCGACCCCGCGGCGGAACGCCTGCAAAAGAAATTGCGCCGCCTGATCCTGGTGTCCAGCCTGACGATGGTTCTCGGACTGGCGGCCGTGTTCGCCGCCATTGTCTATCGCATCAATCGCGTCGACGATACACAAACCGCCGCATATGCCGAACGCGTTTCCATGAAGCAGGGTGACGAGGTCTTGAGCGCCACGCTGTCGGAAGGGCGCCTGACGCTCCTGGTGCGCCGCAACACCGGCAACGCCATCATCATCTTCGATGCCGCAACCGGCGCTCGGCTTGCAGACATTGCGATCGAAGCGGATCGCTGAAAACACGATCCGATCCGTCAGCCGGCATCGCTCGAGGCGGATCGCTCCTGCAACGACTTGATGCGTTCGGCGAGGCTCATGACGGCGGCGTCCGGCCGATCCGCGCCGTTCGACTTCGCAAGAATGTCGTCGATCGGCGACCCCTTGCCTTCCATGGTCATGATCATGCGGGTCACATCGGCCGCGAGATCGGAAAGCGAGTCCCGGAGAAGCGTGATTTCCGCCTGCTCGATCTTCTGACTCGCGCCTTCGAGCGCTTTCATGTTCTGCAGATCCGCATCCAGCACGCGAACACGCGACAGCGCCTCGTCGCGTTCGGCCCGCGTTGCCGCAAGGTCCTGTTCCGTTTCGCGCAGGCGGTCCGCCATACCGTCGTCGTTTTGCGAACCGGCCGTGGCCCTTGCGGTTTCCAGTGCCAGAGTGAGGCGTGTGACCTCGGCCTCGAAGGATGCCTTTTCCGCTTCGATTTCAAGCAATTGCGCCCGCAAGGCCCCGGTGTCCCCGGATGGTTCGCCAGCGGGCGGTCCGGCACCGTCTTTCTCCAGCACCCGGATCCGGGCCTGCTTGTCCTGAAGCTCGGCTTCAAGCGAAGCGATGCGGTTTTCAAGCCGTGCGTGCTCGGCCGCCGAGTCCGCATCGGTGTCGCCGCCGGCCGCACCCACCGACGACTGTTCATCCTTCAGGACACGGAGTTTTTCTTCCAGCGTGCCGACCTGGCCGTCGAGGGACGCCAATTGGTCCTCGGCTGTCGTTGCGCGCAATTCCGCGGCGAGCTTGGCCGCCTGCAATTCAGTGACCTTCTGATGCAGGCTGTCCAGTTCCTTCTTGTCAGCCGTGGCGCGGTTCGCCGAGACCGCTTGTGCATCGCCCGGAACCGGGGAAATTTGTGTCCGCCCGCCGATCTGGGGTTCGATACGTCCGTCAGCGGCCACCGGCTCTTTTGTTTCTTGGACGGGCTCGCCGGCCTCATCGCCCACGCCAGGCACAGCGGATTGTCCGTATCGTTCCGAATTCCGCAGAGTGGCGCGGGCCTCCAGCAGTTCGGCGCGTTGGGTCTCAACGGTCTTTTCCAATTCCGCCTGCCGGCCTTCGCTGCGTTCCAGATCCTTGATCTTGCGTTCAAGCCGCCCGGCGATATCGCGAACCTTGCTGCGGGCGCGCGACAATTCTTCGTCCTTGTCGCTCGACCGGTCCCGCTGATCGTCGAGATCGTCGCCCAGTTCGGAGATGATATCCTGTTTCTGCCGGATATCGGTTCTCAAGGTGCGGATCTCGCCCTCCCGGTTCTCCAGGAGCAGCTTGCGCGCAACCGCCTCTTCCTCGAGCTTTTCCATCTTGATCTCGAGTTGGCGCATGCTGAGCGCATACTCGGCGCGCACACTGTCCCGGTCAGCCCGGATTTCTTCCATGGATTGCGGCAGTTCGGCCATAAGCCGCCGTTCGGTCAGGCGTACGGTACGGTTGCGAAACGCAGGATAGACGAGGACGCCCAGAAACAGCGCAAGAAAGAAGCCGATACCGGCATATAAAACGATCTGCACCAAAGCAGCACCCTGCACTCTTCTTGCCGTCCCGCAATGGCGGAACAGTCAGACGACGGCGTCATCCTACCGGAATACACGCCAGAGCGGCAGATGAGAAGATTGGTTTCTGGACAAATCCGATTCAATCGGCCGGGGCATCGGGTGATGGGTGTGCCCCTTGGCCGGTGCCGGCGCGTTGAACGCGCCGGTCCTGCAGTCGGCTTGACCCCGGGAAACGGGACGGCCGCGTCCTGCGGCCAGGATTATTACCCCTAGAACGGATTCCATTTCGGCTGGTCGGTAAACTTCAGATATCCGAGATTGAAGCCGAGGCGAGCCCCGACACCGCTCTTGACCGGAACCACGAACGTATTGCCGTTTTCCAACAATGTCATGCCGATCCCGCCGACAAGAAACGCCGACGTGTTCACGCCGTTATACTGGCGATAGATGCTGTCGACGGACGGCAGGTTATAGACCAGCATCATGACCCGCGTGCCGTCGGCGCCGAAATCCCAGCCGATGCTCGGCCCCTGCCAGAAAACCTTGTGGTCGCCGACATTGCGGGTGTGCAGGTATCCCTCTCCGTACTTGGCGCCGGCGATGAAGGCGCCCGAGCCCTGTTCGCCGAGAATGTAGCCGTTTGGCTGGCCGTGCTTTTCGAAGACCCTTTCGATGAAGCCGGCAATGCTGCCGGAAACCGAACCGAAGAACTCGTGGCCGGCTTCCATCACCTCTTTCTGGCTGTAGACGTCGAGCTGACCTTCGCGCTCGGCGCGATTGTGGTCGCCATAGGCCGAATAGCCCTCTTTCGCGAAGGCGGTCGACGAAACGCCGATCACGAACAGGGCCGTTCCCAGGATCCGGACAAGGCTCCGGGCGGCCCGGCCCGTACGATCAGACCTGAAACGCATGGTGTACTCCTTTGCGACTGAACCGGGCCAGTGTCGGTCTTTGTCGTTAAGAGGCCGTTAATCATTTTCAATCAATGCATTTCCAGTATGACGGCGGCACCGAATCCACATCGCGACGGCCGGCAGAGCCCGGCGACGCGCGTCCCGAAGGGCATCACCCGGCGCGCTGTTATCACCATGCTCGGCGGGTGCGCACAGGCCTTGCCGCTGACCGTCTCCGCGATTGCCCTCCTGGCGGATTCCGCGCCGGCCCGGGCGGGCGCCAATCGTCAGGTTGTCGCCGATCCGGCAACCGGCCTTGCCCTTTATGGCCACGACCCCCTGACCTACCTGGTCGACGGCAAGGCGCGGCTCGGCAAGCCGGTTTACGAGGAAAACTGGGCCGGTGTCACCTGGCGTTTCGTCAACATCGGCAACCAGAAGGCATTTGCCGACGCACCCGATTTCTACTGCCCGCGTTATGGGGGCTATGACGCCCTCGGCATTGCCAGGGGTCTGGCAACGGCCGGCAAGCCGGTCATTTTCGAAGTGCACAAAAACCGCGTCTACCTGTTCTACTCTCACGCCAACCGCCACGTTTGGCTCGATGCGCGCGATGCCTACATCGCGCGCGCCGATCAGCGATGGTCAAAGGTAAGGAAAAGCCTTGCGCAATAGCTCTCTCCCCCTCGCACAGGACCAGCGAACCGCTTATGGTCCGGCTGATTCGAACATCACCCCGGCACCGGTAACGAGCATGGCTGAAACCATCGAGCTTTCCGATCTGGATCTTGCAGCGCTCCTGTGCAGCAAGGTCTGTCACGACATCATCAGCCCGGTCGGTGCGATCACCAACGGATTGGAAGTTCTGGACGAAGACGGCGGCGAGGACATGCGTGTGTTCGCCATGGAACTCATCCAGAAGAGCGCGCGCCAGGCCTCGGCCAAGCTCAAGTTTGCACGGCTTGCCTTTGGTGCTGCCGGCTCGGCCGGTGCCGAAGTCGACCTGGCCGATGCCGAGGCCGTCGCGATGGGATACATGGAAGGCGAAAAGGCCGATATGACCTGGTCGGCACCCCGCCTGCTGGTCCCCAAGAACAAGGTCAAACTGCTCCTGAACCTGGTGCTGATTGCCAACGCGGCGATCCCGCGGGGCGGCACGATCGACGTCCTCTACGACGGAGACGCCGTAACACCGACCCTGACGCTGCGGGCGGTCGGGCCCAGCGCCCGTATTCCCACCGGCGTCGAGGATTTTCTCGCCGGTCGTTCCGAGGACGGCGTCGCCGATGCCCATTCCATTCAGCAGGTCTATGCCGGCAAGCTGGCACGCGCTGCGGGCATGACCGTCACGGTCGAGAAGGACGGCGACGATATCGTCGTAACGGCCCGAAGCTAGGATCAATAAAGCAGCCGGGGCTGGCGCCTTAGGGCCTGACGGACCATCGCGTCACATCAAGATCCAACGCATCGGTGATCGGCGCGGTGTGTCGACCGCTCTGGTCTGCCCGCTCGACACACCGCGCGCCGAATTGGTCGGCAGGCCGCAAGACGTCGTCGGCGCACCGACAATCCCAGGTGTCGCCGCGCTGTCGGGCACGGAAACCGCGATCTCGAGAGCAACAACCTTAGGTCAAGTCGCCCGAAGGTTGAACATGACCCCGGCGAGGATCCGAGCGCCCGTCAAGCAACCGGGCTTACCGCGGGGCGGATGGTGAATCCGGTGTCATTCGGCCGTCGGAACCACCTGAGAACTTCTTGTCAAACCTTTAAAGATCCGCGCAACATCCCGAGTTAAAAGACTAAGTTTAGGTATGTCCCCTAAAGCCTATTTTAACCGTTTGATCCGACACTCCACACGTTAAGCGTGACACTTCGCGCGCTTCCTATCAGCAAAAAGCGCCGTTTGGGCGCGACGTCGGGTATCGGAAATGGATGATCTGCTTCGAGAGTTTTTGACGGAAACAAGTGAAAGCCTTGACGTCGTCGATGTGGAGCTTGTGAAGTTCGAACAGGAACCGAACAACGCTCAGATCCTCGACAACATTTTCCGGCTTGTGCACACGATCAAGGGCACCTGCGGCTTCCTGGGGCTGCCGCGGCTTGAATCTCTGGCGCATGCTGCCGAAACCCTGATGGGCAAGTTCCGGGACGGGGCGCCGGTTACCGGCGAAGCCGTCACCGTCATTCTGGAATCGCTTGACCGCATCAAGTCGATCCTGGCTGAACTGGAAGAACAGGAAGGTCAGGAGCCGGAGGGATCCGACCAGGACCTCATCCATGAGCTTGAACGGCTGTCCGGCCTGCACGACGAAGACGAAGCGGGCGCGGCCCCGGCCGAAGAGGCGCCTGCCGAGGCAGCCTCCGAGGCCGAGGACGCCGGCACCGAATCCTCTGACGAACCTGCGGACGAAGACAACGGCGAAATGCCGTATCAGATCCTGGAGCGTGAGCTTAAACCCGGCGAGGTCTCCCTCGACGATCTGGAGAAGGCCTTCCGGGAAACCGAGATCGAGATCGATCTGCCGTCTGAAAAACCCGCCGCATCGGAAAGCAAGGCTGCGGAACCGGCAAAGGCCGCCGCCGATGCCGCGCCGGAAGCCGCCAAGGGCGCCGCGCCGGCGCGTGCCGAGGGCGAAGCCAAGGCATCGGTGTCCAGTCAGTCGATCCGCGTGAACGTGGAAACGCTCGAACAATTGATGACCATGGTCAGCGAGCTCGTGCTGACGCGGAACCAATTGCTTGAAATCGTGCGGCGCCATGAAGACAGCGAATTCAAGGTTCCGCTGCAACGCCTGTCGAACGTCACGGCGGAGCTGCAGGAAGGCGTGATGAAAACGCGCATGCAGCCGATCGGCAATGCCTGGCAGAAGCTGCCGCGCATCGTGCGGGACCTGGCCAAGGAACTCGGCAAGCAGATCGAACTGGAAATGGTCGGCGCCGACACCGAACTCGACCGTCAGGTGCTGGAACTGATCAAGGATCCGCTGACCCATATGGTCCGCAATTCCGCGGATCATGGTCTGGAGACGATTGCCGGCCGCCGCGAGGCCGGCAAGCCTGACAAGGGCACGATTCGCCTTGCCGCCTATCACGAAGGCGGGCACATCATCATCGAGATCGCCGATGACGGCAAAGGCCTCGATGTCGAGAAGATCAAGCAAAAGGCGCTCGATAACGGCATCACGACCGAAGCCGACCTGGAAAAGATGACGGATGCTCAAATCCACAAATTCATCTTTGCCGCCGGCTTCTCCACAGCCCAGGAGGTCACCGCGGTGTCGGGCCGCGGCGTCGGCATGGATGTCGTGCGCAACAACATCGAGCTGATCGGCGGAACCGTCGATCTGAAGTCGACGGCCGGCAAGGGCTCGACATTCATTATCAAGATCCCGCTGACACTGGCCATCGTGTCGACGCTCATTGTGGAATCCTGCGGCGACCGCTTTGCCATTCCGCAATTGTCCGTGGTCGAATTGGTCCGCGTCCAGTCGAATTCGGAACACCGCATCGAACGGCTGAAAGAAACCCCGGTTCTGCGGTTGCGTAACAAGCTCTTGCCGCTGATTCACATGTCCAACCTGCTCGGCATGGACGACATGACGGTCAGCGAAGACATGATGGAGAGCGACAACGGCTTCATTGTCGTCATGCAAGTCGGCAATCAGAGTTTCGGCATCATCGTCGACGGCGTCTTCCATACCGAGGAAATCGTCGTCAAGCCGATGTCGAACATGTTGCGCAACATCTCCATGTTCTCCGGCAATACGATCCTCGGTGACGGCAGCGTCATCATGATCATCGACCCGAACGGCATCGCCCAGGGCATCGGCAACCACATCGGCGAAGAAGCCGCCGAACAGCACGAAAACGAAGCGGCTGAGAAGGTTCACGAAGGCCAGAGCAAGATCTCCTTCCTGCTGTTCCGTGCCGGGTCGCACGAACCCAAGGCCGTGCCCCTTTCGCTGGTCACGCGTCTGGAGGAATTCGAGATCGATCGCATCGAGACCTCGAACGGACGGGACCTCGTGCAATACCGCGGCGCGCTCATGCCGCTGGTCTATTTCGACATGGACGCCCAGCGGCGCACGGAAGGCACCCAGCCCATGCTGGTCTTCTCCGACGACGGCCGTTCGATGGGTCTGGTCGTCGACGAAATCGTCGACATCGTCGAGGACTATCTCGACATCGAAGTGGGTTCCGACATCCCGGGGATCCTCGGATCCGCGGTCATCAAGGAGCGCGCGACCGAGGTCATCGATATCGGCCATTACCTGCCGCTGGCCTTCGAGGACTGGTTCCTGCGCAAGGAGATGGAAACCGAGTCCCTGTCCAAGCGGCTGCTGTTCATCGACGATTCCTCGTTCTTCCGGAACATGCTCGGCCCGGTGCTGAAAGCGGCCGGTTACGATGTCACGATCTGCAGCTCCGCCAAGGAGGCGCTCAATCTCCTGGAAGACGGCGGGCCGTTCGACGTGATCGTCAGCGACATCGAAATGCCCGAGATGAACGGCTTCGAATTCGCCGAAATGGTCAAGCGGGACGACAATCTGCGCAAGATGCCGATCGTTGCGCTGTCCTCGCTGTGTACCCCGGCGTCGATCGAACGCGGCCGCCAGGCCGGCTTCGATGATTATGTCGCCAAGTTCGACCGGCCGGGACTTATCGCCTCCATCAAGGAGGTCACGAGTTACGAAATGGGAGTGGCGGCATGACCGACCAGGCACAGCTCACGGCCGGCGACGGCACGATCATTCAATATGTCACTGTGGTCATCGGCGGCCAGTTGTTCGGCATTCCCATCGAGCGGGTCCACGATGTCTTCATGCCGGACAGCATGACGCGGGTTCCTCTGTCCGCCTCGGAAATCGCCGGGGTGCTCAATCTGCGCGGGCGCATCGTCACCGCGATCAGCATGCGCGAGCGCCTGCACCTGCCGCCGCTGGAAGACGGCGGTTCCAGCATGGCGGTCGGCATTGAATTCAAGGGCGAATCCTACGGCCTTCTGATTGACCAGGTCGGCGAGGTTCTGAACCTGCCGGCCAATGGTCAGGAAAGCAATCCGGCCAATCTCGACAGCCGGTGGGCGGCGATTTCGGGTGGCGTGCATCGTCTCGACGGCCAGTTGATGGTCATTCTCGACGTCGATCGCCTGCTGGCAAGCATGACGGAAACACTAGCGGCATAACGAACCGGCCGGCTCCGGTTCAAAACAGGAGGACGAAGGTCCATGAAACACTGTCTCGTGGTGGATGATTCGAGCGTGATCCGGAAGGTTGCGCGGCGCATACTGGAAGATCTCGAATTTACGATTTCGGAGGCCGAAGACGGCCAGCAGGCGCTCGACATCTGTCGGGAGAAGATGCCCGATGCGGTCTTGCTCGACTGGAACATGCCAGTCATGGACGGGCTTGAATTCCTGAAAACCCTGCGTGGTCTCGACAAGGGCGACGATCCCAAGGTGGTGTTCTGCACGACGGAAAACGATGTCGCGCACATTGCCCGGGCGATCCGAGCCGGTGCGAACGAGTACATCATGAAGCCGTTCGACCGGGAGATCGTTGAGGCCAAGTTTCAGGAGGTCGGCCTGATCTAAGGCCGGTAGGACCCATGTCAGCAATTCCGAGCGCGGCCGCGGCCAAACCCGCTGCCGAAACGGATCCCGTGCGCGTAATGGTGGTCGACGATTCCGTCGTGATCCGCGGACTGGTCTCCCGGTGGATCGACGAAGACCGGACCATGGCCGTCGTTGCTGCCCACCGAAACGGCAAACTTGCCGTCGACGATATCGAACGGTCGAACCCGGACGTCGTCATCCTGGACATCGAGATGCCGGAGCTTGATGGCCTGTCCGCGCTTCCTCTTATGCTGAAGAAAAAGCCGGAGCTTGCGGTCGTGATGGCGTCGACATTGACGCGACGCAACGCCGAAATCAGCCTGAAGGCGCTGTCACTCGGCGCCGCCGATTATGTTCCCAAACCCGAATCGAATTCCGGCGTGACGACCTCGGTCGACTTCCGGCGCGATCTGGTCGAAAAGGTCAAACATCTCGGTCTGCGGGCGCGGGGCCGGAACCGGCGCCGCAACATGGTCCCCGCGGAGGAACGTCCGGCCCAGGCACGCATGCCGGCCGGCACTCCGGCGGCACCGGCCGCGAAGCCGGCAGGCGGCCTGACGACCAAACCCTATTCGCGTGTCGCCCCGCGGGCGCTGGTGATCGGATCCTCGACCGGCGGACCGCAGGCATTGGCGGAGGTTTTCCAGCATATCGGTCCGGCGATGAGCCGCGTGCCGGTGCTTGTCACACAGCACATGCCGCCGACGTTCACATCGATTCTGGCCGAGCACATCGCCAAGACCGCCGCCCGCCCCTGTTCGGAAGGCGAGGACGGGGAACCGATTGTGCCCGGTCGCATCTACATCGCCAAAGGTGGCCTGCACATGCTGGTCGAACAGGCGGCAAGCGGTCCGATCATCCGCCTCACCGATACGGCGCCGGTGAATTTCTGCAAGCCCGCGGTCGATCCGTTGTTCAAGACGGCCTCGGAGGTCTTCGGACCGGCGCTGCTCGCCGCCGTCCTGACCGGCATGGGCCATGACGGCGCCGAGGGCGCCAAGTTCGTGTCCGAGGCCGGCGGTTCGGTGGTTACCCAGGATGAAGAAACCAGTGTGGTCTGGGGCATGCCCGGCGCCACGGCAAAGACCGGCGTGTGCAGCGACATTCTTCCCTTGCCGCAGATCGGCCCGAAGCTGGCACGCCTGATTAGTGGAGCACGTCCATGACTCCGTCTGAGTATGAATTCATCCGCGGGTTCCTCAAGGAACGGTCCGGTCTCGTGCTGTCGGACGACAAGCAATACCTGGTCGAAAGCCGCCTCATGCCCATCGCGCGCAAGACCGGCGTCGATACGATCGGCGGCCTTGTCGCCAAACTGCGGTCCCCGATCGAAAAGAAGATCCAGGAAGCGGTCGTCGAAGCGATGACCACGAACGAATCCTTTTTCTTTCGCGACAAGACGCCGTTCGACCGGTTCAACGACACCATGCTGCCGGAAATGCTCACGGCACGCTCCTCGCAACGCAAGCTTCGGATCTGGTGTGCCGCCGCTTCGACGGGACAGGAGCCCTATTCGATTGCGATGTGCCTGAAGGAAGCCGCGTCCAAGATGCCGGGCTGGCAGCACGAAATCCTGGGCACCGATCTCAGCACCGAGGTGCTGGAAAAGGCGAAGTCGGGAATGTACAGCCAGTTCGAAGTGCAGCGCGGCCTGCCGGTGCAGCATCTGTTGAAGTACTTCACCCAGCAGGGCGACCTGTGGCAGGTGGCGCCGGAACTGCGCGGCATGGTCCAGTGGCGCCCGTTCAACCTGCTCGATTCCATGGTGGCGCTCGGACGCTTCGACATCGTGTT
>JANQQB010000046.1 GCA_028285165.1 Rhodobiaceae bacterium
GGCTTCTGGAGCCATGTCGCCAGCGACCCCGCGATCCAGAAGATCAATATGACGGTGCATGCGGAGTGGACGGATCTCATCCGGCGCTGCGTGCTGGCGGCATGGCCGGAACTGGGCGAGCGGCCGGAGACGACGCGGCAGGCTGTGTGTCGCTCCATCCATATCTTCGTCAACGGCCTGACGGCGAGCGCCGCGACATCGCCGCATGACTGGCCTCCGGAAGACCAGATAACCTACCTGCGCGACCATCTGGAGCGCTTGCGTCGCACGGTCTGACGCGCGACACTTGGCTTTCCGTCCCACACCAAAACGGAACAGGAAAAATGGGCGATCTTCCGAAGGACCAGGCTAAGCGCGCCCCCTGGGTGATCAGCGCGGATACGTCGGACGAATTGCGCGCGCGGTACGACCAATGGGCGCAAACCTACGATTCCGACCTGGAGGACGTCGATGCCTACGCCGCCCCGCAGATGGTCGCGGAAAAGCTCTCAGAATTCGCGGTCCCGGACGGCGCCGTGCTCGACGTCGCCTGCGGCACCGGATTGTGCGGCAAGGCGTTTCACGCCGCCGGTTTTTTCAACCTCACGGGCATCGATTATTCGGAAAACATGCTGGCCCTGGCCGGGAAACGCGGTGTCTATCGCGACCTGCAGCGGGCCGACCTGAACGATCCGCTGGCCTTCGACGACAACACGTTCCACGCCGTGACGGTGGTCGGCCTGTCGCTGCATTTTCCGCCGGCCGCCTATCACGAATTCGCCCGAGTGCTGTCGCCGGGCGGGCTGATCTTTTATTGCGGCGATGAAACGTCCTTCGACGAGCGCGGCATGCGCGCCCTGTGCGAGGCCTACGTGGCCGCCGGCAAATGGGTCGATGTGGAGGAGACCGCGTCCTTCAAACCCTTGCCGGCCTCCGAGCCCGGTCTCGACTACCGGATCTTCATTCACCAGGTGATCGATAAGTAGGGAACCCCGCCCCTTGGCCCCTTAGAGCGGTTCCGGGAGGCGCGGCCCTATCGGGTGGTTCGGATTTCCGCCCACCTGATCCTGTCCTCTCTCGCCGGGCACGTGCCGGGTCCGGCACGGTCTTACTGATCGTTATGACCCAGGGGCGTTGGAATCCTGGCCGCACTTGCAGCTTTTGAAAGTATATTGAAGCAAATCGCGGTGTTTTCACTTGGGGACAAGACGCCGGCATCGTTATGACTGAGGCCGTCTCCGTCGTAAAAGGCTTTCGACCGCTTCGAAAGGCACGCCGGCGCGTGACACCGTGCGCGCTCACGCTCTACGCCTTTTCAACCGCCTTCGTTCAGAAGACCAGACCGGCCTGCTGCATCATGAAGTTTCCGATATCAACCATTGCCATCAATTCAGCCATCACGGTCTTTTCGTGTGTTGTGTCCGTCGCCATCCTCGAGGCCGCCGTTCGATACACGGCCGATGTGCCCCTGTTCGCGGTTGAAGACTGGCGAACCGTCAATGCGCAAAAATCGACCGCACGATACGATTCCCGGCTGGGCTGGGTGCACCGCGAAAATGTCCGGGCCGATTCGACCAACGCGGTCAATACGATCGATCACGGCATCCGTCGAAACACGCTGGACCAGGTCGAGACGATCGAGAAACAGGCGATTCTCGCCGTCGGCGATTCGTTCACGGCCGGCTCCGAAGTCGAAGACAACGAATCCTGGCCGGCCCATCTCGAGGCGTTGATCGGCGAGCGCGTGCTGAATGCCGGCGTTGGCGGTTTCGGTGTCGATCAGATCATTCTGCGGGCCGAGCAATTGATCCCTGTTGTACAGCCCAAGACCGTACTTGTCGGTGTCCTCGCCCCGGACGACGTGCGTCGGGCGCAGTTCTCAAGCTATGGAGCACCGAAACCCTATTTTCTTCCGCAGGGCGATGAATTCGTTCTGAGGAATGTGCCGGTCCCGCGCGTGAAAGCCGAGAAGACCCCGGTTTCCGACGCGATCAGACGCAGCATGGCACGCGTTTACTCGTTCCACATGATCTTCAGCCGCCTTGCGCCGCAATGGTGGTACACGCGAGCCAATGTGTCCGATGATGCGGTTTCCCATGCCGCACAGACCTATGAAAAGGTCGCCAACAATCCCATCCAGGTCTCCTGTTATCTGTTCAGCCGGCTGGGCGCCAAACTGTCGGCGACCGGCGCGCGCGGCCTGCTCGTCCTGCAGCATGGCGGCTGGGTCCAGGCGCGACAGCACGAGCGCAGCTACGACGCGGACGAGTTGATTCAATGTGCCGCTGAAGCCGGCTTCGGCGTGGTTGACGAATTCGACAGCCTTCGCACGATCGTGGAAGGCTCGCTGACCGAACTGCAAAGCCATTACGTGATGCACGACAACAATTCCGTCTACGGTCACATGTCCAGCAAGGGCAATGCCCTGGTCGCGAACCTGATCGCCGAGGCCCTGAAAAACCCGACCGCGCCGGCCGTAAAGGTCGCCGAGGCCCTGCCGACCCCCGAAAGCGACGGGCTCAATCGATTGACTGCCACGAACATCACGTCGCTGGCTCACACCGAAGCGCAAGTCCTGGACTACAAACCGATCCATGACGGGGCGATCGTCCAGCGGTTGGTGACCACCGATTACGACGGCGAACATTACGGCGCCCTGGCCTGGTCCGGCACCGATGCGGGTGCCTACACCTTTTCCGTCTACATACGATCCGATCCCGACACATCTGTCCGTCTGCAGCTGCATGACGACAAGGGCAACGGCGTTATTGCCGACTACGCGGCAGACACCGAATTGTTCGATCTCCTGCGCATCGGCAACAGTCGGAAGCTTCGGTTTCGAAGCGAAAAGGCCAGAAACGGCTGGACCCGCCTTTCCCTCGGAGCGACGCTGGAAGGAACAAATGGGACAGTTCTCATCCAGTTGTCCAAGGGATTGGGCGTCACAAGTTTCGGATCGCCTTCGGTGACGCTCGACATCCAGGCCCCCATGGTCGAGACGGGCATCAGCCCTTCGCCATGGTGCCACCCCACGACGTGCAAGACGAGCGGGTAATGCCAACGGTGAAGACTGGCGTGCTCCGCAATACGATTACTGCAAGCGAAAGCTCTATTTCTAAATTTTCTTCAATAAGTGATATTTGATATATTTCGAAAATTACTTATTTCGATATACACGGACTCATTGTTTCTCCATCAAATAAATAATTCTCACCCGACACCGTTCTGAATTGAGCCGATCCGCTTCCCACTATTTCCAGAAAATGGAATGCGGGGCTGCTCGTAAGGTCGTTTATATTCAAAAATTCATCAGAGTTTATCATGTAGCTCTGATGCCTTCCCGCTCCGTCGTAGCCGGATATAAAGGCTGATTTCAGCTCATGACTGAATGTTGTTTGGGCAAACCGACACGTCGTCATGTAACGCTGCGTCCAACCACAGATTTCTCTGAATAGGGTTGGAAACTCTTGCCGCCCCGAGAATCTCCAAGGGTCCGACGATCGGTCCACTGTCACACGGAAACTCGTTTCGTTTGCCAGCGCCAGCAGCCCGCCGTTTTTGTCGACAAACAGGCCATCGATCGAGCCAGCGTCATATTGCTGAACCGAGATCCGGTCTATCGGTTCGCCACTAGAGTCAATAAGCTCGATTACGTTTCCGTTCAGCTTAAACAGAAACGATCCTGCGGCTACCGATCTCTCACCATCTTTCGAGGCGATTCTTGTTTTGTCTGCTGGCTGCTTGCAGGTTTTTACGAGTTCCGCATTGAGCTGATCGAGAGGAACCGCAAAGAAGGCAAGAATTGCAAAAATACAGTAGGGGATTCTTTGCAATAAACGAGCATGGCGGATTCCTTGGTCATTCGGTCTGTCGCGAAAAACCGCAGAATCCACCGGAACCTCCGAGCCGAAAGCAATCGGAATCTTCCATCAACCTTCAGAAAACGGCGGATTCCAGCCGTGATACCATTGTGTCAATGCGGTATCGAGGGGCGCCTCGTCGCGCGCAACGGCCGAAACCTGATTGGCTTCCATGGCGCCGCCGCGACCGCTCGGATCGTAGTCCAGAATACCGTTGGCAAAGGCTTCGCGAATGCGGTCGGCGCGCGATTCGTCCAGCACGTATGCCGAAAACGGTGCATCGAAGACCTTGTGATAGCCGAAGATCCGGAACTCCTCGTCGATCTGTTCATGCGGCGTCTGAGCCGGCATGCCCTTGCTGAAAAACGTGAAAGCACCGACCGGGGAATCCTGCAACATGGTCTTGGACGTATGCAGGAGCATGCGCAGCGAAACGCGTGACATCTCCGAAAGGTTGGAATTGGAATAGACGATGTCGCATCGATAATCCGTGCCATGCAGCATCGATACATAATGCCACCACGGAATGTGCGCGATCCGCGCTTTCGCGAGCGCAGCGTTGCGTTCGGCGGCCTCCAGGACTGCGAGTTCGGCAAAGTCCGAACCTCCGGTCGCCTGCATCAGACAGCTTTGCCAAAGGTAGTATGACTGCGCCACATCGTAGCTCGCATAGCGGTGACCGGCTTCGGTGAGGAAAGCCCCCAGATAACCGGCCCCTGGTCCGGGCTCGAACACCGTCGGTTTGTCCACGCCGAAGGTGGCGCCCAATTGGTTGACCATGCGGAAAGGTCCCATCTGGACCAGAATGTTGGTGATCGGGGCAACCCGCCTCCCGAACCAACCGGCGGTGAAGGCACGCACCTTGTCGCGCACGACTTCCAGCAACTCCTTTTCGTCATGCGTGAAGGCATTGCGATAGCCGACCGGCTCGAACTGCGCTCCCGACGCAAACAGGCCAGCGATCTCGGCCTCGAAGTTATGGTCGGCAAACCGGGCCAGTTCGCGCATATCCCCAATGGTATGGGGCCAACCGACCATCTGGTAGGAGACCGGCTTGAAAGCCATGATGTGCGGGATTGAAAGCGGAACGGACCCTTCCGTTTCAGCGGCGTTGTAGCTGGCGATCGACAAGATCGGTTTCGCGTCAACGGAATGCGCCGGCGCGGTCCCACCGGACCCGCCTGCGGCTCCCAGACCCAATGCTGAATTGGTGAATGAATTCATGCTTCTAAAAATCATCCTATCGGTTCGCCCACACATCGTTGGCCCACCGCTTTTTCAAAATCGGTATGGCTTGTCCCTCACCCGCCGCAGATCCGGTCAGAACCGGAAGTTGCTCCACCCCTTCCATCCCCGATTGACCCCGCATCCGTCAACCTGTTTCGAGACGATCGGAGATTATCCCTTGCACGGACGATCCGGTTCCGCGACGTGTCGGTCTCAGGCCCCTGGAACAAGGCGTCGCAGACCATGGCAGGTGCGAGACTAGGACCTAGGGTTTCCGCGCGACGACAAAGCGGCTGGTGAGCGATCCGGGATAATCTGCGGTTTCCAGGATGTCGAAACCGGCCTCCGCAACCAGCGTTTCGATGCGTTCCGCGTCGAGATAGGTTACATGCGGCGCATATCCGACGATCTGCATCCCCTTGATCAGAAGCGGCCACAATCCGACCTTTCCGCCGAGGCAAACGGTCTTCGAGATGAAGACCCCGCCCGGCTTCAAGAGATCGTGGATCCTTCGAATCGCTGCACCGGGATCGTCGAGCAGGTGCAGAAAGCTGAAGGCCAGAACCGCCTCGAAGGACGCCGTTTCCAAGCTCGCGTCGTCCAAGGTGGCCTTCCTGAAGGCAACCGAACCGACACCCGCTTTCTCCCGCTTGTCGCTCGCAATCTCGATCATGCGCGACGAGACGTCGATGGCGGTAATATGGGCGACGTCCGTGGCCAGGAGCAATGCGGTCGAACCGGTCCCGCATCCGGCTTCAAGGACATGGTCTGCGGGAGACAGGTAAGCCCGCGTGCGTTCGAGCGTGCGCTCATAGGCGGGCATGTCTTTGATCGGCTTTTTTGCATAGGAATCGGCCTGGCGGTCCCAGAAGCTTTCCTGTGTCGGCATGGGTTTCCTTTCATGGAACAAGCGAGCCCGCTGCAAACGGCGGGGGCATGGAATTGGGTATGGATGTTCGAAAGTCCGGCCGGCCGGACCACGGTCGGATCCGGCGGCACCGACGGGATTTACTTCAGGCCTCGATCCGCCGGCGGCGATATTCGCTGGCGAGATAGACGATGGCTGCCGAAAAAATCAGGCCGAGGGCCATATGCAGCCAGTCGATCTCGGAGAGCATCAATTCGACCAGGGCAAAGGGGCCCCCGTCCGGATCGACTAAGAGAAGCGTCGCAGCCCGCGCCTCGTCAGGAAACCCTTCGAATCGCCAGTCGAGAAATCCCGCAATCGGGCGCGGAATCCCGGGGCCGCGCAGGCTGTTCATATATTCAAGGAGCATGACCGTGCCAGGTATCAGCGCCGCAAGCGGAATGCTCCAACGCTGAAACAGCGTCGACAATCCGGCCACCCAGGCGAGCGCCGGGGCGTACCAAAGCAGCGTCAACACCAGATATACGACCCCGACAACGCTCATCTGAACGAAGTCCGCCAAGGCCTCGGATGGAGCGGGGGCAACAATGAACGTGTGCCGCGACGCCGCAATCACAAGCAGCGGATAGGCCAGAATCGCCGTCAGAAGGGCAAAGCCGAGTATCAGAGCCAGGAAAATCGTAAGCGCCGACAGCGCCTTGCTCGTCAGGATCTTCAGATCGCTCTGGGGCATCGACTTCCAGAACAGAAGCGCGTTGTTGCGCCGGTCCGCGGAAAAGCTGTCAGCGAAATAGAAAAACAGGGCGATGAGGAGATAGCCGGACCAGAAGAAAAAGGCGCCGCCTATGCCGATCCGGTACAGCTGGATTCCGACCGGGACGTCTCCGCCCAGCACGCTGAAATCGGCATTGCCCGCCAGCGCCGCGAACAGGATCGCACCGGCAATGATGATCAGCACGACAGTCGGCGCGTAGAGAAAGGCGCCACGATGTTCGAGATATTCGCGTTTCAGCAATGCGGTCAGGGCGCGCATCAGGCGTCTCCCGGATAAACGGTCTCGCGCTGCATCAGCGCGACGAACAGATCGGACAGGCTCGGAGTCGACAGGCGGCCGAGCGGTTCCAGTCGATCGCCTTCGACACCGTCAAAGATCATCACGGTTTCCCCGAAGCGGGTTTCCGAAAAGACGGGCTTCAACGCCATGGCGTCGGCCCTATGGTCGCCGCCGACGATCACCTGGCGGAACCGCTCGCTCATCGCATCGATCGGCGTGTCGAGCACGATCTCCCCGTCCCGCATGAACATGATGTCGGTCAGCATGAATTCGATTTCGTCCACCTGGTGGGTGGTGATCAGGAGCGTGCGATCCTCGCTCATGTAATCCTCGATGAGGCGCCGGTAGAACCGCTTGCGATAGGTGATGTCGAGGCCGAGCGTCGGTTCATCGAGGACCAGCAAACGCGCGTCGATCGCCAAAACGACGGCAAGGTGAAGCTGGGCCACCATGCCCTTCGACAGGGTCTTGATGCGCAGGCCCGGCGCAAGGTCGGTGCCCTGCAGGAACGAGATCGCCTTTTGTCGGTCGAAACCGGGGTGGATGGCATCTATGAGATCGAAGAGTTCGCGCACCTTCAAAAAGCGCGGCAGGCTCGCAACGTCGGAAATGAACGCGACGTCGTTCATCAGCGCCGCGCGGCTGCGATAGGGATCGAGACCCAGCACTTCGATCTGGCCGCCGCAATCGGTGAGGCCCAGGAGCGCATTGAGCGTCGTCGTCTTGCCGGCACCGTTATGTCCGACCAGTCCGTAAATGCGTCCGGCAGGGATCGTGAAATCGATGCCGCGCAGCACGGTCTTCCGGCCGAAGCGCTTGGTCAGGTTGCTTGCCCGGGCAATGACGGGATTGGCGGCCGCGCTCATTTGCGGTCCCCATCGGTGAGGAGATCGTTGAGCGTGAGGTCGAGCGCCTCGATACGCGCCCGGATCCTTGGCCAGTCTTCGGCCAGGAACTTCTCGCGCTCATGGGCCAGCAGCTTGGCGCGCGCTTTGCCGGCTACATACATTCCCACACCTCGTTTCTTCTCGACGATTTCCAGATCGACCAGCGATTGATAGGCTTTGGTGACGGTGAGCGGATTGACGGACAGCTCGGTCGCGATCTGCCGGACAGACGGCAGCGCCTCCCCTTCAGGAATCGTCTCCTTCAGGATCATCTCGATGAGCTGTTGCCGGATCTGCAGGAAGATCGGCTGAGTGTCGTTCCACGCTGTCATGAACATACCGTGTTGGTGTACTAGCTACATAATACACCAAGACACGAACACAATCCGTAGTTTCCCGGAGCTCGCCGCGACGAATTCGGATGAACGCAGAACATGGTCAAAGAAAGGTAAGGCCGGATCGGCCGAAAAGTCGGCCCGGCGCGGATCGGCCGGGCCGTTCTGCGACTCCTAGCCTGCCGGCTGTGCCTGCAGCTCGTCGAGCAATTCGGCCAACAGCTCCATCCCTGCACCCCAGCCTTTGTCGAGGCCGGCAATCGCCCCGGCAAAACATGCGATCTCCGCGTCGCTTGCCTCATGCGGCACCCAGGTCAACCGCATCCGCGTGTTTCCGCCGGTTTCCTCGAACGTGACCGTGGTGAGAAGCACGCGCGGCCAGTCGGCCATCATCGGATTGGCAATGACGTTCCACTCGGCATCGGAAACGGCATGCAGCCAGACGAGTTTTTCCGGCGGCGTCACCTCGGTGTATTCGACGCGCTGATAGTTCGAATTGCCGCCCCATTTCATTTCCCCGAGCCACAGCCCACCAGGCCTGACGTCGAGCTTGTGCACGATTGTCTCCACGCCGGGGCCGTACCAGCGCGGCAAGAGATCCGGATCGGTCCAGGTCTTCCAGACGAGGTCGCGCGGCGCTTTGAAATCCCGCTCCAGCACATAGGTCGGCAATTCAGTCATGTCAGTCATCCTTTTTCTGTGCTCTTTTCAAATCTTCCAGAAGGTCGTCCAGTTGATCGAAACTCGATGACCAGAACTGCCTGAACTCCTCGAGCCATGTCACAGCGGCCTCCATCGGGTCGGCCCTCAGTCGTGCGGGGCGTCGCTGCCTGTCGACGTCCCGTTCGATCAGGCCGGCCCGCTCCAACACCTTGAGATGCTTGGACACCGCGGGCTGGCTCATCCGGAACGGTGCCGCGATCTCATTGACAGACGCCTCCCCGGTCGCCAGCCGCGTCAGGATCGCCCGGCGTGTCGGATCGGCGAGAGCCGCAAAGACCGCATCAAGGTCCGGCGATTTTTCAATATAACCACTTTGTTCCATAACTCTATGGTTATAAAATGGACGCGATGCTGTCAAGCGGTCTGCCCGCTCCTGCGCAGCGATGTCTCAGATAACGTGACGGTATCCGGAAGCGCCCCGTCGGCGCTCAGGTCTGGCGCGCGAAACGGCGCACGGCTTCCTCCACCGGCATCGGTTCAAAGCCATAACGCTGTCGGGCCCGGTCGCACTTGATGAGGAAGGAATGCCGGGCCTCCTCACGGGTCGCGATGCGCGACGTGCTGCCGGTTTCAGCCACCAGCAGGTCGACAACGGCGCCGGATGTCGTCTGGCCGCCGGAGCCGACGACGACCATGTCGTGGCCGACCAAGTCCATGCCGAGCGCGGACCCGACAAGTGCCGCCAGATCCGCCTCGTGCACGACATTGTTGAAGGGGGTCTGCGGGTTGAAGAACGCCAGATCCTCGCCGGCGCGCAGCTTGCGCAGAACCTCGGACGGCCAGTTGCGCTTCGAGCCGCGCCCGATGACGGCCGGCAGCCGGATCGCCAGCGACGGCAATCGGGCGGCAATGTCGGCAAGATGCTGTTCGCCCAGAAGTTTGGTGGCGCCGTAAGCGTCCGGGTCCGTCGTCGGCACGGCTTCATCCAGTTCGCTGGCCGTCACGCGACCGAACGCGGAAATCGACGAAAAGAAGATGAAGGCGCGCGCGTCGACATCGAGCGCGTGATTGATCAGCGCCCGTGTCGCGACCACGTTGTCTGCGATCATGCTGTCGACACTGATGCCGTGCCAGATCGACGTCGCCGCGGTGTGCACAATCGCATCGATATCCGACGGCAGGGTTCCCGGATGGTCAAGCGCTGCCGTAACGACCTCAAATCGTGCGGCGGCGTCGGAGGTTGGCGACTCCACCGGCGACGACCGGGTCAAAGCGAACACGTGGTGACCGGCTTCGGCGAGGCGCCGGGCCATGTGGCCGCCGGCAAATCCGCCGGCGCCGGTCACCAGGATGCGCATGGCGTCAGCCGACCGCCTTCAGGATTGCCGGCACCGAAATGCCGTGCGCGGCAAGCAGATCGTCGTGGTTGCCGTAATTGTGGATGAATTCATCCTGCAGCGTGAATGTGTGCAGCTTGCATTTCGCCTGAATGTCCCAGGCGATCTGTTTCACCCGAGAGGCAAGCCCGCCTTCCGGCACATGCTCCTCGACGACCAGGACCTCGCCATGGTTCGACAGCGCGGCTTCGATGCCGGGCCGGTCGAGCGGTTTGACGGTGTGGCACGAGACGATCGACACCGACTTGCCCTTCGCTTCCAGCTCGCGGGCGACCTCGACCGCCTGCTTCATGATCACGCCGTGCGACAGGATGCAGACGTCGGCGCCCTTTTGCAGATAGCGGATCTTGCCGAACTCCCAGGGATCGACGGCGTTCTCGGTCAGGTTCGGTTCGCCGGCCTTGCCGATGCGCAGGTAGATCGGGCCGTCCTTCTGCTTGGCGCAATAGCGGGTCGCCTCGATGCATTCCAGCGGATCGCAGGGCGCGATGACGCGCATGTTCGGGATGGCGCTGGCAACCGCAATGTCTTCCATCGTGTGGTGCGTGCCGCCGAGCGTCGAATAGATCACGCCCGACCCCATGCCGACGATCGTCACCGGCAGGTTCTGATAGCACAGGTCGTCGCGCACCATTTCGAAGGGGCGGTAGAGCGTGAAGGTCGCGATCGTGTAGGCGAACGGCTGGCAGCCCTTGAGCGCCAGGCCGGCGGCCATGCCGATCATCACCTGTTCGGCGACGCCGACATTGATGAACCGGTCCGGGTGGTCCTTCTGGAACTCCGCCATCGATCCGGCCGGCGAGATGTCCGCAACGACAATGTAGATCGAGGGGTCTTCGGTGGCGCATTCGTATAGCGCCTTGGAAAAGGTGTTTCTCATTTTCTAGGCCTCATCGATCTCGCGGATCGCCTGCGCATATTCTTCCGGATTGGGCGAACGGTAGTGCCACATCGGCACGCTTTCCATGTAGCTGACGCCCTTGCCCTTGGTGGTCTTCAGGTTGATGACGAAGGGTTTGTCGCCCTTGCGGTTCATCACCGCGTCGTAGATCGCCTGGCTGTCGTGGCCGTCGACTTCGACGGCTTCCCAACCGAAGGCGACGAACTTGTCGACGACTGGATAAAAGCTCGGATGGGTTTCGTTGGTGAAGCCGAGGCTCTGCATGTTGTTGTTGTCGACCATGGCGACCAGATTGTTGACGCCGCGCGAGGAGGCGATCAGCACCGCCTCCCAGGTCGACCCCTCCTGGACCTCGCCGTCGGACAGGACGGTATAGACGACGCCGTCCTTGCCCTGGGTCTTGACCGCATAGGCCATGCCCATGGCCATCGACAGGCCGTGGCCGAGCGCGCCGGTCGAGGCTTCGATGCCGGGAACGCCGTAATCAGGATGCACGCCGATCAGACCGCCCGGCGTGCAATAACCGTTCAGGATCTCGTCGCTCATGATGCCGAGACCGTTCAGGATGATCGCCTGGATCATGTAGCCGTGGCCCTTCGACATCAGAAACGTGTCGGGCGCCCCCTCGCCGACCACCTTGCCCTCGGCGTTCGGCCGCATCAGGTCGTAATAGATGCAGTCGACGGCCTCGGTGGCCGAAAACGCGCCGCCGACATGCAGCGCCGTGACGCGCTGGGTCATGTCGAGAATGGCCTTGCGGTGGGCCTTGCAGCGTGCCTTGGCGGCCGCCGCATCGTAGCTGTTGCGTCTGTCGAGCACGGGTCTATTCCTCCGTATCTTCGCCGAGGATGAGCGTCCAGTAATAGTCGCCCTTGTAACCGGCTTCATCGAAGATCGCGCGCCATCCGTCGGGATAGTCGTGGGTATAGGCCGTCAGGACCCAATCCTCGAACAATTCCTTTTCATCCGGCGTTCTGTAGCTGTCGACCTGGACATAGGCCTTGTCGTCCTTCGTGACCCGGCTGATTTCCTGCAGCGCCTTGACCAGATCGGGACGCCGCAGATTGTGCAGCGTGTTGATGCAGGTCACCGCGTCGAATGAATTGTCGGGAAACGGCAGCGGATCGTGCATGTCATGCACGTGCATGCGGCCGACGATTTCGGGCTCGCAATGGGTCACGCCATAAAAGGAGATGTCGGTTCCAAAGGCTTCCAGGCCCGGCAGGGCGATCATGAAATCCTTGACCAGGAACCCCTTGGCGGCACCGATATCGAGCACCCGATCGCCCGGTTTCAGGCCCCAATGCTCGACCATGTCGCGGGCGATCGCCACCCAGCGACCGTCATAGCGATAGCCGCCATAGCCGACCTCGCGCGGGCCGTCGAAATAGGCTTCGCCGTATTCCCGGGAAATCCGGATGTGCTCATCCGTCTTGGCCGAGGAGCGTTTGCTCACATTGCGTTTGCTGCGCGGATAGGATCGCAGGAGATTGATTTCAGCCACTGGCCTCACCCCGGATGTGTTGTGAAATGCTGGCGTGGCGCCCGTATATCCCAGACCTCAAACGGCCTCAACAGACGCGCGGACCAGACCGTGTCAAAGAACGCCGTCGATCTCTTCCTTTTCGAGGTAGACGATGTAGGACCGGCCCCACCAGCTGATGTCGAGATGGCGGACCACCTTCCAGCGTGTCCGCTTCTGCCATTCCAGAAACGCCTTGGAGACACCCTTCAACGGGTTGCCCTTGTAGCCGGCAAACTGATCATCGATGTAAAGCACCGTGCCTTCCTGCAGCAGCGGATCGATGAAATCGAAAACCGGCACGGCGGATTCGTAGAGATCGCAATCGATGTTGATCAACGCCGCCTTGCGGCCCGAATCCAGGTATTCAGCGCCCAGTTCCTTTGTCAGGCTTTCCGAATAATAGCCTTTGATCGTGCGCACGTTGTCGACATAGATGCCGTGGTCGCGGACCATGCCCATGAAGTCCTCTTCGGAGGTCGTCAGTGCGCCGCGCTTCCAGATCTCCACCGAGGTATCGGACGTCGGATCCGGCAGGCCCTCGAAACTGTCGAAGGCATGGAAGCCCATCGAATCGAGATTGTGTCGGCGCGCCTCGGTCAGGGCCATGCGGAAGGTACGGCAACGGTGACAGCCGAACTCGTAATAGTCGCCGCGGACACGGTTGTCTGTCAGGAAGTCGAACGTGCGCCGGTAGAACAGATGCTTTTCGGTCTGCCGGTTGTTCTGGTTGTATTCAATCTCGTTCTCGCGGGTCCAGTCCGCGAGTTCCTGACCATTGGCAAGCGCCACCCAGGGCTCGCCGAGAACCGGTTCGATGGCCACCGGCGGGAAATGCGGTTTCTTGGTGTCGGACATTCGTATCAGCCTTTTATCGTAGGATTGTTCGGGTCGAGGCCGCTTCTTCGGCAGCGCGTCGCCGGGGCATGGGTGGAGCCGGGATCAGGATTTGATCTTTTCCGCCATTTCGAGGGCGTGGCGGATCGTGTCGTCGATGTCGACGTTGTAGAGGTAGGTGCCCGCCCGCCCGATATTGTGGACGTCGTCCGGCATTTCGTCGAAATACTTCTTGGCCTTCGCCTTTTCGGATTCGAAAGGCAAGGGATAATATTTCGATGTCATCGTCGGCACTTCCAGCGTGATCAGCGTGGTCGGCGCCTTGTGCAAGGTGAACTTCTTGTACTCGGTGATGCGCGTGAACTTCTCGTCGCCGGCAAAATAGATGAAATAGACTTCCGGCGGCAGCGCGAACTCGACGGGCAGTACGATCGTATGCAGGTCGCGCCCGACATAGGGCAGTTCACCGTGGCATTTTTCGAACAGGATGTCGGGCGAAATCGAATTGGCGATCAGGTCGAATGTGTGCTTTTCGCCGTCAATCCAGACCGTCTTGTTGGGAATGTCGTAATTCTCGATCGTCGTCGAGAGATGCACGTTCACACCTTCGGTCGCGATCGAAAAGTAATCGTCATAGCCGTTGAAGGCGATCGGGTAGGCGGAAATCGCCGTGTCCCAGGCGGCGCGCGGGCCCTCCTTCACCGTTACGCCCTTCGGCGACCAGGTGAAATCGTCGATCTGCTTGTTGTCGTCGATCTGCCACATCTTGCGGGAATAGCGGTCGACGAACTTGTCGTAGAGCGTTTCGCCGATCGAATAGATCCAGAAATCCTCGAAGTTTCGGGCCTGGCTCGCCAGATTGACGCCGCGCGCCTCCTTGCGGGACATGCCGGCGATCTCGGCGGACGAGAGTTTCGACAGCGCCTCGATGTTGATGGCCGACAATTCGCCCTCGATCTTGGCCGCTTCGGGCATTTCCGGGATGTCGTCGGCGTGGATCGGATAGGTGTAGAAACGCTGGTCGCGCTCCACATAGGTCAGGAACTGGTGGTCCGCGCAGCGCCGCATCGGCACATAGGTGTTCAGGAATTCAAAGACATGCGGCCAGGGCGTGAGAAAGTGCCGCGGACCGAACGTATAGGGATGTCCGCCATAATAGCGCGTCCGGACGCCGGCGCCGAGGAACGGTGCCCGTTCGACCAGGGTCACGTCCCAGCCGCCCATCAGCATGAGCTGGTGCGCGGCGGCGCAGCCGGCAAAGCCGCCGCCAATCACGAGTGCTTTTTTCATGGTCTTCCTTCAACCCCTTTGTGACCGTGGCGTGCCGGAGGATCAGACGCCGGCCGATTGCTTCAAGCCGTCCTCAAGAGACGTGTAGGCGAAATCCGGGAACGCCGCCTTGCAGTCATCGATGGCAAACGGCCGGTAGCCGTTATGCGGCATCGGGCCGGAGCGCGGCGAACCCTGGATCGAGACCGGTTTGCCGGACAGCGCGACGACCTTTTCGGCAATGTCCTTGAACGAATGCACATTGCCGGTGGCGATGTTCAGGATGCCGGTGCTCTTCGCCCGCAGGATCCGGACAATCAGGTCTGCGACGTCGTGGACGTAGACGTGGTCGCGCCGCTCCTCGCCCTCGCCGAACAGGGTGATCGTCTGGCCGTCGGAGACCAGGCGGCGGAACTTGTTCGGCCCGTAGCCGTTATGCGGATCCTCGGCGCCGTAGATCAGCGTCGGGCGCACGATTGCGAGCGGTCCGGCGACATCGGCCTGGAAGGCGACTTCCCGTGCCAGGTGCATGGCGCCGTGCAGGCTCCCCGGTGCCGCGGGTACCGCCTCGGTCAGCGGCACCGGTTCGTCCGGATAAA
>JANQQB010000063.1 GCA_028285165.1 Rhodobiaceae bacterium
TTTCCTTCACCGGATCGCCGGAAGTCGGGGCGCTGGTCCAGATGGCGGCCGCGCGCAACCATATCGGCTGCACGTTGGAGCTTGGCGGCAAATCGCCCCAGATCGTCTTCGACGACGCCGATCTCGACAAGGCCCTGCCGGTCGTTGCCGGGGCAATCGTCCAGAATGGCGGCCAGACCTGTTCCGCCGGATCGCGGGCGCTGATCCACAAGCCGATCTGGGATCGGGCGGTTGCCTGGTTGAGCGATCGGTTCGAGACACTGGTCGCCGCGCCGTTTGCGGAAGACAAGACGCTTGGGCCGCTGATTTCCCGGGTCCAGCGTGATCGTGTCAATGCGTTCATCGAGCGCGCCGGCGCGCCGCTGATCGCCCGAGGCCGCGTTTCCGATGCGGCCGGGTCAGACGGTTTCTTTGTGGCGCCAGCCCTGTTCGGACCGGTGCCGGAAGCCGACGATCTGGCGCGCGAGGAGGTCTTCGGGCCCGTGCTTTCGCTCATTCCTTTCGAGGATGAGGCCGACGCAATTCGCATCGCCAACGACACCGATTACGGCCTCGTTGCCGGCGTCTGGACGGAAAATGCCGGGCGTCAGATGCGGCTCGCGCGGGCGTTGCGTTGCGGTCAGGTCTTTCTCAACGGCTACGGCGCCGGCGGCGGCATCGAATTGCCGTTCGGCGGCATGCGCAAATCCGGCCACGGCCGGGAGAAAGGGTTCGCCGCGCTCTACGAATTCTCCCAGACCAAGACGGTCGTTCAGGATTATCGATAGGAAGATCTTGTGAGCATAAACGGAAGACTGGCCGGCAAAACCACCCTTGTGACCGGCGCCGCCTCGGGGTTCGGCCGCGCCATTGCGCATCGGTTCGCCGAGGAGGGAGCAAGGGTCGCAATCGTCGACCTGAACGAGGCCGGCGCCCGCGATGTTGCCGCGGAAATCGGCGAGTCCGCGCTGGCCGTGAAGGCCGACGTCTCGGTCGGCACCGACGTGTCGGCGGCGGTCGCTGCTGTGATCGAGGCGTTCGGGTCAGTCGATGTCGTTGTCAACAATGCCGGCTGGTCGCACCGGAACCAGCCCTTGCTCAATGTGGACGAGGCGACATTCCGCAAGGTCTTTGACATCAATGTCACCTCGATCTTCCACATGACCCATGCCGTCGTTCCGCATTGGCGCGAGCGGGGCTCGGGCGTCATGCTCAATGTCGGTTCGACCGCCGGCATCCGACCGCGGCCCGGGCTCACCTGGTACAACGCCTCCAAGGGCGCCGTGAACCTGATGACCAAGTCGCTTGCGGTGGAACTGGCACCCGACGGGATCCGTGTCTGCGGTCTGGCCCCTGTAATGGGTGCGACGGCGCTGCTTGAAACATTCATGGGCATGCCGGACACGCCGGAAAACCGGAAAAAATTCATTGCGACCGTGCCGCTCGGCCGCCTCAGCGAGCCCAAGGATATGGCCGATGCCACGTTGTTCCTGGCCTCCGACGAAGCGGCCTTTCTGACCGGTGTGATCCTGGAGGTCGACGGCGGCCGGACGATCTGAATCGCCGGGAATAATGACGGAGTACATGCCGGAAAGGGTCCGCAAGAGGCCCTGGGCGCCAGCGCAAGCGGGTCGGTCCACGCGACCGGTTTGTGCCTGAGCAGACGATGACGTGACGCAGACACACTCACCGAGGGAGGACACAATGACGACCAGCGATCGAAACGACAGCCGTCTCGAGCAGGCGGTACGGGACTTTCATTGCGGCCGGACCAGCCGCCGCACTTTCATCCGCACCGCGATAGCCGCCGGTGTCACCGCCGGGCTTGCCGGCGCGCTGGCGAGCGCCTGGTCGCCGCGCGCCTGGGCCGCCTCGACGCTGAACACCCCGAAGCCCGCCCGCACGTTCGATTACATCATCATCGGATCGGGATC
>JANQQB010000081.1 GCA_028285165.1 Rhodobiaceae bacterium
CGTTCGGTCGCCGCCCGCCGCCCGTCGCGCAGCGCCTCCTCGACAATGCCCGCCTCGTAGAGCAGTTCGTAGCGCTCGAGGATCTTTTCCTCGTCCCACGGCGCGTCCTCGCCGCCGAAGGCCATCGCCAGACGTTCCCGCCGATCGAGCGGGCGTGGCGGTTCGTCGGCGGAGGGTTTTCGCTCGGCCCAATCCGCCAGCAACGGAAGCAGCGTTTCGTTGAGGATACCGGGACGCCCGCCGCGCCAGTCCTCCCAGGGAAAGAAGTCATACCAGGGCATCCAGCGGGGACCGCCCGGGCCGGTCGCGGTGCTGCCGTCCTCCAGCAGCCGCGTCAGAGCCAAATAGCCAACCGACATGACGTGCGGGCCGGAATCGCTTTCCTGCAGGTGACGGCCGCGGTCGCCGAACGTGTAAAGCTGTTCGACATAGCCGAGATCGAGGTCGGTGAGTTCGCCGACCCAGGCCCTCAGGCCGATCTCGATCGTGCGGTGATGCAGCGGGTCGAACGGGCCGAACGGCAGGCTGACCGGTTCGCGGGCCTCGTCGCTGCCATCGCTCCTGACGGTCAGAATCAGAGGCGTCTGGCCGGACGCGGCGACAATCGCCGCACTCAACCCGATTTCGATCCGGGTTTCGTGCATCGCGTCTATTGCTCGACATCCAACATGAAGGGCGCTCCTTCATAGGCGTTGGCTCCGCGGCCGATGGCCTCCATCGCGCGGATCATGCGGCCCTCACGCTCAAGGATCTCATCGGCGAGCGCAACCAGCCGGGCATTCGGCGTGGCGGACGGCGAGGCGGCGCGCAGCGTCGCGGCCACCGATTGCTCGTCGGCCGCCGGATTGCGGGCGCAGGAGATGATGAAGGCCCCGGCCGTGGACCGCGAGATCCCGGCCCAGCAATGCACGATCATCGGCGCCCGGCGATCCCATTTGCGCGCAAAGTCGATCAGTGCCTGGACATGTTGGCTGCCCGGCGGCGTCAGACCCTCCATCGGCTCGACAATGTCATTGAAACCGAGAAACAGATGGTTTTCCGGATCGATG
Organism: Rhodobiaceae bacterium; assembly: GCA_028285165.1. Taxonomy (GTDB): domain Bacteria; phylum Pseudomonadota; class Alphaproteobacteria; order Rhizobiales; family JANQQB01; genus JANQQB01. Next base: position 1,050 of record JANQQB010000081.1, read on the forward strand.
CTCGCCGGCCGATCCACAGGCGTGCCGGCATTTATCAGGGTGACCAGCGTTTCGGCGCGGGTCCGGGCCGCCGTTTCCGATAAGTGCGACAGGGAACAGACATAGAGCATGCGGGAAGAAGCCTCGAACCTGCTTTTTTTCTGTATAGACCCATCAGGCCTCCGGCGCCACAGGTCAACCGAACCGTGCGATGCGCATCGCCGTCACACCGCCGGCAGTTCGGGCGCGTAGAGCCGGCGGATGATTTCGACGGCCCGATCCGCGCGCCGGGCCGCTTCCTCGGCGCCAATGCCCGCCAGCGCACCCGTGACGCGGCGGACTTGCAGGTCGCCGACGAGGAGACCGAGATAGATCTCGGCCGCCTCCGACGCATTCTCCACGACCAGCCGGCCGGTCCGGCGAGCCTGATCGAAGACCGCAGCAATCAGGGGCATGACCGAATCGCGGCCCGCCTCGCGGAGCGCCTGTCCGAGGCTGCCGGTATCGTCGGCATCGGCCGCGGCGGCACGGTTGAGCGCAATTGCGCGGTCCGCCAGCAGCAATGCCAGCAATTCGGGGCCGAGACCGGCGAGTGTATCCAGAGGATCCTCATTCCTGTCGAGCGCATGGCGCAGCCGGGCCGCGACCTGGTGCGCATTTTCCTCGACCAGTGCCCGAAACAGACCCTGCTTGGTGCCGTACCAGCGATAAAGCGTTTCGTTCGACGCTCCAGCCCTGCGGGCGATCGCCAGCATCGAGGCGCCGCGATAGCCCTTTTCGGCGAGCACCGCATAGGCGGCCTCTTCGATTTCCCTGCGGCGGGCAAGCTGCTTGTCCGGGCGCATGCGATCTCCCTATCGGCTTGACAAATCCGTACACTTCTATACGGATATGTCAAAAGCGTACACATCTTTACGGTAATCGAATTGGAGACAGCATGTCCGACGATGCCCCTGCCCGCGCTGCCCTGATAACGCTCATCGTGCTTCAGGCGACCATGCTCGGCGCGCTCTATACCCAGACCGCACCGCATCCGCCGGCGACGATCCCGATCTCCGGTATGGGACCGTTTCTGGGTGCGGCGCTTTCGGCTGCGGCGGCCGCTCTGGTGCTCGGCCCGACCGGCAGTCGCTCCGGCCTTGTCGCGTCCGGACTTGCCGCTGCGCTCGCGCTCTTTTCCTTCGGTCCGCAGAAATGGCTGGATCCGGCGATCGGCGGGGTCTGGCCGGCCGTGCTGACCGCGCAGATTGCTGTCGTGGTGCTGGCGATGCGAATGCTGCGGGCCGTGCGGCATCGCCCGGCGATTGCCACATAGTCGGGGGATGAACCGGTCTGCCCGGACCGTGCTAATCCGTGCTGTCGCCGCCCTGCCCCAGCGCCCGGTTTTCGTCCAGGTACCGGCGGATCGCCTGCAGGCCGGGAATTAGGTCCGAAAGCGCCCTGTCCGGAAAATGACGGTTCATTTCCGCGACAACCGGCGCCAACCCGGCAACCGACCGATGACGTGCCGCGCGGCCGGCCTCAGTGATCGTGACGATCTTGCGACGACCGTCTTCCGGGTCCTCACGCATGTCAATGAACCCGGCCGCCTCCAGCCGCTTCAGCGTGTTGGTCATGGCGCCCTTGGTGACCTGGAAGGCCCGCGCCAGTTCAAGGGGCGAGCGTTCCCCGCCAAGCCGCACAAAGTGATTGAGCACGATGAATTGCGGGACTGTCAGACCGGGCGGCAAATGGCGCTCCAGGAGCGATGTCGCCAGTTGATCGATGATCCCGATCTCGTTGAACAGGGTAAAAGCGACGGGATCCTCTTCCGGTCTGTCGGCCATTCCGCTCGGCGTTGCCGCCTCTCACCTGTTCTGCTTTTCGGCGTCAGCGCGCCAGCCGCGCTTCAAGCGGCCAACGCGGACTGGGTCCCGCCTCCGGACCGTAGCCGATCCGCGCGAGCATTTGCACCCTTTGTCCGCCATCTGCGCCCAACAGGGTATGCAACCCCGACAGGTGCGTTGCCATTTCGGGAAATTCCTGGAGTGCCTGGCTGATCGGATGCATGGCGAGCCCGCTTTGTGTTGCGATCAGATTGGCCCGGACATAGGCCCGGCCCGCGGCGATCTGGTCGATACGGGTGTTGGCCGGTGTCGTGATCCAGTAATATCCCATGGCGGTCCTGTGCATGTCTTCGTAAAGGCGCATGCCTTCGCGGAACGCCGTCGATTCGGGATCGGCCAGGGCTTCGCGCGTCATGAGCCCGGCAAGCGCAAGGGCCTCGAGAAACGGCCCGCCAAGGTCGATGCCGTCAGGACTGGCCTCGATCTCGGCGCGGCCGATGCGCATAAGATCGACGCTTTCCTGCATGGTGCGGGCGGTGGTGGATTCGATCACATGCGCCTCCCAGGCGAGCGCCCGCAGGTCGGCAATGCGGCCCGGATCGAGCGTGACCGCGGCGGTGCCCGGCAATCGGTCCTCAATCAAAGCCTGCGCCACGCTATCCGGCACGGTGCGTTCCGCATCGAAGGGCTCCTTTAGGGAACGGCGCATCAGAACCTGGGAGAACAGCGGATCGGCTGCGGCAGCCGCATCGGGAACGAGACGGACAGCCGCCACCGGACCGGCGGACACCCGTTCGTCGTGGGGGCCGTCCGGAAACAGCGCGATCTCCGGGCGATATCCGTCCGAACGCGCGGCCATGGCGACCAGTTCCAGAAAACAGCCGAGGCCGATGGTCAATTGCCGGTCGAAGGGATCGGTTTCCGGCAGCCGGCGCGCCGGATCGGCGTGCAGCACAAAGGCGTCCGATCCGGTCAGTTCGACAAGCCAGGGCTGCCGATTGTGCGGGTTCGGTGCAAGGATCGCATAGGACAGCGCGCGCAGCCGCGGATCGGGTGACCGGTCATGACCGATCGTCCACGGCGCAAGCGCCTTATGGGGCGTGCGGGTGACGGCAAAGGCGCCGACACCGCCCGCGGCAAGCACACATCCGCCACCGACAAGGCTCAGAAAAGTCCGACGTTTCATGTCAATCGCCTCCATATCGTTTAATGTTGAACTATTTAGTTCAATGCTATACTATATCAAGGAAAAAATGCTTCGATCTCGGAGGGATCGGATTTATTGTTTGTTTTTCAGGATGTTCGCAGTGTGAACTATCTGCGGATCGAATGCCGATAGATACACATCTCGCAAAGTTTCGATCCAGCTAGTGGCCCTTGTGGAAACCATTGCCCATGGATCGTCTTACGCACTCGCTCACCCCAATCCGTCATTACCCGATTCATTCGGGTAATCCAGGAACCGATCCCGAAAGGCTCGCCGTCAACCCCTAGTACCTCTGAGCAGAAGTACTAGACACGGACCCGCGTTGATACCGGTTCAAGGATTCCATCAGCAGATAAGGCAGCGCCACTGGATCACCCGAATGAATCGGGTAATGACGGATCGGGGGGCCGATTGGACACACGCGACGACCTTGAGTAACCCTTTCAGGCCGTCAAAAAGACGTGTGAACACGGCAAGCTCTGATCGCGAAGACGACCTGCCTACACTTTTTCAAGCTGAAAGAATGTCTCCAGAAACCGGTTTTCGGCATCCGCTGTCGGAAGGGGCGTGACGTCGAACCGGTCAAGGCTCCCAAGACCATTCGGCCGGCCGAAAAACTTGCGGGCTTCCGGCTCCTCGAACCCGGCCAGGCGGGTCGCTTCCAGGAAGGCCGCCGTCTGGTCGGCCCGTTTGGCGAGCTTGACCACGCGGGACGGCGGTTCGGCCGGCAGACCGAACCGCAGATGAATGGCGGACAGGATCCGTTTTTCGATCGCCTTGTAGCGGTCGCCGATGATCGCCTTGAACGGCGAGATCATGTCGCCGATCACGTATTCCGGGGCATCATGGAGAAGCACGATCAAGGCCCCCTCGTCATCGAGCCCAGCGTCCATCTGCCGGGCAATATCGAGCACGAGCAAGGAGTGCTGGGCGACGGAGAAGGCGTGCTCTCCCACGGTCTGACCGTTCCAGCGGGCCACACGGGCAAGCCCGTGGGCAATGTCCTCGATCTCGACATCGAACGGCGACGGGTCAAGCAGATCGAGACGCCGCCCGGACAACATGCGTTGCCACGCGCGGGGCGGCGCATTGGGTTTGTCCGGCATAATTTCGTCGGTTACTCAGCCGCGCTGGAGGAGGTGTCCGGCCATGTATAGGTGGCCCAATCCGGGATGGAAAGCGTCACGGGCTGTCCGCCGCAGGTAACGTCGTTTTCTGCTGACACGGCCTTGTCGAGGCGAACGATGGCGATGCCGTTGCCGTCCTGGCCGGAGCCGAGCGTGCCGATCGGCCGATCGCCGGCGAGAAGCGGCGTGCCCGGTTCCGGAAGCCGGTTTTCCGAGCGCACCGCGACAATGCGCTTGCGGGCGCTTCCCCGGTGCACCATGCGCGACACCACTTCCTGGCCCACATAACAGCCCTTGTCGAAGGCAATGCCGTGCAGGCTGTCGAGGGCCACATCGTGCGCGAAGACCTCGCCATACTGGAAATCGTATGGCGCTTCGGGAACGGCAAGCGCAATGCGGCGCGCGTGATAGGTCTCCAGGGGCTGCGAGCCTCCTGTGACAGAATCTGCATCCGGGGAGCCGAGAAATCGTGTGCCGAGTTCCGGCGTGCGCGGATCCGGCTTGCCGGTCGGATCACCGGACAGGCTCTGATAAACGCGTCGCGTCTCCGTCGTATCGTCGAGATCGACCTTGGCCCGCAGGCGGTAGAGTTTCATGCGCTTGATGAAATCCGGGACCGCAGCAAGCGGCAGATCGGCGACAAACCCGTCGCCGTCGGCATGCAGAATGAAGTCGAACAACAGCTTGCCCTGCGGCGACAGCAATGCACCGGTGGCCAGTCCGTCGCGTTCAACGGCGGGGATGTCGCACGTAATCAGGCCCTGCAGCAGCGAAGCGGCATCGGCGCCGGCAATCGCCACCGTGCCGCGATCGGTCAGTTGGATGACGTCCATCTTGAGCGTCCTATCCAGGAGGTTGCGTGTCCTGGACAAGACTTATGCCGATCTGCGGGTCGCGACAAGATCGCCGCGCCCCGATTTCGGCCGGGCTCAGCTCCAGCCGCCGCGCTTCGACCGGAAGAAAATGTGCTGGCCGATCCGGCCCTGGCGGGTCATGCGCGGCGCCCAGCGCGGGCTTACATAGGTCGCATGGTAATGGGTCGAATCGCCGACCTTGTCGAGCCAGTGCTTGCCCGCGATCACCTCGCGGGAAATCGTCTGGGCCTTGCGCCAGGACGACTTGTCGCGGATGCGGTCCCGGATCCCGTCACAGGCGAACGAAAACTGGCAGCGATTGCGCCAGCGCTTGTTCTGATAGACCACGCCGCAGATCGTATTGGGATAGGACGGGTTCTTGACGCGGTTCAGGACGACCTGTGCCACGGCCACCTGGCCGGCCCAGGGTTCGCTGCGGGCCCCGAAGTAGATGGCTTCGGAAAGACAGCGTTTCTGGCTGGATTTGTGCACGCTTGACGGCAGCTTGTTGGAAAACCAGGAATGGAACAGGCCCTTGCGTTTGCCGAGGCCGAGCGAGGCCTTGGCATCGCCGCTGTCCGGGTTGTCCTCGCCCGGAGCCGCCGGATCCAGGGTGCCCGGTCCGAAGATCGCATTGAACGGCGCCTGCAGGGAATCCGTGGCGTCCGGCGCATAGGCCGTGGCCAGCGATACGCTTGCCGCCGCCGCGCCATGCACCATCATCAGGCGCTGTTCCTTGCGCTGCCGGGCGGCCAGGGCCGCCAGCGCCAGCGGCTGGCCGATTTCGCGGTTCGAAATCGTCGGCGCGTCGCTTTCCGGCTTTTTCGGAACACGCGGTTTGACAAAAGCGACACGCGGCATGCGCGCCTTCTTTCCGTCGTCGAACAGGCTCGGCATCTCATAGACGGATCCGGCCGCAAACACGGTCTTGCCGGTCGACGGCTTGATCGTCGTCAGGCGATCGCCCTTCATGCGCCGGTTGACACGCAACGCATCCGGATCGCGGTCCGGCTCGATGCCGGCCAGCCGGGCCGGAATGACACGAGTCGCGATCAGCGTTTCGCCGCCGTCCTCGGTTGCCACCGGCATCGCGATTTCCGGACCGTCCTCGCCGCCCTCGGCACCGACCTCGCCGAACGTGAAGCTCGGCGTCATCGACGACCCGTGCGGGGCCGGCTTGACATATCCGGCCCAACGCGGCGCGGAATCGCTGTTCTGTGTAAGAAGGCTGATCGTATCCTGGTATCCGATCCCGTCAGCCGACGCAAAAAACATCGTCGCGGACAGACCGGCCACAACCGCCGCCGCCCGAACATGACCGAGGCCACACACTCGCACCATAACCCACCCTACTCCAACACAGGCCGGACACTGGATGGGTCTGCCTGTCCCCTGGCATCGCCCCCGCCGGCACATACGTCCCGGTGCGCCCTCCTGCGCACCGATGGACCGGGCCCGACCTTGAAGGGTCTGGCCATGCCCACTACAACCCTGCGGCGATAAACCTGTTCGCCGCCCTAGCATGAAGTGTGCTGGTTTAACCTTGAAAAGACGTTAAGCGGAGAGTCGGTTTCTTAAGTCACTGAAAATAATGATCTTATTTGAAGATTTGCCGAACCATCCGTATAAAAACGCACCCTGGAGCGTTTAACGGGTCCGATCCGCGAGTCTGTCAAAAGCCTGCGCGATTGCGGCATAGAGTCCGACCCCGCCACGCTCGAAATCCGGATCCTGAATGCCGGAAAGACCCCACTCACCGAACCTCCGACGGACCGCATCCCGGTACCAGTAGCGATCCTGGGCCGCGCGGCGACGCACCAGCCCGTCCTGTTGCCGAAGGGTATCGGCATGCCGATTGCAGGCCGCGACCAATTCGTCGATCCCGTCGCCGGTTTCCGAAGAGACCATCAGCACATCGGCGGTCCGGTTGTCCGGTCCGAGCGAGAGCGCACCTTCGACATCCGCAAGGGCCCGCCTGGCATCGCGCCCCATATCGGCCTTGGTGACCGCCACGATATCGGGCAATTCCATGATGCCGGCTTTCATGAATTGCAGGGAATCGCCGGACCCGGGCTGCACGCACAGGATCGTCGTGTCGACCGCAAAAGCCAGGTCGCTTTCGGACTGGCCGATGCCGACCGATTCAACGAGGACACGATCGAAGAAAGCGGACACGACGCGGATCGCCGCGACGGCATGGT
>JANQQB010000242.1 GCA_028285165.1 Rhodobiaceae bacterium
GATAATTGGCCAGCGCCATGAACAGGAACGAGACGGCGAGGCCGGCAAGAACCAGCCGCGCCGGCCCCTGGTCGCGCAGACGCGAGACCAGGACCAGCACGATCGCCGAAGCGAGCATGCCGCCGACAAATGCCGCCAGCGGCAGCGTCCACACGCCGAGCACGTCGCCGGTGACCGTGATGACGAGGACGGCGCCCGCCGCCGCACCGGATGACAGGCCGAACAGAAACGGATCGGCCAGATCGTTGCGTGTCACGGTCTGCAGGAGGCAACCGACCACACCCAGCCCGGCCCCGACCATGAGCGCCAGAAGCGCACGCGGCAGCCTGAGATCGACAATGATCCGGTCAAGTGGCGACGGCCCGTCCGGCGCCTGCCCGCCCGTCAGCGCATCCAGGATTGTCTCCAGGACGACGCCGAAGGGCAGATGCGTCGAGCCGACGGCGATCGCCACGACGGTCAGGCCTGCGAGCAGGAACAGACCCGGCAGAAACCAGACTCTCGGCCGCAGCGTCACCTGCGGCACATCCGGGATGGGTGGATACCGGTCATCCGCGCGGATACATGATGCCAAGACAAGGATCGAGAGCCCGGTTTTGCTTCAATCAAGATCGAACACGCTCTAGGACGAGCCCGCATGCATCGCCCGGGCGATTTTCTCGATTGCGTCGATATTGGCCGGTCCCGGCGTCAGTTCCTCGTAACGCAGTGGCACGAAACGCTCATTCTTCACGGCGTCCGTCAGCGACATCACCGGGTGTTCCTTGAGGAACGACAGCAGCCCCTCCGCGCCGTCGCCACCCTGATAATCGAGCAGGATCAGGAATTGCGGATTGGCAGCGGCCACGGCCTCCCACGACGTGCGGCCCCAACTGGTCTCCATGTCACCGGTCACATTGACGCCGCCGGCCGCCTCGATCATCGCATTGGTGATGGCGTATTTGCCGGCGGTGAAAGGCTGGTCATCGCCGGAATCATAGAGAAACACGCGGGTCGGCTCGCCTTCGGGAACCGATTTCCTGATCGTCTCCAGCTTGGACTTCCAGCCATCGACCAGAGCCTGCGCTTCCGTTTCCTTGGCGAAAACCTGGCCAAGACGCAGGATATCGGAATACAGAAGATCCATGGACGCCGCCGGACGATCCTTGTCGAGATGGATGCAGCTTTCCGACAGGACGATGGTCTGGATACCCTGGGCGCCCAGCGTATCGGGCGTGACATCGCCGCCCGGTTTCATCCCGTAATACCAGCCGGCAAAGAACAGGTCGGGCGAAGCGCCGACCAGGTTTTCCATGGTCGGGTATTTCGGCGCCAGCTCGGGGATGTCTCCACGGCGCTCGTCGAACTCCGCGCTGGTCTTGTACCAGCCCGAAATGCCGGTCACGCCGACCATGCGATCCTGAAGGCCGAGCGCAAATGCCATGTCGGCCATGTTGATGTCATGCACGACCATCCGCTCCGGCGGAGCATCGAAAGTGACCTCGGCGCCGCAACTGTCCACGGTGACCGGATGGGCGAAGGCCGGCGAAGCGGCCAGCGAAAGGGCAAGTGCTGCGAGCAGTCTTTTCATCGGGATTCCTCTAGTTTCGGATTGATGCAGTGAAAGGGGATGCCGGGCGCGGAACAGGAATATCCAGCGTCGGCAGGTGGTAATCATGTTCGGGGTGTTTCAGGCGGTGCAGGTCGACGCCGAAAACGTCGCGGACACGCGCGGTCGAAAGGGTCTCGCCCGGCGGGCCAAAGGCGCGCAGCCGGCCATCGGCAAGAACGGCGACCCTATCGGCAAACGCGTCGATCAGCGTCAGGTCGTGCAGCGCGGCGACAACCGGAATCCCCAGGGACGAGACGAGCGAAAGCTGCTCGCCGCGCGCCTGCGGATCGAGATGGTTGGTCGGCTCGTCCAGAACGAGCAGCGACGGGCGCTGACACATCGCGCGCGCGATCTTGGCCCGTTGCCGCTCACCGCCCGACAGCTGGTCAAGACGCCTGTCGGCGAGGTCGGACAGGCTGGCAACCTCCAGCGCCTCTCCGGCCCGGTCGATACCGCTGTCGCCCGCAAAGAGACGGGCGTGGGGAATGCAGCCAAGCGCGACATAATTGATGACCGTCAGCCGGCCGTCCGGCTCATCGGACTGGCCGACATAGGCGATCCTTTGGGCGCGCTCGGCAAAACCCATTGTCGAAAGCGGAACGCCACCGACCAGGATTTCGCCCTCGCTCGGCGATGCCAGGCCGGCGACCATACGGATCAGTGTCGTCTTGCCGGCGCCGTTCGGACCGACAATGGCAAGACGTTCGCCCGGCCGGACCGCAAAACTGACATCGGACACAAGCGCGTCATCACGGCTTCGGCCCTGCGGCCAGAAACCGACGGCCCGCAGGTCGAGCGCTGCCGCATCACCGCTCATTGCAGCACCTCCGCGGGTTCGGTCACGAGAATGGCGGCCGGAACCCGCGCCAGCGTTTTGCCGGAAAGGCCCTTCGGCCGGCTGGTCGATGAGCACCAGCCGTCGTCAAGCGAAGCATATTGCCGCGCGAAGCTGACCAGATCCCCGACATCCGTATCGGCGTCGATGTCTCCGAAGAGATAGGTCGCCTTGCGCGAGCCGTAATAGGCAACCGTGCAGGGCCGGTCGCAGCCGGCCATGCAGGCGGTGCCGGAGATTTCGAAATCGGCGCCGATCGTGTCACCGGCCAGATCGATGGCCGCACGCAAACGCTCGATCAGCTCGAAGCCGGGCCGGCAGGCGCTGTCAGGCGCGCCGGTCTTGTGACGGCATGAAATGCAGACCGTTATGCGGTGATTGGACCGGTTCTCCATTGCCCTCTCCGTGGCGGCCGGGAAAGAGCAAAGAGCCTGATGTGGGGCACTGGGTGCCGGATCGTGTCATCACGGACCTCCTCGCCGGACATCCCCGTCCGGTTTGAGTGAAACCATGATGGCAGGTCTCCTGACTTGCGGATCGCCGCTTCCCCGAACCTTCCCGGTCGGCTTTCAGCCGTCCAGTGGTCTCAATCGGGGTCGCTCACCGCTCACAGTTGCGGGGGCAGTCACGGATTTGGCGCCCTTGCGGCTCCTCCTCACCGTGTTCCCTTTTCATCCCGCGGATACGCTTGCTCCACAGGAACCATCGCGGTCACGATAATCCGGTTCGCGGCCTCCTTCAATACGGGAATTGCCCTGTTTGCCGATGTGCACATCCGCCCGGTGGATGACGGCAGGCACGTCCTGAGGAGCAAAAAGGTTAGTTCAGGCTTACCTTATAGACCCGTTGCGCGGTTTCATGCGCGATCGCGCGTGCCTCGTCGGGTGACAAGCCATCGAGGATCTGGCGCGTCACCGCTATCCAGTCCGGCAATCCCTTGGCCAAGTTCACGACCGGCCAGTCGCTGCCCCACAGGATACGGCTTGGTCCGAAGCTCTCGATCACATGATCGACATAGGGTCTGATCGCGTCCAGCGACGATTCGCCGGGGGCGCAGTAGGCCAGGATGCCCGACAATTTGCAGGTGACATTCGGCAGTTCCGCCAGCGCGGCGATATCGGCCCGCCAGGGATCGAGCCCGCCGCCGGCAATGTCCGGCACGCCGCAATGATTGAGAACCAATTGGGTGTTGTCGCAGGCCCGGGCGAGTTCCCGCGCGATGGGAAGCTGGCGCGCCAGGAAGCACATGTCGAACACCTTGCCCGCCGCGCCGATCTTGCGGACGTTCCGTCGGAAGCCGTCATCCTGCGACATGGCGTCGTCGACCACATGCAGGATACGGCGATAGCCGACCGTGCCCAGTCCGGCGCTTTCCTCCAGCCAGGCGTCGAAGCCCTCGTCCGTCTCCGGGCGAATGGAGGCGATGGAGCCGATGATGCCGTGTGCGGCGTCGCCGGCCAGCGCATGCACGAACCGGGCCTCGGTCTGGTAGTCGGCATCGTCCACGCCGGTTTCCATGAACAGGCTGCCGCCGACGCCGGCATCGCGGGTCAGGTCCGCATAATCGCCGACGGTGAAATCGCCCGAGGCAAGCGGAGC
>JANQQB010000101.1 GCA_028285165.1 Rhodobiaceae bacterium
CGAACGCGCAATAAAACCGTCGGCGTTCGGCGGGCGACCGACCGCCGGGCAGGTGATCACGTTCCGTGAGTTGGGGCGTCGCCCGACCGGTCCGCAACGGACCCGGCGCCGCGTTCAGCCCCCGCCTTCCGCATGAACATCGATCCTGGCCAGGAGGGCGACATGGCGCTCGTAGAAAAGATTGTCGGATATTCGGACGAACTGACGGCCCTGCGCCGCGATTTCCACGCCCATCCCGAACTCGGCTTCGAGGAAACGCGGACCTCCGGGATCGTTGCGGATCTGTTGGAGAAATGGGGTATCGAAACCCATCGCGGCATCGGCGGAACCGGCGTCGTCGGCGTGCTTGAGGGATCCGGCCCCGGCCGGACCATCGGGCTGCGGGCCGACATGGATGCCCTGCCGATCCATGAAGAGACCAATCTGCCGTATCGATCGACCAATCCGGGCGTCTCGCATGCCTGTGGTCACGACGGCCATACGACGATGCTGCTCGGGGCGGCCCGGTACCTGGCCGAGACCCGGGATTTCAAGGGCAGGGCGGTGTTTGTCTTCCAGCCGGCGGAGGAGGGACTGGGCGGCGCCCGCGCCATGCTCGCCGACGGATTGTTCGATCGTTTTCCGGTGGACGAGATCTACGGTTTGCACAACGCTCCCCATGATGAGCCCGGCATGGTCGCCATTAAGCCCGGCGTGGCGATGGCCGGCGCCGACTTCTTCGACATCACCCTGAAGGGCAGCGGGTCGCACGGGGCAATGCCGCATGAATCGCGCGATCCCATCGTCGCGGCGACCGCTCTGGTGCAGGCGCTCCAGAGCATCGTCAGCCGGAACCTCGACCCGAAGGAAACCGCGGTCGTTTCGGTGACCCAAATCCATGCCGGCTCGGCCTACAATGTCATTCCCGGCGAAGCGGTTGTCTCAGGCACGGCCCGGATGTTCACGCCTGAGGTCCGCGAGAAGATCCGTCAAAGAATCCGGTCGCTGTCCGACGGGATCGGCGAGATGTTCGGCATGGCGATCGAGGTGGATATCCGCGACATCTTCACCGTCCTGGAGAACGACGACACGCTTTCCCATGAATTCCTCAAACTTGCCGTCGAGACGGTCGGAAAGGACAATACCCGGCTGACCGACGACCCGGTGACCGGCAGCGAGGACTTTGCCGACATGCTCCAGGCGGTGCCCGGCGCCTATTTCACGATCGGTCACGAGGGAGACGTGCCCTTGCACAATCCGGGCTTCCTGCTCGATGACGGCATTCTGCCGCTCGGCGCGAGCCTGTTTGCGCGGATCGTCGAGACGCGGGCCGCCGCCTGATGGCCGCTGCGTTCGATCCGGCGGGCCTGCCGTTCGATTCCGATGCCATGCTCGCCGGCTTGCGGCCGTGGATCGAATGCGAAAGCCCGACATATGACGTTGCCGCCGTCGACCGCATGATCGCACTGGCGGCCGCGGATCTGGCGGCGATGGGCGCGCAGATCGAGATGATACCGGGTCGAGACGGTTGTGCCGGATGTGTGCGTGCGCGCTTCGGTCATGCCCAGGCCGGCCAACCCGGCATCCTGATCGCCGGACACATGGATACGGTGCACCCGATCGGCACGCTTGACGTGCTGGCGTTCCGGCGCGACGGCGCAGTCTGCTACGGTCCGGGCATTCAGGACATGAAGGGCGGCAATTACCTGGCGCTCGAGGCCATTCGCCAGCTCGCCGCGGCCGGGATTGCAACGCCCCTGCCGGTGACCGTGCTTTTTACGTCGGATGAAGAGATCGGCACCCCATCCACACGCTCCCTCATCGAAACCGAGGCGCGGGCAAACAAATATGTGCTGGTGCCCGAACCCGCCCGGCGCGACGGCGGCCTGGTAACCGGGCGCTATGCAATCGCCCGGTACAAGCTGACGGCGGAGGGGCAGCCCAGCCACGCGGGGGCCTATCTTGCGGAAGGCCAATCGGCGATTCGGGAAATGTCCCGCCGGATAGCCCAGATCGAGGACATGACGACTGACGATTGCACGTTCTCCGTCGGCGTGATCCGGGGCGGTCAATGGGTGAATTGCGTGTCGTCACTGTGCGAGGCCGAAGCGCTGAGCATGGCCAAGCGCCAGGAGGATCTGGACGACGGCGTCCGACGCATGCTGGACCTGACCGACACCGACGGGCCGGTGCGATTCCGGGTCGAGCGCGGCGTGACCCGACCGGTCTGGCCGCCCGATCAGTCGGGCACCATGGCTTTGTTCGAAACAGCGAAGCGGATTGCAGGCGGGCTCGGATTCGACGTCACCAGCGCCAGCCAGGGCGGCGGATCGGACGGCAACTTCACCGGTGCTCTTGGTATTCCGACGCTTGACGGGCTCGGCCCGCGCGGCGCCGGCCTGCACACATTACTGGAACACATTGTCGTCGACAGCCTGGCCGAGCGGGGCCGGCTCATGGCCGGCCTCCTGGTGGCCCTCGACTGAACCGTCAGCCCCGCGAACTTCGGATCCCGCCCCATGCGTCTTTTGTCGAACCTTCTGCGCACCTTCATCAAGAAAGGTCAGCTTGATGTCTATGACGCGGGCGGAGCCCTGCATTCCTTCGGCAGCGGCACAGACGGTCCGCACGTCACGATGCGGCTGCACGACACCAAACTGTACTGGGAACTCTTTCTGAACCCGGAACTGAAGGCCGCCGAGGCCTATATGGACGGCCGCATGACGTTCGAGAACGGGTCAGGTTGCTACGACCTGATCTTCCTGTTTTCGGTGAACCGGTCGGGACTTGGCAGCCACGCGGTTCAGGGATTGTTGCGACGCGGATGGAAGGCGTTTCGCCGGCGCCAACAGATGAACGACGTCGCCAATGCCAAGAAACAGGCGCGCCATCATTATGATTTGTCTACAGACCTTTACCGACTTTTTCTCGATGACCGCTTGAACTATTCCTGCGCCTATTTCGCGTCACCCGACATGACGCTCGAGCAGGCCCAGGAGGCCAAGCTGCGGCACGCCGTGTCCAAGCTCAATCTCAAGCCGGGTATGCGGGTCTGTGAGATCGGAGGCGGCTGGGGCGCGTTTGCCATCGAGCTGGCGAAGGCCGGTGCGGACGTCGTGTCGCTCAATGTCTCGCCGGAGCAGGTCAAGATCGCCCAGGAAAAGACCGATGCGGCCGGCGTCGCCGACCGGGTGTCCTACGTCCTGAAGGATTATCGGGAATATACGGGCCAGTTCGATCGCGTCGTGTCGGTGGGCATGATGGAACATGTCGGCATCGGCCATTTCGATGCCTATTTCGGCAAGGTCAAGGACCTGCTCGCACCGGACGGGTACGCCTTCATCCATTCCATCGGCCGCATGTCGCCGCCCGGCACGACAGCGCCGTTCTTTCGGAAATACATCTTTCCGGGCGGCTACACGCCGGCGCTGTCGGAGACATTTGCGGTGCTGGAACGCCTCGGCCTTTGGGTCGACGACGTGGAGATCCTGCGCCTGCATTATTACCACACCGTACGGCACTGGCGGGAACGCTTCGCAGCGAACCGTGAAGCCGCCGCCGCGCTTTACGACGAGCGTTTTTGCCGGATGTGGGAATTCTACCTGGCGGCGGCCGAACTCGGCTTCCTGCACGGCTCGTCGATGGTGTTCCAGCTTCTTTTGTCGACAAAGCGGGATGCCGTGCCGATCACCCGCGACTTCATGTTCGATGCGGAACGGGCGCTGGCGGCGGAATAGCGACGCCCGCGCCCGGATTGTTGCGAGATCGTCAGCCGCCGGTCACTTTCTGGCGCTGTTCGCCAAGCCCGGCAATGCCCAGATGCATCTCGTCTCCGGCTTTCAGAAACCGCGGCGGCTTCATGCCGAGACCGACGCCGGGCGGCGTGCCGGTGGTGACCAGCTCACCGGTGCGGATCTCGAAACGGTGCGAGATGAACGACACCAGCGTCGCGATGTCGAAGATGAAGGTGCTGGTCGACCCGGTCTGCATGCGCTCGCCGTTGACGTCGAGAAACATCGCCAGGTCGTCGACATTGCCAACTTCGTCGGGTGTGACCAGCCAGGGCCCCACCGGGCCGAAAGTCGGGGCGCTCTTGCCCTTGATCCATTGCCCGGTGCCTTCGTTCTGCCAGGCGCGTTCGGAAACATCGTTACAGATGCAGTAAGCGGCAACGTGTGAGAGGGCGTCTTGCTTGGCGATCCGGTAGCCGCTTTTGCCGACGACAAAGGCCAGTTCCACTTCCCAATCCGTCTTCACCGAGCCCGGCGGCAATACGACGTCGTCATTGGGGCCCGACAGGCAGGACGGTGCTTTCGAAAACACGACCGGTTCGTCCGGAATCGGGTTGCCGGTTTCCTCGGCATGGTCGGTAAAGTTGAGGCCGACGGCTATGAAGTGCCCCGGATCGGCGACGCAGGGTCCGCTCCGGACGCCTTCCGGCGCGCGCGGCAGGCTTGCGGGATCGATCTTCGACAGCGCTGCGAGCGCATCGAGCGACAGCGCGGTTCCGGCATAATCCGCCGTGACCGACGAGGCGTCGCGTATCGCGCCGTCGGCATCGAGCAATCCCGGTTTTTCGTTTCCCTTTTCGCCAAATCTTACAAGTCTCATGAACGTTCCTTTCCCGAATCCGCCGGGATCATGGCCGAGCGAAAGGGAATCAGCAAGGGAGTGCCGTATGGTCACCCCGGCTACCGGTTTGCCCGATGCCTCAAAAATCTGTTGCATTTTGAAAACACTCACAAAAATTGCGTGACGGCGCGGTCGTCGCAGCGCGCAGTTCAAGGCCTCACAGAGGCCGGTCCTTGCCCGGTATCGGATTTTTGTCGCCGGCTAACTGCTTGCCATTTCTGCAAAAACGGCGCGGGGGGAACCCGGCGGTCGGCAAACCCAAATCCGGTCCGCGTTTTGTTCTGCCAAGCCGGCCCCGCAAAAAAGCCGTTCACGGGTCGTGCGGACTGCGCAATGATACAAAAAATGCCGACTGCAGATTGTAAGCGGCGGCACCTTCAGGAGGGAAGAATGCATATTTCAAATCGATATCTGGCGCGCATGGCGGGTGTGGGCGCGACCGGCTTCATCGGCTTGATACTGAGTCTCGACCAGGCCAGTGCGGGGGCCTTTGCGATCCGAGAGCAGAGCACGGTCAGCCAAGGTTCGTCCTATTCGAACGCGGCGACCTGCGGAACGGGCAAATCGATCTCGCATATGTTCTTCAATCCGGCGGCGGTGACCTGTTCGGAAAGCAAGAGCGTGACGGAATCGTCGAATTCGCTGATCCTGCCGAAGTCCGAAGTTACGACCAACGCCGCCGGGACCAATCCGTTCACACTCGGGCTTGGCGATCCCGGTGACATCGCCATCGATGCGGTTGTCGGGTCAAGCTTCGGTGCCACGCGCCTGACGGACAATATCTATGTCGGCCTGGGGATCTCCGCGCCTTACGGTCTGCGGACCAAGGCAGACAATCCGCATGCCGGCATTTTCTACGGTGCCACGTCGGAGGCTCTGTCCGTGAATCTCACGCCGACGGTCGGCTTCAATTGGGGAGACAAGTTTTCCTTCGGTGCCGGATTGCAGATGCAATATCTCGATGTCCGGCTGACCAATGCGATCCCCGGACTGCCGGGCGTGCCGCCCGCCGCTGTCGGCACTGTCGAGCTCAATGCCGAGGACTGGGGTTTCGGCTTTACGCTCGGCGCCATGTTCCGGCCTTTCGAAGGCACGGAGATCGGTATCGGCTACCGGTCGCGGATCGGTCATGACCTGAATGGAGCGCTGCGCGGACCGCTCGGGTTCTTTGCCGGCAACCCGTTCCTGGCGCCCGTGGCCCTGACAAATGCCGGCGGCCTCGCAGCCGAGACCGAAGTCACGACCCCGGACGTCGTGACCATATCGCTGTCGCAGAAAGTGACCGATCAGGTGACGCTGTCGGCCAGTTACGAATGGACCAATTGGAGCGTCTTCGACACGTTTGCGGTCACGTCGCCCCAGACCCCGACGGGACTGACGGGCATCACCTTGCCGTTCGAATATGTCGACGGCCATTTCTTCTCGGTCGGCGGCGAATACCAGTACAACGAAAAGCTCGCAGTGCGCGCCGGCATCGGCTACGAACTGTCGCCGATCGAAGACGATACGCGCGCCATCCGCCTCCCGGACAACGACCGGCTGTGGCTCAGCGCCGGTGGTACCTACGATCCGACGGAGTATCTTTCGATCTCCGGGGCGTACTCTTTCCTCACTGCCTTCGACACGCCGATCGAGATCAACGCCGCCAACGGCAACCCGGTCTTTAACGCCTCGGCATTTGCCGGCAATTATTCCGGCGATGTCGACGCCAACGTGCACATCTTTTCGGTGTCCGCAAAGGTGAAGCTCGACAAGGTGCCGTTCCTGAAGGGTCTCTTCGACAACGGCAAGAAGGGCATCTTCTGACCTCGCCGAGCATTCGTTTGGTGCTCGGCGCTAAAAGGCACTCGGGAACAGGCCGCCGTCGACCAGCACGTTCTGTCCGGTGATATAGCCCGCCTGGCGGGAGCACAGGAACGTACAGACCTCACCGAACTCGGCGGCCGTTCCAAAGCGTTTGGCGGGGATTTCATCGGCCTGCGCGGCGGCGACAGCTTCTTCCGAGCGGCCGGTCTTTTCCGCGGCCATGCGCAGCCCGCCGCGCAGACGGTCGGTGTCCATCTTGCCGGGCAGCACATTGTTGATGGTTACGTCGTTGTGGGCGATGGTCCGGCAGACGCCGGCGAGGAAGGCGGTCAGGCCGGCGCGGGCGCCGCTCGACAGGTCCAAGCCCTCGATCGGCATGCGCACCGACAGGGACGTGATGTTGACGATCCGGCCGAAACCGCGCGTGCACATGCCGTCGACGACCTGCTGGATGAGTTCGATCGGTGTGACCATGTTCTGGATGACGCCGTCGACCATGGCGTCTCGGTCCAACTCACGGTAATCGCGCCGCGGCGGGCCGCCATTGTTGTTGATCAGGATGTCCGGTTCCGGGCAGGCATCGAGCAACGCCTTCTGGCCGTCTGCGGTGCCGACATCGGCTATGATCGGCGTCACCGAGACGCCGTTGGCGGCACGAATGCTTCCGGCCGTCGCCGCAAGAACGGCCTCGTCGCGCCCGTTGATCACCAGATCGCATCCGGCGCGCGCAAGCGCTTCGGCGCATCCCCGGCCAAGCCCGCGGCTCGATGCGCACACAATGGCCTTCCGGCCTCTGATCCCCAAATCCATTCCTGTTGCCTCCTTTTTCAAATCGGTCCGTCGTCTGACCAGCATACCGGCGCGTATGTCCGATTTTGCAGGTCCGCAGATGACGCATCCCAGTCAGTGGTGGATTTCCCGACAAGCCGCAAACCATCGTCAATCGAAGGCGATTCGGTCCGCCGACGATGAGATCGAGTCATCGGACCCGGAATGATCGACCATGCCGGAAATCGCGGTGAGATCCGCGACTTTACGCCAACCTTGCGGCTTGTCATAATTGTCACAAGATTGAGATGTGAATCAGCTTATGGTTCGGCAATTCTGCTAGATTGGGGTTAATCCGATGGCGGATCCGGCTCAGCGTCACTTCAGGACCCTGTTCCTCTCAGACCTGCATTTGGGGACGCGGGGTTGCCAGGCGCACCTGCTGCTCGATTTTTTGAGATACCACGACGCGGAAACCATCTTCCTCGTCGGCGACATCGTCGACGGCTGGCGCCTCAAGCGCAGCTGGTACTGGCCGCAAACGCACAACGATGTTGTCCAGAAATTGCTGCGCAAGGGCAGGAAAGGGGCCCGGATCATCTACCTTCCGGGCAATCACGACGAGTTTCTGCGCAACTATATCGGCACGCATTTCGGCGGGGTCGAAGTTTTTGAAGATTATGTGCATGAAACCGCGGCAGGCGACAAATACCTGATCATCCACGGCGATCAGTTCGACATCGTCGTGCGTCACGCGAAATGGCTCGCTTTTTTCGGCGACTGGGCCTATGTGACGGCGATCCAGTTCAATACCGGCCTGAACTTCATCCGCCGCAAGCTTGGCTTCTCCTATTGGTCGCTGTCGGCGTGGGCCAAAATGAAAGTGAAAAACGCCGTGAACTTCATTGGCGCGTTCCAGGAAACCCTGACCAACGAAGCCCAGCGCCGGGGCGTCGACGGCGTCGTGTGCGGTCATATTCACCATGCCTGCGACGACGACAGCGGCGGGGTGCGCTACATCAATACCGGCGACTGGGTGGAAAGCTGCACGGCCGTCGTGGAACACCAGGACGGAACCTTCGAAATCATCGAATGGTCGCAGATCGCGGACACCCAATCCGGCACGGAAGGCGACGCCGACGAGGCCCAAATCGAAAAGTCCGGCAGCCGGGTGGCCGCGTGAACAAACTTCTCCTGGTCACCGACGCGTGGCATCCGCAGATCAACGGTGTTGTGCGCAGCCTGGCCAGGACGATCGATCAGCTTGTCGAGATGGGCATCGAGGTCGACGTCCTCAGTCCCGGCGAATACTGGACCGTACCGTGTCCGACTTATCCCGAGATTCGACTGTCGCTCGCCAAACCGGGCAGCGTTCGCGAGCGCGTCGAGCAGAGCGGGGCGGACTTCTTCCATCTGGCCACTGAAGGTCCTCTCGGAATGCTGGCCAAGAGGGCGATCCTCAGCGCCGGCAAGACCTTCACGACCAGCTACCATACGCGGTTTCCGGAATATGTGTCGGCGCGCGTTCCGATCCCCGAGAGCTGGTCCTATTCTCTGCTGCGCCGATTCCACAATGCCGGCACCGGCTGCATGGTGGCCACCAAGAGCCTTGAAGACGACTTGCGGTCGCGCGGCTTCATGCACCTGATGCGGTGGTCGCGCGGTGTGGATCACACTGTCTTCCGACCGATCCCGCCGGCGCCGTTCGACCTGCCCAAACCGGTTTTTGTCTATGTCGGCCGGGTTGCGGTCGAAAAGAACATCGAGGCGTTTCTCGATCTTGATCTGCCCGGTTCCAAACTCGTCGTCGGCAGCGGCCCGCAATTGGCAAGTCTTGCAAAGCGATATCCGCAAGCCGTGTTCACCGGTGCCAAGCTCGGCGAGGACCTTGTGGCGCATTATTGCGCCGGAGACGTATTCGTGTTTCCGAGCCTGACCGATACGTTCGGCAACGTGATCCTGGAGGCGCTGGCTTGCGGGCTGCCGGTTGCCGCGTTTCCGGTTACCGGGCCGATCGACATCCTGACCGACCCGGATGTCGGCGTGGTGGACGATGATCTGCAGGCCGCCTGCCTGAAAGCGCTGGATCTGTCGAAGGCCCGGTGCCGGGAATTCGCGCTGCAATTCACATGGCGCAAATGCGCCGAACAATTCCTCGACAACCTCCTGCTCGCGCACGAAAACGAGTGCCGGACCGCAGCCTGATCCGACACAAACGTCGAACCGACCGTCCGATCCGTCGAATTTTTCAGCCTGTGACCGAAAAACAGCGAAGCGTCATTGATGCCGATGGTATAGATGCTGAGACACGCGCTCTCGCACGAATTCGACAACACCGATGCCGAATGTTCCCGACCTCGCGCCCGTTCCCGATATACGGGACATCAAAGCCGCCGGTGACCGGCTGGCTGGGAACGCCGTACGCACGCCGCTGATCACAAACCCGGTGCTCAATCGGGTGACAGGCGGACGGGTCTTCCTGAAGGCGGAACCGCTGCAGAAAACCGGATCGTTCAAGTTTCGCGGCGCCTTCAACCGGCTCGCCCAAATCCCGGACGCGGATCGCGCCAAGGGCGTCGTCGCGTGTTCCTCGGGCAATCATGCGCAAGGTGTTGCAGAAGCGGCGCGTATGATGGGCATCGATGCGACCATCGTCATGCCGGCCGATGCGCCGCTCAGCAAACGCCAGCGGACCGAACGGTCCGGCGCCACCGTCATCGACTATGATCGCGAAGCGGACGACCGCGAGGCGATCGCGCGCGACCTGTGCGCCCGGACGGGCGCGACCTTTGTACATCCCTATAATGATCCGGCCGTGATTGCGGGGCAGGGCACGTGCGGCCTTGAAATCTGCGAAGCTCTGGAGGCAGCGGGATCGGCGCCCGATGCCGTGCTCGTATGCTGCGGCGGCGGCGGGCTAACCGCCGGCGTGACGCTGGCCGTCAAACACGCCTTTCCCGATTGCGCCTGCTATTGTGTCGAGCCGGAGGATTTCGACGACACCACACGGTCGCTGGAATCCGGGCAGCGCGAAACAAATGCCCGGTCCGGCGGATCGGTCTGCGACGCCGTGCTGGCGCCTCAGCCTGGCCCGTTGTCCTTCGCCATAAACCGGCAGACCCTGGAGGGCGGACTGGTTGTGAGCGACCAGGAGGCGCTGGACGCGGTCGCGTTCGCCTTTCGAGAATTAAAGATCGTCGTCGAACCGGGCGGCGCGGTGGCGCTTGCGGCGCTGCTCGCCCGCAAGATCGACGTCACCGACAAGACGGTGGCCGCCGTCTTGTCGGGCGGCAATATCGATGACAGCATGATGAAACGGGCGCTGGCCTGAGGGCCGGAGCCGGACCGATTTCAAGGCCGCCCGGTGGTCGCCCGCATTAGAGCGGTTTGCATGAATTCTGAGTCACTTTGATGGCCCAATCCGGCTTACCGATAAGGCGCGCCGTGCAGCGCGATGCGGTGTATCGGGCAAGCGGCGCAACGCTGTCGGGGAGCCGGATTGAACCACCT
>JANQQB010000133.1 GCA_028285165.1 Rhodobiaceae bacterium
CTCCTATTCGGCCGGCACCGCCGCGGCGCGCTCGTCTTCCTCGGCGTTTTCGGTCAGGCGCGTCTGCGCCATGTCGCCAAGGATACGGGCAACGCGTTCGGCGTCGGGAATACACCGCAAGGCCGGCTGCGTCCGTGCCATATGCCACGGCCGCACATGCGGCCAGCAGACCAGATAGGACAGCCGGGTTTCGCCGAGCAATTGCAGGGCAATCGTTCCGGTGCCGCTGCGGCGCAGGTCGAGGTCCGCGGATCCGATCCAGCGATAGGGAATGTTGAGCGTCACCGTCAGCGCCGCGCCGATCCGCATCGCGACCCGCCGGTTGGTGATCGTGTAGACGGTGGCACGCGCCTGGATGAAGGCGACGAGCGCCAGCACGCCGCAGGCAATTGCGCCGAGAACCAGCAACGGCACACCGGTTTCAACCGCCGATGCCAGGGGCAAGCGGTCGATCTCGGCCAGCATGCGCCAGATCGCGAGCACGACGAAATAGCCGGCGATCCAATGGATCTTCAGCGCTTCGCGGGCAAGCGCCCACCAATCGGGGTGACCCTGCCAAACGATCACTTCGCCTTCCGGCGGGATTTCCGGCAGGCCGCGGATCGGTTCCTGCTTGAAATCGTCATGGTCCATATTGGCCTCTCCTTAACCGTGTTCCGGGCGCCGCCTGCCCAAGAGCGCTGCGGACCCGACGTCAGATCTGCGGTTCCAGCCGATCTTCGGCGGCATACAACTTGCCGCCGCAGTAATAGGCGCAGATCTTTTCCTCCTCGAGCTTTGTCACCTGATCCGTCTTTTTGGTCTTCGGCACGTTGGCGAAATGCCGGCCATTGAGGGAATGGATCGCAACACGATTGCTGCAGATCCGGGCCAGTTGCATCGGGACCAGGCGGGGTCCGCCGCCTTCGTTGAGTTCGAATTCAAGGTAGCGGACCAATTGCTCGGACTCGTCGACCCAAAGGTCGCTGATCTTTCCCACAACCTCACCGTCATGGGCCTGTACCGGCAGACCTCTGGGATCACGACCGTTCGAGACGACAAAGCTTTCGGCGTTGCGCATCGGGATGATCTTGGGATGGCCCTTGCCGTCGAGTTCCGGCTGGTCGCGCCGTTCCGCCCAGGCGGCCGGGCCAATGCCGTCAACCAGCGGATCGCCGGTCGGCACAAAAGGCATGCCAGGGGACGGCGACGTCTGCACCATGGCGAAATTGCGGTGACGATCCGTGTCGTTGTTCGGAACCGTTACGCTGCCCTGGCCATGCGGCAGTTTGAACGTCTTCGGCTTGGCAAGCGGGAAGAGGCCCGGCATGGACGGATTGCCTTCATCGTCCTCCAGCGGATAGCCCTCGCGGGCATTTTCCATGTTCAGATAGATGACCAGAGCAATGAAAAAGAGGACAAACAGCACCAGCGACACGTTCACCAGATCGATGTTACCGACGATTGTACCTGCCATGGCGAATGCTCCTTATGCCGATCTAGGTCGGAAATTCATGCAGGCCGATCGGACCCGCGGGGCGTTTGGTGGATGGTTCCGTGCGCTTGAAACGAAGAAGCGGCCCGAGCGCGATGAGTGTCAGGAAAAGCAGAGCGATTTCCGTGTGATAGACGAAGGAATAGCCAATTGCCGGCGTATCGAACGCCGTTCCCAGATGGCCCGCATGGGCGGCCTCGGCGACGATGTCGCGCAGGGCGCCGCCGAGCGCCACGCCGATGCCGACAGCCGTCGCCTGCGCGGCGCCCCAGGCCCCCAGCGCGAGGCCGCGGCCGGCCGTTCCAGCCACTGGCATGGTCATGGCCGCCATCAGCGTGGCGACGGCAAACAGACCGGACCCGATGCCGATGCCGCCGGCGCCGATGAAAAACACAAGTGTTGACTCCATCGGAGCGGCGAACACGACCGCGCAGAACGCTGCGATCCCGGCCAGCAATCCGCGCGAGGCAATGCGATAGGGATTGACTGAATGGGTCAGCCATTGGGCTGCAAGCCCGAAGCCGGCAAGCGCACCGAAGGCCCACATCGCCGTGAGCAGTGTTGTCGCGGCAACGCTGAGGCCGAGGATTTCTCCGCCATAGGGCTCAAGCAGGACGTCCTGCATGGAAAACGCCATCGTGCCGAGCGCGACGACAAAAAGCAGACGGCCCGCCGAGCCGCCGGCCGCATAGTCGGCCCAGGCGTCGGCGAAGCGCGGCCGCGGCGCTTCGCGTTCGGCACGGCTCATGGGGCGCAGGCTTTCCTGCTTCCAGAGCGCGACGACGTTGAGCAAAAGGGTGACGACCGCCGTGCCTTGCACGACCTGGATCAGCCGTAACTTGGAGAAGTCTGCAAGCAGCGCGCCGAGCACGATCGCCGACACGGCCATGCCGACGAGGAACATGACATAAAGAAGGGCGACGACCCGTGGCCGGGTCTCTTCCGTTGCCTTGTCGGCGGCCAGGGCGAGGCCCGCGGTCTGCGTCATATGCAGGCCGAGCCCGGTCATCAGGAAGGCCAGGGCGGCGAGCGCTTCACCGGCCCAGGCGGGGCCAAGCGTCTGATCGCCTGACAGCACGATCAGCGCGAACGGCATGATCGCCAGGCCGCCGAACTGCCACAGGGAGCCGAACCAGATATAGGGCACTCGCTTCCAGCCGATCGACGAGCGATAGGTGTCGGAACGGAAGCCGAGCAAGGCGCGGAACGGCGCGATCAGAACCGGCAGGGCGACCATGGCCGCGACCAGCCAGGCGGCGACACCGAGCTCGACGATCATGACCCGGTTGAGTGTGCCGAGCAGCATGACCGTCGCCATGCCGACGGAAATCTGGAACAGCGACAACCGTAAGAGCGTGCGCAGCGGCAGGGCTTCGGATCCCGCATCCGAGAAGGGCAGGGCCTTCAGGCTGAACTTGGTCAGCGGATGGGGTATCCGCACTGTCACCTTCGCATCTCCATTGCTTCGGAAATGTAGAAGCCGGAAGAAATCCGATCGACACGCGACAGGTTCCAGTCGCGGTCCCGCTGATCGAGTTTTGGCGCCATCCCGTCGAGCGCCCGGCGCAATCGGGAATGGCTGATCGGTATGATGGCAGGCGAACGGTCGGATCGCGGAAACGCCTTGCCGGCAATATGCATGGCGCTCAGAAGCGGCGTCTTCGGGGCGATCGTGAACCGGATCGCGGACCGGGTGCGCGCCGCCAGATGGGTCAGGGAGCGGGCGATGTCGGACGGCCGGTAATGGATGAGGCTGTCCATGGCCACGACATAATCGAAGGTGCCGAGCGCCGTGTCGAGCATGTCGCCAGGAACATAGCGGATATGGCGTTCCAGATGGGCCGGCGTGCGCTTTTCGGCAACTTCGAGAAGGCTCGGGGATATGTCGGTCGCCACGACGTCGGCGCCGCGCTCGGCCAGCGCCACCGCCACTTGACCCACCCCGCATCCGGCATCAAGCACGCGCGCGCCCGTCAGATCCTCCGGCAGGCCGGACAGCAGCGTGTCGCGCATCCGATCCCGGCCTTGGCGGACCGTGCGGCGGATGTAGGAGACCGGCGCGTCGGATGTCAGTCTTGCCCAGGTCGCGGATGCGGTCCGGTCGAAATAGGTCTCAAGACGGTCGCGGGTCTCGGCGTAGGTATCCGACATCAGTCAAATCCCAGCAGTTCGAATATGTCACGGTCGGCCATCGGTCCCGGCGCCAGGGGATCGACACCGGCCCACAGGGTTTCGGCCAGACGCAGGTACTCGGCCTGGACCGCCACGACATCCTCGTCCGGGTCCATTTCGAACAGCGTCTTCTTCTTCAGGCGGGAGCGCCGGATCGCGTCCAGATCGGGGAAATGCGCAATGCGGCGGAAGCCGACCTTGTCGCAATATCGGTCGACTTCATCTGTGTCGCGGGAACGGTTCGCCACACAGCCTGCCAGACGCACTTCGTAATTCTTCGCCTTGGCCTGCACCGCTGCGATGATGCGGTTCATGGCATAGATGGAATCGAAGTCGTTCGCCGTGACGATTAGTGCCCGGTCGGCGTGCTGGAGCGGCGCGGCAAAGCCGCCGCACACGACGTCTCCGAGAACGTCGAAAATGACGACGTCGGTGTCTTCCAGGAGATGGTGCTGCTTCAGGAGCTTGACGGTCTGGCCGACGACATAACCGCCGCAACCGGTTCCCGCCGGCGGGCCGCCGGCTTCGACACAGCGCACGCCGTTATAGCCTTCGTAGACATAGTCTTCCGGCCGCAATTCCTCGGCATGGAAGTCGACTTCCTTCAAGGTGTCGATCACGGTCGGCACCAGCGACCCCGTCAGGGTGAAGGTTGAATCGTGCTTCGGATCGCAGCCGATCTGCAGCACGCGCTTGCCGAGTTTCGACATGGCGGCGGACAGGTTGGACGATGTCGTCGATTTGCCTATGCCGCCCTTGCCGTAGACCGCGAACACCTTCGCGCCATCCAGTCCGTCGGTCGGATCGAGACGCACCTGGACCGATCCTTCGCCGTCCTCGCCGGGGCGATAGCGGGTCATCTGCGGGTCCATCAACCGGGTCATATGAGTGTCCCTCTCGTTCGGGCTGTCATTCAGCCGCCACTCCGATGCCTTCCAGATTGTCTTCCAGTTCGTCGGCGCCGCGGCGCAAGGCCTCCAGAACTGCCTCGTCAGGCTCCCAGTAAGACCGTTCGTGGGCTTCGAGCAGCCGGTTCGCGACGCGTGCGCCGGCTTGCGGATTGAGTTCCGCCAGGCGCCGCCGCATCTCGTCATCCAGAACGAAGGTTTCCGTCAGCCGCTTGTAGACCCACGGGTCCACTTGGCCCGTCGTTGCCGACCAGCCGAGCGTGTTGGTCACCTGTGCCTCGATCTGGCGCACACCCTCGTGGCCGTGTTTCAGGAGGCCTTCAAACCATTTCGGATTGAGCGAACGCGTCCGGGTCTCGAGCGCCACCTGCTCGCGCAAGGTGCGAACCTTGCCGGTCCCGCGGGTCTGGTCGCCGATGTAAACCGGCGTCTCGACGCCGCGCACCCGACGGACGGCGCGGCTGATGCCGCCGAGCGTGTCGAAATAATGGTCCACCGTGGTGACGCCCAGTTCGACGCTTTCCAGGTTCTGGTAGGCCAGATCGACATCCTTCAGCGCCGCCTTCAACAGATCCGGACGCCGAGTGCCGACGCCGTTGCGGCCATAGGCGAAACTCTTGCGGTTTTCGTAGGCGTCCGCCAGTTCGTCCTCGTCGCCCCACGCGCCGGTATCGATCAGCTGATTGACGTTCGATCCATAGGTGCCTTCAGCGTTGGAGAACACGCGCAGTGCAGCCTGTTCCATGTCGACGTCCATGCGTTCGGCATAGTCGAGCGCGTGGGCGCGGACGAAGTTCATTTCGGTCGGTTCGTCCGCCGTCGCTGCAAGATAGGCGGCCTCTGCCAGCATCTTGGTCTGCAGCGGCAGGAGATCGCGGAAAATGCCGGACAAGGTCATCACGACATCGATGCGCGGGCGGCCAAGCTCTTCCAGCGGAACCAGGTCGGCGCCGGCCAGGCGGCCATATCCGTCGAACCGCGGTGTCGCGCCGATCAGCGCCAGGGCCTGGGCGATCGGGCCGCCGTCCGACTTGATGTTGTCGGAACCCCACAAAACCATCGCGATCGAACGGGGCAGGGTGTCGTGGCGTTCCAGAAGCCGATCGGCCTGGCGTGCCCCTTCGCGCAGGGCAAAGGCGGTCGGCATGCGGAACGGATCGAAGGCGTGCATGTTGCGCCCGGTCGGCAGGACGTCCGGCGAGCGGATCAGGTCGCCGCCCGGCACCGGCGGCAGGAAACGGCCGCCGAGCGCCCTGAGCAGGGCCGGCATTTCGGTATCGGTCTGCAAATGGGTCCCGGCTGAGTCGATGGCTTCTTCCGGGCAACCGGATTCGCGCATGACGGAAATGTACTTCGTGCGGGTTTCCTCCGGCAGCGGTGCGCCGACCACATGCAGACCGTCGGGGATCAGGGCCTGTTCGGTTTCCAGAAGCGTCAGCCATAGCCGGTCGGGTCCGCCTTCGGTGTCCAGATCGACGGCGGCAGCCTGCTCGCGGATCAGGGCTTCCAGGTCGCCGCAATCCTCGCCGGCTTTCCGGCTGCGCCAGCGCTCCAGGCTCTCCTTCAGGTCGAGCAGGCCCTTGTAGAGGCCCGACTGGGCAAGCGGCGGCGTCAGGTGGCTGACGATCACGGCACCACCCCGGCGCTTGGCGAGCGTCGCCTCGGACGGGTTGTTGGCGGCATACAGATAGACGTTCGGCATGTCGCCGATCAGCCGGTCCGGCCAGCAATCGGCCGAAAGGCCGGATTGTTTGCCGGGCATGAATTCCAGGGCGCCGTGCATGCCGAAATGCAGGACGACGTCGGCGGAAAAATCTTCCCGCAGCCACCGATAGAACGCGGCAAAGGCGTGGGTCGGCGCAAATCCTTTTTCGAAGAGGAGACGCATCGGATCGCCTTCGAAGCCGAAGGTGGGCTGCACGCCGACAAAGACGTTGCCGAATTGCGCGCCGAGCACGAAGACGCCGCGGCCGTCGGTCTGGTGGCGGCCCGGTGCGGGACCCCATTGCGCTTCGATGTCCTTCAGATGGCTTTCGGACCGCACGATGGTATCGGCCGGGATCCGTGCCGCGATCTGGGCCGGCTGGCCATGCACGTCGGTTGCGTCCGTCAGGATGCGCTCGCGCAATTCGTCGACGCTGGCCGGCGGGTCGAGATCGTAGCCTTCCCGCTTCATGGCCTGCAGCGTGTTGAACAGGCTTTCGAACACCGACAGATGGGCGGCCGTGCCGACGGCGCCTGCGTTCGGCGGGAAACCGTAAAGCACGATGCCGACACGCCGTTCGGCGATTTGCGAGCGCCGCAGCTTGACCAGTTCGGCGACCCGTCCGGCAAGCCGGGCGGTGCGTTCGGTGCAGGCCTGCATCGCGCGATCCGTCGAAGTGCAGACGCATTGCAGGTCGCAGCCGGAGCAGCCTTCCGGGCCCATGCGGCCGCCATAGACCGTCGGATTGGTCGCGCCGTCGATTTCCGGCAGGGCGACGAGCATGGTCGCCTCGACCGGGCCAAGGCCGCCGGCGCTCGCCGCCCATTGTCCGAGGGTCTGGAATTCAAGCGCATGGGCCGCGACGTAGGGCACGTCGAGGGAGACCAGTTCGGCGGTCGCGGCAGTGCTGTCGTTGTAGGCCGGTCCGCCGACCAGGCTGAAACCGGTCAGTGAAACCAGCGCGTCGATGGCCGGCCGGCCTTCGGTGCGGAAAAAGGCGTCGATTGCCGGACGGCCGTCGAGACCGGCGGCAAATGCGGGAAGCACCCGCAATCCCCGGCTTTCAAGGGCTTCGATGACGGCGTCGTAATGGGCCGTGTCGCCGGCGAGCACATAGGACCGCATCAGCAGGAGACCGACAGTTCCGATCGCGTCCTGCTTGGTCGGTACGGCCGAGGTGTCGGAGCCGATGCGTCCGGGGATCCGCGGATGATAAAGGCCGGTATCGGGATAGACGACGGGTTCGGGCACGGAACCGCCGCGCAGTTCCGCCCGTGCGGCATAGCGCGACACCAGGAACCGGACCATTGCCTCGATGTTGTCGGTCGAGCCGCCGAGCCAGTATTGCATCGTCAGGAAATAGGCGCGCAGGTCCTGGGCCTTGCCGGGAATGAAACGCAGAATGCGGGGTAGTCGCCGCAGCATGCGCATCTGCTTTTCGCCACTTGCGCCGGACGGTTTCTTGGACCCGCGCAACCGCTTCAGCAACGCCAGGGCACCGGAGGCCGGCTTCGACATGTCGAGGCCGCCGATCGACGTCAGGGTGACGATTTCGGGTGCTGCGATGCAGCCGACCATGGCGTCGCAAGTGTCGCGCCGGGCCTGGAGATCGGGCAGGACGGCGCGGATATGCTCTTCCAGGAACAGCATGTTCGCGACGATGATGTCGGCCTTGGCGATCGCGGCCCGGGCGTTGTCGAGCGCCGCCGGGTTTTCGCCCCATTCGGCCGCTGCATGGACCGACAATTCCAGACCCGGCAGGGTCTCGGCAAGACGTGCCTCGGCGCGCGCGGCAGGGCCCGCGGCATGGGCATCCAGCGTGACGATCACCACCCGATAGGGATCCGGGCGGCGGGCAGGGGTCCTGTTATCGGGCATAATGGGCCTTGGCTTCGTAAAGCGTTTCGACAGAAATTGCGGACAAACCCTTTTCGGCGGCGAATTTTTCCGTATTGCGTCGTGCTTTGCCGCGAACGAAGAACGGCACCTTGCGGAGTTCGATCTCCGCATCGTTCAGCCAGCGGATGGCCGCATCCTGCGGCGCCGGTACCGGCTCGGGTGCCGCGTGAGGCGTGGCCGCATGGTGGCTCGGCCCGGCGGCATCGTTGAATTCGAAATCCTCGCGGAACATGTGAAGGAGGTGTTCTTCCAGGCCCATGACCAGGGGATGCACGAGCGTGTCGAACAGAACGTTGGCGCCTTCCAAGCCGGCGACCGGCGAAAAGCGGGCCGGAAAGTCCTGGACGTGGACGGGGGCCGAGATCACCGCGCAGGGAATGCCGAGGCGTTTGCCGATATGGCGCTCCATCTGCGTGCCGAGGATGAGTTCCGGCTGCAGCGCGGCAATCGCCGCTTCCACTTCCAGGTAATCGTCAGTGATCAGCGCCTTCAGACCGAAATCCTCGGCCATGCGGCGCATAGGACGGGCGAATTCCCGGTTGTAGCAACCGAGACCGACAACCTCGAAACCGATCTCGTCGCGGGCCATGCGGGCCATTGCCATCGCATGGGTGGCATCGCCAAACACAAACACCCGCTTACCGGTGAGGTAGGTCGAGTCCACGGATTGTGACCACCAGGGAAGCCGCAGGCGATCTTCGTCCGGCCGCCGATCGCCAATACCCGCCAGACCGGCAACTTCGGTGAGGAATTCGCGGGTCGCTGCGACGCCGATCGGAATGGTGCGCGTATAGGGCTGGCCGTAGGTGCGCTCAAGCCAGCGACAGGCCGGTTCGGCGATTTCCGGATACAGCATGATGTTGAAATGGGCGCGTGCCAGTTCGGCGATATCGGAGGGGCGGGATCCCATCGGCGCAACACAATTCACCGCGATGCCCATTTCGGCCAGAAGCCGTGAAATCTCTTCGACGTCGTCCCGGTGACGGAAACCAAGGCCGGACGGACCGAGGATGTTGCAGGAAAGGTCCGGGGTGCGTTCGCGCGGCTGGGCAAGCGCCCGTACGATCTGGAACAGGGTTTCCGAAGCGCCGAAATTTTCCTTGCGCTGATAGGACGGCAGTTCCAGCGGGATGACGGGAACCGGCAGATCGAGGCTCTTGGCCAGCCCGCCCGGATCGTCCTGCAGCAATTCAGCCGTGCAGGACGCACCGACGATCAGCGCTTCCGGACGGAAGCGCTCATAGGCCTCGTGGCATGCGGCGCGGAACAGGGTTGCCGTATCGGAACTGAGGTCCTTGGCCTGAAAGGTCGTGAAGGTGACGGGCGGGCGCCGGTCGCGGCGCTCGATCATCGTGAAGAGAAGGTCCGCATAGGTGTCGCCCTGGGGCGCATGCAGGACGTAGTGTAGACCTTCCATGCCAGTCGCGACACGCATGGCGCCAACATGTGGCGGGCCCTCATATGTCCACACGGTCAGCTTCATAGCCGCAATCCTTCGCGCCGGCGCAGCGGACGGGCGAACAGGTCGGCCAGATCACCGGCCTGCTCGTAGCCGTGCACGGGAGTGAACACGAGTTCGATCGCCCACTTGGTGGCCAGTCCCTCGGCCTCGAGCG
>JANQQB010000185.1 GCA_028285165.1 Rhodobiaceae bacterium
CAGATGTCGCGAATGGCAAACGGCGTGCCATCCGTCCGGCGCGCGATGAGCACCGGTTCGCCGAGCAGCGACTTGGCCAGCATGCGCCCGGGTTTCAGCTCCGAACCGGGCAGCGCCATGTACCAGCAGCCTCGAATCAGGTCGGCGGTCAGACCCTGCATATTTGTGTTCCCTTGCCCCAGGCAGGTTTCGGCTACCCGGCAGATACCGGATCGGGGCGTGCCAGCGCAAGCCGGTTGCCTGCGGCCGCCCGGCGCGGGTGGTCAAACAAAACGGCCCGGAACAACGCTCCGGGCCGATGCAAAACTCGAATACGGCGGGATGTGCCGATCAGGCGAGCGCGGCCTGGGCCTTCTCGACAAGCGCCTTGAACGCGTCCGGCTCGTGGATGGCGATGTCGGACAGGACCTTGCGGTCGATGTCGATCTCGGCCTTTGCCAGACCGTCGATAAACCGTGCATAGGTCATTTCGTTGTTCGACACGTCGCGCACGGCGGCGTTGATGCGCTGGATCCAGAGCGAACGGAAATTCCGCTTTTTGACCCGGCGGTCGCGATAGGCGTATTGCTCGGCGCGCTCGACCGCCTGCTTGGCGACGCGAAACACGTTCTTGCGCCGGCTGTAATAGCCTTTGGCGCGCTTGATGACTTTGCGGTGGCGGGCGTGTGCGGTGACGCCGCGTTTTACACGAGACATGGGAAACCTCCTAAAAGAACCGGTTTAGCCGTAGGGCAGGAATTTCTTTATGATGCGCGCATCCTGATCGGACAGGATTGTCGTGCCGCGCGCCTTGCGGATGAATTTCTTCGTCCGCTTGATCATGCCGTGGCGTTTGCCGGCCTGGGCGGTTCTGACCTTGCCCGTCGCCGTCAGTTTGAAGCGCTTCTTGGCGCCCGATTTTGTCTTCATCTTGGGCATTGTTGCTTCCTTTCTTCATTCGTCGTTCGCGCCTTTTGGCGCTGCTTAAGCCCGATATCGACCGGCAAGGCCGGTTCTGCCGCAGGCTTTGCCCCATCGGCGCGGGCCGCATGCCTTGCTGCATGCGCGTTTCGTCCCTACCGATCGGAGAAGCAATGGTGTCGCCCCGGCATGCCCCGCCGGACGACAAGTCGCGCGTTATAGTGGACATGGCGTGGAAAAGCAATGCCGTTGCGGCCCAGATCAGGCCGCGCACGCGCTGCCGTCAAATACAATCTTGAACTTTCTCCCGGGGGCGGGCAAACCCTCAGCGGACCGAACAGGAATGAGCGGGTGGCGGACCCGGATTTCCAGTACAGAAGCGAGGCAGACGGGGCGAACCGATGACGGAAGTGTCGGCTGGGAAGTATTGGGGATTGCGTCGTTTGGCCGACGACAACGGCGTCTTCAAGATCATCACCGTGGACCAGCGGCCGGCGATCAAGGACATCATCGCGGAAAAACGCGGCGTTGAAGAAGCCCCCTTCGACGATGTCGTCTCGGTCAAGAAGGCGCTGGTGGAAACGCTAGCCGACAAGGGATCGGCGAGCGTCGTCGA
>JANQQB010000186.1 GCA_028285165.1 Rhodobiaceae bacterium
GCCATCGTGGCCGTCACCGGCCCGGGGACGGCTCCCTCGGCCGGTGCTACGGGAAGCGTGGCGCCGATCTTGCGGCCGCCGGGCCCGACGCCCGTGACATGGGTGGATTACGGCCTGATGACCAACCCGGGCCTTGCCGGCCGATAGTCCGGATCGTCGGCTGCGCCGACCGCTCAGCGGTTGGCCGATTTCTCGCGATTGACCAGCGCCAGGGTCGTATCCAGCAGCGATTCGATCGCCTGATCGTCGCTGGCCCGATCAAATTTGCGAATCAGGCGGCGGTACTCTGCCGATTGCCGGCTTGCCCAATCGGAGAAGATCTCGACGTCTTCGGGGTCGAGGATGGTCTTCAACCAGAACCGGAAGCCGCTGACGCCGCCCGGTGCGGTCTCCACCGCGTCCTGAATCGAAGCGATCACCGGGTGCGGCTGCGTCGGATCGTCGAACTCGATCGACCCGACCGGGCGCTTGGTTCGCCGTCGCAAGAGGTCGCCATGCAGTCGGGCCTGGGTGCCGCGGCTGCTTCGCCGGGCCGGTGCGACGCGGGACTCGTCCGTTGCGGTCGGCGCGGCGGCATCCGGATCGGCTATCAGGCTCAGCATCGCCGTACCGCCCTGGCGGTCGCGCCGGACATAGCCACGGGTGCCGAGGCGGTCCAGGCGTTCGACCACGATCGGCTCCGGCAGGTCGGTGTTCCGGGCGATCCAGCGGGTGTCCTCGGCGCAGGAGCCGGAATCGCCGGTGAGGATCCCGACGCAGATCAGGATGCGCAAATCCTCGATCGAAAGCTCCGAATCACGCGTCGCGCGCATCGGAAAACCGATGATCGAGTCCAGCGCGGCGGGTGTGTGTTTGGCGCCCAAGATCCTGCAGTCCGACCGATGATTCGCCATTAGGTCATTGGTATCTTTCATAGAACGCCAGATGGCGCAAGCCGGGCATCATCCGGCCGCCCGGGACCTGTCTCCTGGCATGTGCCAGCCGGAGCCTGACAATGGCACTGGGACAATGCGGGGCCGGAAATACTGAAAACCCGGGCAGAACCCCCTTCATTCTCTTTACTCTCAATAAGTTGCAGGCGTCGGATTGCAGCGCCCGAATGTCCAACCCTTCGAGGTCAAATGAAATGGAACGGGCTCATTTCCGATGAGCTTCGATCCCGCATTGGAAAGCTCATAGATATTCAAGGTTTATCTTGCTTCGCGGGCGAAAGGTCAGGTGTTTGTCTAAAAAAAGGTTCCATGGGGACAAAAATTCATGTCAAATGCGAAACGATAACTATAAACGGCGATAGAAACAGGGGTGCGCCATGAGCGTAGAAAACCGTCGGTTGCTTGACCTTACAACAGAGATCGTTTCTTCGTATGCAGGACATAATGTGCTTGCTCCCGATCAACTCGCTGAGTTGATCAATAGAGTTCACAGCACACTTGCAACGCTGGACGCGCCGGGTGGGGCCGAGCAACCAGCGCAGAAGCCGGCCGTGCCCGTGCGCCGCTCCGTCCAGCCGGGCTATATCGTCTGCCTGGAAGACGGCAAGAAGCTCAAGATGCTGAAACGGCATCTTCGGACGGCCTATGACATGTCGCCGGAGGAATATCGGACGAAATGGGGCCTGCCGGCCAACTATCCGATGGTGGCGCCGGATTATGCGAAGCGGAGGTCGGAGATGGCGAAGAAGATCGGTCTGGGAACCCGGTCAACCAACGCCAAGCGCAAATAATGTCCCCCGGGCATCGGGCGTTCGCCCGTTTCTAGGTGCCCTGATAATCCCGCAACCAGTCCACGAATCGCTGGATGCCCTGCTCCAGCGACGTGGATGGGTTAAAGCCGAGATCCCGGCGGCTGTCCTCGATGTCGGCGCAGGTCGCAGTGACGTCGCCAGCCTGCATGGGTTCGTGCCGGATGATGGCCGGCTTGCCGATGGCATCTTCCAGCACCGCGACAAGCCGGGAGACGGTCTCCGGCCGATTGTTGCCCAGATTGTAGATCCGGTGCGGTGCCGCTCCGTCCGACGCCTTGGGGACATGACCGATCGCGCCAAGGATTCCCGCAACGATGTCGTCCACATAGGTGAAGTCCCGTTGCAGCGTTCCCTGGTTGAACACGCGGATCGGTGAGCCCTCAAGGATCGCCTCGGCGAAGCTGTAGACGGCCATGTCCGGCCGTCCCCAGGGACCGTAGACCGTGAAGAAGCGCAGCCCCGTCGACGGCAGCCCGTAGAGATGGGCATAGGCGTGGCTCATGAGCTCGTCCATCCGCTTGCTGGCGGCGTAGAGCGATACCGGTCGGTCGGCCCGATCCGCCGTTGAGAATGGCAGCGCGGCACTGTCGCCATAGACCGAGGACGAGCTGGCGTAGACGAGGTGCCGCAGATCGGCGCATTTGCGCGCCTCCTCCAATATCGTCAGGTGCCCCGTCACATTGGCTTCGACATAGGCGAACGGGTTTTCCAGCGAGTAGCGGACCCCGGGCTGTGCCGCCAGATGCACGATCGACTCGACATCCGCGTGCTCGGCGAACAGACCGGCGACGGCTTCGCGGTCCGCAAGATCGACCTTGGCGAATCGGAACGCGTCCCGACCGGTCAGGCGATCCAGCCGGCCCTGCTTCAGCGCGACGTCGTAATAGGGGTTCAGATTGTCGACGCCGACCACCTGTTCGCCCCGGTCCAGCAGGGCCTGGGCGGTGTGGAAGCCGATGAACCCTGCGGCCCCGGTTACCAGAATGGTCATGACGGTCTTCCTTCGCGCCGTTTCGGCTGCGGATTGTCGATAGGCCGCTTGTCGGCTGCCGCGCAGGCTATGAAACCGGGCGCGCATCGTCCATGGTTCTGACGCCCGGCGACGGTCCGGGTAAGGTGATGACCGGCGACAGGCGCAAGGGCGTGAGGATTTGAGCGGCAAGGAAAGGCTGGCGAAGCCAGGCAAGAGTCGGCGCAAACAGGGACCGACGTCACGGCCGCTGAATCTGGCGCTGCAGGGCGGCGGCGCCCATGGTGCCTTCACCTGGGGCGTGCTCGACAGGCTGTTGCAGGACGACCGGATCGTCATCGAGGGGGTGAGTGGCACCAGTGCCGGCGCCATGAATGCAGCGGTGCTGGTCCAGGGCTATGAGGAAGGCGGCCGCGACGGCGCGCGGGCAGCGCTCGACGCGTTCTGGCATCGGATCAGCGCGCTGTCCCATCTGGCTCCGGTGCAGCGCAATCCGTTCGAGGCGTTCTTCGGCAACTGGAACCTGGATCACTCGCCCGGCTATCTCTGGCTCGACGCGGTCAGCCGGATGCTGTCGCCCTACCAGTTCAATCCGTTGAACATAAATCCGTTGCGCGATGTGCTGGACGATGTGGTGGACGCCCGCCGGCTGGCAAGGAGTTCGGCGGTCAAGCTGTTCATTTCCGCCACCAATGTCCGTTCGGGCAAGGTCCGGGTTTTCGAGAACCGCGAGGTGACGGTCGACGCGCTGCTGGCCTCGGCCTGCCTGCCTTTCCTGTTCCAGGCGGTTGAGATCGACGGCGAGGCGTATTGGGACGGCGGCTATATGGGCAATCCGGCGCTGTTCCCGCTGATCTATGGCTGCGACAGTCCGGACATCGCCATCGTGCAGATCAACCCGCTCTATCGCGACGAGGTGCCGAAGACCGCTGCCGCCATCGCCAACCGGGTGAACGAGATCAGTTTCAATTCCACGCTGATGCGGGAAATGCGGGCGATCGCCTTCGTGCGCAGGCTGATCGAAGCAGAGGGGCTGGACCCCACCAAATACAAGCGGGTGAACATGCACCTGATCGGCGACGAGGCGGACATGAAGGAACTCGGCGTTTCCAGCAAGCTGAATGCCGATTGGGATTTCCTGCAGCATCTGAAGGCGATCGGCACAAGGGCGGCGGATGACTGGCTTGAACAGCATTTCGACCGCATCGGAGTCGACTCGACCTGCGACATACCGTCGGTCTTTCTGTGAGCGACGGGCAGAGCGATCAAAAGGGGAAGGGGTGATCGGCCATGCCGGCACGTGATCGGATCATTCGGCCCAACACCCGGCGCAGCCGGTTCGAGAATCGCCGGTTGCACAATGTCGAGGGCGGCGGCGGCCTGTCCCTGCTGGTGGCCGAAGGCGGCCGGCCGGACGGACCGCCGATCATCCTGCTGCACGGCTTCTCGCAATGCCATCTGTGCTGGTACCGGCAGTTCGAGGGGCGGCTGGCGGAACGGTTCCGGCTGATCGCCCCGGATTTGCGCGGCCATGGCGGATCGGCGAAACCGGAGGAGAGAGCGGCCTATTCCGATGGCGCGCTGTGGGCCGACGATCTGGCCGCGGTGATCGAAACGCTCGGCCTGACGCGTCCGGTTGTCGTGGCCTGGTCGTATGCCGGCTCCATGGTCTGCGACTATCTTCGCCATCGCGGCACCG
>JANQQB010000223.1 GCA_028285165.1 Rhodobiaceae bacterium
CGCTGGCGGCCGAGCTCGCAAGGCCGCAGGGCGCCGGCGTCCTCGCCGGCCGGGTCGTGGGGCTTAAGGCCAACATCGCCGCGGCAGGCGCGACGTGGAGCGCCGGCCTTCCCCATCGCGCCGAAAAGCGCGCGCCCGACGATGCTCATGTCACCGGGCGGCTCAGGCAGGAAGGGGCCCGGCTTGTGCCCGGCCTGAACATGGATGCCGCTGCGCTGGGCGGCGTGACCGACAACCCGTTCTTCGGTCGAACCGACAATCCCCGCGCGCCCGGTTTCACCACGGGCGGCAGTTCGGGCGGATCTGCCGCTGCCGTGGCCTCCGAGGTTCTCGATCTCGCGCTTGGCACCGATACGATGGGATCTGTCCGGATTCCGGCATCCTATTGCGGTGTCTTCGGACTGAAACCGACTTTCGGTTTGGTGGGGCGCTCGGGCATCGTGCCGCTCGCCCCGAGTCTCGATGCTGTTGG
Organism: Rhodobiaceae bacterium; assembly: GCA_028285165.1. Taxonomy (GTDB): domain Bacteria; phylum Pseudomonadota; class Alphaproteobacteria; order Rhizobiales; family JANQQB01; genus JANQQB01. The sequence goes on from JANQQB010000223.1 coordinate 473, forward strand.
CCCGATTACCGCAAGCGCCGCCGATCTATGGCCGCTGCTGAAGACGATCGCAGGCCGTGACGACGGGGACGCCGACACTCGCCTTGCACCGGCGCATTGGGACAAAGACGTGCCAACGACCGATCTCTCGGAACTTGAAATCGGTATTCCCGCCGAAATTGAAGGCGTCGACTGCGAGCCCGAAGTCCTGCAGGCGCTTGACCGCGCCGCCGCCGCCCTTGTCCGCCTCGGAGCAAAGGTCAGCAAGGTGTCCATACGCGGCTGGCGACCAGCAAAGCTTCGCCAAAGGGCACTGCTCGTCACCGAGTGCGAGGGCGCTTTATGCCATTCTGAGGCGCTCGCCCAATCCGGAACCCTGCCGCTGGCGGTCGAAACGCTTCTGACCTTTGGCCGCGATCTTGCCTCAGCCAAGATGGTTGCCGCTCTGTCGGAAATACGGGCCGCGCGCGCCGGTCTCGAGAGTGCCTTCACCGAGGTCGACATTCTGCTGACGCCGACCACGCCGCACCATGCCTTTCGAGCCGACAGGCCGGCTCCGGCCAACCAGGCAGATTTCACGGTGCTTGCCAATGCCGCCGGCGTGCCTGCGCTGGCCGTGCCGGTTCCCTGCGCCCCCTTGCCCTCTTCCGTGCAGGTGATCGGACCGGCCTGGTCCGAGCCCCGGCTCATCGGAATTGCCATGGCTCTGGAGAGGGCGTTTGGTCCTGAGGGCGTGTCCTAACCCGCACGCTTCTGCATGAAAAGCTCGGCATAATCGTCGCGCAGCGCATTCTTTTGCACCTTGCCCATCGTGTTTCTGGGCAGGTCGTCGATCAGGATGATCTCCTTGGGCTGTTTGAACTTTGCCAGGCCGCCTGCGATCCGCTCGCGGAGCGCCTGCAGGTTCGGCACAGATCCGTTTTCGGGCACGACAAGGGCAACCACACCTTCGCCAAAATCCGGATGCGGTACGCCGACGACCGCGGATTCGCGCACCCAATCCGCCTCGTCGATCACCATTTCCACTTCCTTGGGATAGACGTTGTAGCCGCCGGTTATGATCAGGTCCTTGTTGCGACCGACGATGCGGACATAGCCTTGTGCATCCCGGCACGCCAGGTCCCCTGTAATGAAAAAACCGTTCTCGCGAATTTCCTCGCGGGTTTTCTCCGGCATGCCCCAATAGCCCTTGAAGACGTTGGGGCCGCGTATCTCGATCACACCGATCTCGCCGTCGGGCATGTCGCGACCCGTATCGGGATCGGTTATGCGCAGTTCGACACCCGGCAGCGGGAAGCCAACCGTACCGGCCCGGCGCTCGCCGTCATGGGGATTGGAAACGTTCATGCCGGTTTCCGTCATGCCATACCGCTCAAGGATACGGTGGCCGGTCCGGTCGGCGAACCGGTCGTGGGTATCAGCCAGAAGCGGGGCGCTACCGGAAACGAAGAGCCGCATGGTCCGCACCAGAGCGGCGTTGAACCGGGACTCGTCGAGAAGCCGTGTGTAGAAGGTCGGGATGCCCATCATGGTCGTCGCGTCGGGCAGCGCGTCGAGGATCGCATCGATCTGGAAGGCCGGCAGGAAGATCATGCTGGCGCCGGTTGCCAGGGTCGTGTTGACCGCCACGAACAAACCGTGAGCGTGAAAGATCGGCAAGGCGTGCAGCAGGCGATCCTGTCTTGCGATCCGCCATTCCTCGACCAGCACCTCGGCATTCGACAGCAGGTTTTCCTGGGTGAGCATGGCACCCTTGGAGCGTCCGGTCGTTCCCGACGTGTAAAGCAGCGCGGCTATGTCGTTCGGCGAACGCGGTTCGGCCGCCTCGATCGGATCGGCATCGGCCACCAGATCGGCGAAACTTCCGGTATTGGTCTGCGACAGCGTGAGGAATTCGGTGCCGGTTTTTCCGGCGACCCGGGAGAGCTCGGACCGGCGATCGGGATCACAGATGAACAAGCCGGGTTCCGCATCGCCCAGGAAGTATGCGATCTCATCGGCCGTATAGGCTGTGTTCAAGGGCAGGAAGATGACGCCGGTCATCAGGCATGCCGCATAGATATGCAGCGCTTCGACGGACTTGCCGACCTGCAGCGCCAGCCTGTCTCCCGGGCGCAATCCGCGGCTCTTCAGGGCGCCGGCCGTTCGGGTAACCGCTTCGAAGAACTCGCCATACGTCACGGAGCTGCCGTCGGGACGCATGATAAACGGATCATCGCTGCCGCGATGGGGCGCGAGAAGGGCATCAAAAAGCGGATTTTGCATCACTCAGGTCTCGTTCGCATTCGTCGAAAAGGTAAGGTCGACCGTCATCGCCAGCTCGCCGTCCGGTCCGCGTGCCCACGTCCTTGTGGCATCCCCGTCGTTTCGCGCTTCCAGTTGAAAGGGTACCGGGCTGAAGAGGGGGCTCATGGCGCGAATGTCGAAGAATACAAGCCGTCTGGCCGGCTGCTGATCGCGTCCGAATTCGGCCAGCAACGCCGCGGTGAGCGGCCCGTGCACGACCAGGCCGGGATATCCCTCGACCTCTCGCGTGTAGTCCAGATCGTAATGGATCCGGTGGCCATAAAAGATCAGGGCGGAATACCGGAACAACATCACCGGATCCGGCGTTACGGTGATGTGCGCTATCGCTCCACCGGGTGCCGGTTTGCCGCGAGGCGCGGCACTGCCCGCCTTGGGCATCTCGCGATAGACGATATCCTGCCGTTCGGTGATCCGGGGACGGCCGTCGACGGTGAAGGCATGGTCGACGGTGACGAAGCAGAGGTCGCCGGACCGTGCCTGTTTCATCTGCACGTCGCGAATCGTGGAAACCTTCTCGCAGATGTCGCCGATCCGCAGATCCTGATCGATCTCGACGCGCCCGCCGGCCCACATTCGCCCCTTGAGCGATACGGGCGGCAGAAACCGACCCAATCGCTCGTGTCCGTCTTCCTTCAACTGCGAGGCCGGCACTTCGGGATTGAAATAAATGTAGTGCCAGAAGGGCGGCAGCGCGTCTCCCTCCTGAAAGCCCGGTTCCCGGTCGAGCGTGGCCTGCATGCGCCGGGCACGACCGGCATCGATCCGGTCGGTCATGCTTTCGGTTCGGCCGATCCACTGCCTGAGAACCTCGAAATCCAGCGTTGTCTGCATTATTCGTCCCCGCCCCTGCCCGCTATCGACCCTTGAATTGGGGTTTGCGTTTCTCGGCAAACGCGCGGCGTCCTTCGGCGTAGTCCTCGCTTGCGAAACAGCCGGCAACCAGACGGTCGACCTCGGCGCGTGCGGGCTCATTGTCCTTGTGCATGACGGCCCGGATCGCAGCCTTTGCCGCGCGCAGGGTCATGGGCGCGTTCGCCGCCATGCGCTCGGCGCGGTCCCTTACCGTTTGGGCCAGATGCTCCCGCGGAACCACGTCATCGACCAGTCCCATGCGCAACGCCTGGTCCGCTGAAAACAGATCGGCCGAATACAGGACGCGTGCCGCCACCGCTTGTCCGGCAAGATCGACCAGCCTTTGCACGCCGTTGTACCCGTAGCCCAGTCCAAGCCTGGCCGCGGTAATGCCGAGACGCGAATCCTCGGAACAGATCCGGAAGTCGCAGGAGATGGCAAGCTCCATGCCGCCCCCGATGCAATATCCCTGTATCTCGGCGATCGTCGGCTTGGGAAAATTGTGAAGAGCCGTGTCCGCCGCTTCCGAAACGGCGTTGTAGGCCCGCACGCCCTCTTCGGTCGATCGCAGGGTCTCGAACTCCGAAATGTCCGCCCCGGATACAAAGGCCCTTTCGCCGGCCCCATCCAGGACAACCACCCGCACCTCGTCATCGGCGGCAAGTCCCTCCAGCGCGGTGCTGAGCCCCTGCCACATGTCGAGCGACATCGCGTTCAAGCGGTCCGGTTTGTTGAACGTGATCCGTGCCATCGGGCCTTCCCTGGCCACCAGCAGGTGGGGACTTGCCGGGGCATCGGGTTCAATGCTTGTCATGGGTTTTGCCTCCTGCGGGCGCTCAACCGCGCCACTGGCCGCCGCCATCGATGTCGACGACGGTCCCGGAAAGATAGTGGACCCGGGGCGACGCGAGCATGACCGCAAGCGCTGCAACTTCATCGGGGTTCTTCGGGCGACCGAACGGAAAGGCGTCCGGATTCACAAGCTCTTCCCAGCGGTCGGGGTCGCCCAATTCTTCTTTTGCCCTGGTTCGGAACATCGTCGTCATCCGGTCGGTCAATGTCGGCGACGGATTGATGCCGAACACACGCACATTCGTGTTTGGCGTTTCCGCGCCGAGCGCACTGGTAAAGCCGATCAATGCGGCGTTTCCCGCCGCGCCGCATATGTAATTGGGGCGAACGGCGCGGCCGCCCATGCCGATGATGTTGATGATCGTGCCGGAGCCGCGGGCCGTCATCGCCGCAGCAAAGAGCTTGCAGAGATGGATATAGCCGAAAACCTTCAGTTCCCATCCCGTTCGCCAGTCTTCCATCTCAAGATCGGCCAGTCTTCCCGCCTTGATCGCGCCGGCATTGTTGACCAGCACGTCGGCATCGGATTGTGCGGCAAAGAGCGCCGCGCGCCCTTCATCCGACGACAGGTCGCATGCCAGAATATCGGGGTCATGGGCAGCGTTTGCGGCGACCTGCGATTGCGCGTCGATCAGCGGCTCGCGGGTTCTCGACACCAATGTCACCCGGGCCCCTTCGGCGGCGAATTCTTTTGCGATCGCCAAACCGATGCCCTTCGATGCGCCGGTTACGACGACATGTTTTCCTGCAATTTGAAGATCCATTTTCGGCAGTTTCCTTGATCGTACGCCGTACGATTTGATCAGACGTAGTACTGGATTTCGAAGAAGATGCAGCCGCCGGGCGACGCGAAAGGCCCATGCGGAGTGCCCGGCGGCCGGCATGCATAGGCCGGGGCATGGAAGTCCTCTCCGGCCGCGTTCAAATGACCGTCGATCAGATAGACTTCCTCCCAGTAATCGTGGAGGAACTCGTTGGACGCTATGGTGCCCGGCCGGAATCGTATCAGGCGGGTCCGGACTCCGATCTTCGCCCTTTCGTCCAGCGCACCGGAGAGCATCTTTTGCTCAACACCCTCGGCGCCGCCGGGTACCGCCTCCCAGCCTTCTTCCAGATCGACCGGACCGAAGAGAACCGGCGGCTTCAGGCGGGTGATGTCAGTCATCTTTCTCATCTTTCCGTGGTTCGATTTTTAGGGACCCGGCGGCTGCGCTCAGCGCGGCATTGAGGCGTGACAAAGTTTTCGTGCCCGGAAGCGCTGATAGTGCCGCAACGATTTCCGCAGCTTCAGCCGGCGCCACACCGGCAAAAGCCAGATTTGCATGGAACTTTTGCGTGAGGCCCTCGACATCGACCGGCACTTCCGGATCGCCCAGCGCATGTTCCGTTGACCCCGTCAAGACAGTGCCGTCTCGGGTTTCGATTTCGATACGCGCGCCCATGCGATGCGGGAAGCCGGCGGTCAGGACCGGCTCTTCCGCCAGGTCGATGCATTGTCGCAATCGCGCGAGCGCTGCATCGCCAAGTGCCGGCGCCTGCGTGTCCGCCAGACCCAGGCGCCCATGGATCAAAGCGACCGCCACGCAATGCTGCAGGCTGAATCGCGCTTCATGGGCCGTTTGCGGGGAAACCCTGTCACAAAAGTCGATCGCGGCGGCATAGGTCCGAACCGTGATCCTTGAGATGGCTTGGAGATCGACATTATCCCGCATGTCGATGGCAAGTCCGACGGCCGGGTGCACATGGCGGCATGCGGGCCAGGGTTTGAAGCTGACGTCGTGCACCTTCCAGCGATCGGTCGGCGCGTCCAGCACGCGAAGCGGTTCGGCCTGCGGGTAGAAGAGCGGGAAAAACCCGAGCGGGCCTTCGAGCACGTGACGCGCGCCCCGGCAACCGTGCTCGGCCATGAATGCCGCGGTGATGCCCGCGCGTGCTGCATGGGCCGCGGCGAGCGCCTTGCTGTCCGTCGGCTCCAGTCGGCATTGCCAGATACCTGCGGCCTGCATGCCGGCCTGCCCCAGCGCGTCGAGCTTAGCCTCATCCGACAGACCCGCTGCATGCGTTGCAGCCATCGCCGCGCCGAAAACCCCGCAGGTCCCGGTATTGTACCAGCCGGCATATCCGCCTTCCGCCGCCGCCGTACCGATGCGCAGCGCAACCTCGTATCCGCACAGGATGGCTTCCAGCAGACGGCCGGGCGGCGCCGCCGAAAACTGCGCTGCCGCAAGCGCGGCCGGGATCACGACATCCCCGGCATGCAGGATGGAGGCGCGATGGAGATCATCCATTTCCAAAAGCGAGCCGAGCGATCCGTTCACAAAAGCGGCCTGTTCAGGCTGAACAGCGCCGACACCGATCCCCAGGCACGTGCCCGCCGTGCCCGACCTCGCCACCCATTCCCGCGCCCAGGGCGCGGCGTTCGCGCCGGCCCCGGCCAGCGCAATCCCGCACCAGTCCATCAGCAAGAGCGCGGCCTGCCGCAAATCGGATTCGGCAACCGGCATCGTGCACACGGTCAGCAGCCTTTCCGTCATGCTCGCACCGGAGCCGCGGGCGATGCGCGGCCGCTCAGGCGATGTCTCGCTGGGTGCTGTTATTGTGGATGACCGCATTGTCCAATCCGAATTGGCCCTGTCGATTTTGGATACATTATAAACAGAAACATGTCTAACTCTGGATACGAAACCTGGAGCGAAAAACGTGCTCGCAATCAAGAACGTCAAAGCCTGATTTCATAACTCTATGATTTTAAATATAAAAATTTTGGACTCCGCATTCTGCCCAAGAGATGTCGCCCATTTTTCGGATCTTTTTTCAAAAGCCCCTTTTCTTTTTTGTGCACGAAACTATAGTTCTCCATGTCAGGATCGTTCGAGAGTTTGCGGGCAGGCTCGAGCCGCTAGGCATTTCTTCGAAGCCTTAACGCTGCCGGTGACGGGCGTGACATCCGCTCCGCGCGGCGCGGACCATTTGCCAAACCGCTGAATGGTCCCGCGCAACGCTGTGTCGACAAACGGGCGGTCGAGCGCACCGCACGAACCGAACTGGGTGGCTAACCATGAAACAGATGGAATTTAATCGTCGTCAGTTGATGGCACTGATGGGCTCGGCAGCTGTGACAGCCGGTCTGCCCGGCACCGCATTCGCACAGTCGAAGGCGCTGAAATTCTGGGCGCCCGGCATCGCCCGTGTCGGCGAGAAGGACTGGAGCACGATGATGCAACAGGCCGGCATCGAAATCGCGGCAATTGCAAAAAGCGCCCGCGCCGACGAATCGATCCAGAAGATGGTCGTCGGTGACGGCAACGCGCTGTATGACGCGATGACCGATAATGGCGGCGGCATGGAAGACGCGCTGGCCAGCCAAGACGCCATCGTCGAACTCGACGTTTCGCGCATCCCGAACTGGGCCAACGTGGAAGATCGTTACCTGGAGGGCGGTGCGGCCGCCGACACGATCCGCTATGACGGCAAGGTCATGGCGATCCCGTACATCTCGAACGCGGATTCCCTGGCCTTCAACCATGACGTGATCGGATCCGAGCCGGATACCTGGGAAGTGCTTTTCGACGAGCAGTTCAAAGGACGGGCCGCGTTGCAGAACGATTTCGGCCCGACCCTTACGAACACCGCGATCTACCTCAAGCAAACCGGCAAACAGGACATCGAGAACCCGTCCGATATGTCCGAGGCAGAGGTCAAGGGCGTCTGCCAGTTCCTCATCGACATGAAAAAGAAGGGCCAGTTCCGCACCTTCTGGGACGGCTTCCAGAACGGGGTCGACCTGCTGGCATCCGAAGAAGTGCTGGTCGCCTCCTGCTGGGAACCGATCCAGATCGTCGCCGGACGCAAGAGCGGCAAGGACATCCGCTACGGCACGATGAAGGAAGGCCACCAGTCCTGGAACAACGTCGTGATGCTCACACGTGGCGGAAAGGAGCGCGGCATGGAAGACGCGTTCTACAAGCTGGCCAATGTCTACCTGTCCACCTGGTTCGGCGCGCGCACGCTCGCCGGCCTGGGCTTCACGCCGCAGATGAAGGGCGTTGTCGAGTACGTGGAAGCCGAGACCGAGGCCTTCGACGCGGACACCCGTGGCCAGATCAAGGATCGTCTCGCCCGCAAGAAAGAGCGTCTGGCCGTTCCCGGCAATGCCTGGCAAAACGTATTCCCGACCCAGATCCGTGCCTATCAGGACTGGTGGGCCCGGGTTCAGGCCGCCTGACCCCATATGTCGGTTGACCTGACAACAAAAAGCGCCGGCCGGGACTCAACGGCCGGCGATGATCGTCCTGCCCTATCGGAGAGGCTGGGACGCTGGGTCTTTTACGTCCCAATTGTCTTCATGCTGTTGTTCTTCGCGTTGCCAATGGCCCTGACCGTGGTCTTCAGCCTGTTTGAACGCACCATGTTCTGGATGGAACCCGCGATTTCCTTCAAGGCCTACGAGAATTTCTTTTTCTCCGCGCGCCTCGAGAATTTCCTGGACTCGATGTACTACTCGTCGATCGCGGTTCTGATCTGTTTCGTATTCGGGTTTCCGATTGCCGTCTTTCTCAGGAAATCCGTACCCAAGGTCGCCCAGCACCGCGTCATTCTCCTGTTCATTCTTCCCTTCATGGTCTCGGAGATCATCCGGATCTTTGCGCTTCGCCCGGTGCTGCAGCGAAACGGCCTCGTCAACACGACGCTTCTGGAGCTTGGCGTGATCGACGAACCGATCACCGCGCTGATCTACACCCATACGGGCGTCATCATCGGCGAGGTTCTGTCTTTCCTGCCGTTTATCGTGTTTGCCGGATTTCTGGCGATGGAAGCGGTGCCGAAATACATTTTCGAGGTCTGCGACGACCTGGGCGCGGGACCCGTAAACCGCTTCGTCGACGTGATCCTGCCGCTGGCGGCGCCCGGCATCTTCGCCGGATGCGTCTTCATCTTCGTCAACGGTATCGGCGTCGCGCTGTTGCCCAACATCCTCGGCGGACCGGGGGCGGTGAACGCCGGACTGATCGCCACCCAGGCGATAACCGCGCTCGACTTCCCGCTCGCCATGGCCGTCAGCGCCATCATGATGGCCACCCTCATGTCGCTTCTCTATATCGGCCACCGGATTTTCGACCTTACAAAAGTCTTGGCTCCGATAAACTAGGGTGTAGCCGTGAACGACTACGACAACATCTGGCTGCATCGGGCAAAATGGGCGTACCTGCTTCTGGTGGTGATCACGCTCATGAGCCCGGTCTTCTACGTGATGTACATCTCGTTCAACCTCAACGGTTTCGGGGCCGCGGAGTATGAATTCACCTGGAGATGGTACGGCCTGATCTTTTCCGACCGATTGCTCATGCAGGCCCTGCAATGGACGGGGCTGCTGGCGGTGACCACCATGGTCATCACGGTGCCGATGGCACTCATGGCGGCGAAGCTCTACAAGGAATCGAGCAACAAACTCCTGATCGTCTTCCTGATGCTGGCGCCGCTCTTCGTGGCACCGGATATCCTCGGTTCGGCCCTCCTGGTCTACTTCAAGAGCCTCAACGCAAGCTTCAAGTGGATCGGCGACATTGTCGGCACGTCCATGTTCGACAACTGGTTCCGTCTCAGCTTCCTGACCGCCCTGATCGGTCTGATCATCTACACGACCCCGTACGCCTTCATCGTGATCCTGATCACCATGGGACGCTACCATAAGGAACAGACGGAGGCGGCACGCGCCTGCGGCGCGAACGGCTGGCGCGCCTTCTGGGAAATCGAGTTTCCGCAGATCCGAGCCGGCGTGTTTTCCGCCTGCTCGTTCACCGTCATCCTGTGCTTCAATGAATATACAAGGACAAGTCTCCTGAAAGGCGGTTTCGACACGTTCACGACCGTGCTGATCAGCCAGATGCTGAACGAGGGCATGTCGGAACAATCCTATGCGATGTCCAGTTTCATGAGTTCCGTTGCCATCGCACTGATCGGCGGGATCATCCTCTACACCATGATCCGGAGCGAAGCGCTTGCGCGCGAAGCCCGGGCGAAAGCGGAACCGGTGATGTCGACATGAACGCAAGGCCAGAGATCAACATGACAACGACAAAACCGGCCGCCGTTGAAGTGCGCGGCCTCGCCAAGCACTACGGCTCCGTCGTGGCATTGCGTGACGTCAACCTGACGATCGGCGCGGGCGAGTATTTCGTCCTGCTCGGCCCCAGCGGCGGCGGCAAGACCACGCTTTTGCGGACGATCGGCGGGTTTCACAAACCGACCAAAGGATCCGTTCTCCTGCATGGCCAGGACGTCAGCCACCTGCCGCCGGACAAGCGGCCGACGTCCATGGTGTTTCAGTCGTACGCGCTTTTCCCGCACATGAATGTTCTGCAAAATGTCGGTTACGGCCTGAAAGTCGCCGGCATGTCCAAGGCCGAGAACCGGGAAAGGAGCACCGCGGCGCTGGAAATGGTCGGGCTTACGGGCTATGGCGAACGCAAACCGCACGAGCTTTCCGGCGGCCAGCAACAGCGCGTGCAACTTGCCCGCGCCATGGTTCTGGAACGCGACATCCTTCTGCTTGACGAACCGCTGGCCGCTCTCGACGCCAAGTTGCGCAAGGACATGTGCCTGGAACTGAAACATTTGCAGGAGAAGGTGGGCATCACCTTCGTTCATGTGACCCACAACCAGGAAGAGGCGATGACCGTCGCGGACCGGATTGCCCTGATCGCCGACGGCGATCTCGTCGAGCACGGCCGCGCCCGCGACATCTACCGCACGCCCGACCGGACCTTCACGGCAGATTTCGTGGGCGAAAACAACGTGCTGTCGGGCACAGTCGATGCGGTCGACGACGACATCGTGACGGTGCGCCTGTCCAATGGAAAGACACTCGCCGCGGACCGGCGCGAGAAAACGGTGCAACCCGGCGACGCCGTGTCGTTGTCGATCCGCTCCGAACTTGTCCAGCTTGCGACGGACGACCCGGCGCCGGACGCGAAGCCCGGCCACTCGCTTGGCGGCAGGTATCACGAGGCGGTGTATCTCGGGCTGACCACATCGCATATGGTCGATGTCGACCTTGGCCACGACATGGTGGTGCGCGTGGTCGGCGAATTCGGTCTGGAGCCGAAGAAAGACGAGCCCGTAACACTTTACTGGCGGCCCGGAGATTTGCGGCTCCACACGGACTGAGAAAAGCTTAAGGGATCGAGTCGTCATGTGGCCTAATCCGCGCGTCCCCTATCGCATGGCGTCGCAACGCCCGAGGCTGGAACCGCTCGACGGCAAACCGCTGATGGTTCATCTGGCGATGAACATCGAGTACTGGCCCTTCGACCGTCCCATGCCGCGCGGGATCATTCCGGCCCCGCACGGGGCGGCGCCCGCGCCGCCGGACGTGCCGAACTATGCGTGGGTCGAATACGGGATGCGCGTGGGCATGCCCCGCATCATGAAGATGACCGCGGATCGAGGCCTTCCGGTTTCCGCATTCATGAATGCACAGGTGGCGGACGTTTACCCGTCGCTGTCCGAGGCCGTCGTCGATGCCGGATGGGAGCTCGTCGGACACGGCTGGTTCCAGCAATCGCTCAAGCAGGCGGATGACGAGACCGCCGTCATCCGGCGCAGCCTCTCGCGTCTCAAAGAGGCAAGCGGCATAAAAACCCGCGCATGGCTCGGCCCGGGACTTGGTGAGACCGACCATACGGTCGATATTCTGAAAGCCGAAGGCGTTGAGTTTCTGCATGACTGGACGCTCGACGACCTGCCGGTCTGGATGCGGACCCGACACGGCCCCATGGTCGGGCTTCCCTATACTTTCGAACTCAACGATGTTCCGGTCTATGCGATCCAGCAGAGTTCAAGCGACGAAATGCTCAAGCGGCTTGATGCAACGATCTCGGTCTATGAGCGCGAGCTCGACCAGAACCCGCGGATCATCACCTTTGGCCTGCATCCGCATATCATCGGCGTGCCCCATATCGCCTATTACTTCGAAAAGGCGCTCGACCGGCTTGCCGAGCGGAATGACACGGTTTTTGTGACGTCCAGCATCATGGGCGACTGGTTCGTGGCGGCCGACGGCACCGATGGTGCCGAGGTGGCTGCCTTCACCGAGGGCGCTCCGCAATGAGCGCGCCCCAAGCCTCGCCGGCGCTGTCAGGACTGCGCGTGCTCGACCTGACACGCGTGCGGGCCGGCCCGCATTGCTGCCGTGTGCTTGCGGATTTCGGCGCCGATGTCATCAAGATCGATGCGCCGCAGGGCCTGGACGCCAATGCCGGTGTCAGCGGCAGCCGTGACGGCTATGACATGCTGAACCTGCACCGCAACAAGCGTTCGATCACGCTCAACCTGAAACATCCCGAAGGCCGGGCCCTGTTTCTCGATCTGGCAAAAGGCGCCGATGTCGTGGTCGAGAATTTCCGGCCCAATGTGAAAAAACGCCTCGGCATCGATTACGAGGCGCTGGCGGCCGTGAACCCGCGCATCATTCTCGCCTCGGTTTCCGGGTTCGGTCAGGATGGCCCTTACGAGAACAAAGCCGGTTTCGACCAGATCGCACAAGGCATGGGCGGGCTCATGGCAGTTACGGGGTTCGCGGACGGGCAGCCTACTCGGGCGGGAACGGCGGTCGCGGATCTTTCTGCCGGCCTTTATGCGGCGACCGGAATCCTGATCGCCCTCAATGAAAGAGCCCTGTCCGGCAAAGGCCAGTGGGTACAGACCTCGCTGCTGGAAGCCCAGATTGCCCTGATGGATTTCCAGGCGGCCCGATATCTGGTCGACGGCGACGTGCCGGGGCAGGCCGGAAACGATCATCCGACCGTCACTCCCATGGGTGTCGTGGCGACCAGCGACGGGTTCATCAATCTCGGTGTCGGCGGCGACGGCCAGTGGCGCGCGCTGTGCGATGCGCTCGGTCGGCCCGAATGGGGAGACCATCCTGACTACGCCCGGGCGCAGGACCGTACCGCCCGGCGCGAGGAGGTCTGGAGCCTCTTACGCCCCCTCTTTGCCGCCAGGTCCTCTGCCGAGTGGATTTCAAAACTGGATGAACACGGCGTGCCGGCCGGACCGATCTATCGTGTGGACGAGGTCTTCGACGACCCCCAGGTGCAGCATCTTGGCATGGCGCAATCGGTGGAGCATCCGACACGCGGCAAAGTCAGCCTCGTCGCCCAGCCGATCACGCTGTCGCGCACGCCCGCCTCGCTTGCGACCGCCACGCCCGAAGCCGGCGAACATACCGACGAAGTGCTTGAAGAATTCGGTATCGATCCAGACCGTATTGCGGCACTTCATGCCTCTGGCGCTATTTGATTGAGACAGGAAGACGACATGGACGTGATGGATTCGAGTATGGTTTCGATTCCGGCAAATGAAGACTGGGCCGAAATCCGGGACGGCGTCGCCAGGCTGTGCGACGGCTTTCCCAACGAGTATTGGCTCAAACTGGACAAGGAAGACAAATACCCTTCGGAATTTGTCACCACCCTGACTGAATCGGGTTTTCTCGGAGCGCTGATCCCCGAGGAGTATGGGGGCTCCGGCCTGCCGCTCAGCGCGGCGGGCGCCGTGCTGGAAACCATCCATGAACGCGGCTGCAATGCCGCCGCCTGCCACGCGCAAATGTACACGATGGGCACCGTGCTGGAATACGGCTCGGCGGAACAGAAGCAGCGCTATCTTCCCGAAATCGCCAGCGGCGCCCTGCGTCTGCAGGCTTTTGGCGTGACCGAACCATCCACCGGCAGCGATACCACCCAGCTCAAGACGCGGGCGGAACGCAATTCAGCGGGCAATTACGTCATAAACGGCCAGAAGGTCTGGACCAGCCGGGCCTTTGAATCCGACCTGATGCTTCTCCTGGCGCGCACCACACCGGCGTCGGAAGCCAAGAAACGCTCCGACGGCATGTCGGTATTCCTGCTCGACATGCGCGAGGCGCTGGGCAACGGGCTGGAACTGAGTAAGATCGACGCGATGATCAACCACAATACGTGCGAGGTCTTCTTCGATAATCTTGAGATCCCGGCCGACAGTCTGGTTGGCGAGGAAGGCAAGGGTTTCCGCTACATAGTCGACAGCATGAATGCGGAGCGTATCCTGATCGCCTATGAATGCATCGGCGATGCGAAATACTTCATTCGCAAGGCCGTGGACTATGCCAACGATCGCACCGTCTTCGGCAAGCCGATCGGCACCAATCAGGGCATCCAGTTCCCGATTGCCAAGGCCTATGCCGAGGCGCAGGCCGCCGAATTGATGGTCAGGAAGGCGGCGGCCCTGTTCGATTCCGGTCACAAGGTCGCGGCCGAGGCCAACATGGCCAAGATGCTGGCGGCCGATGCCTCCTGGCAGGCCGCCGAAGTCTGCATGCAGGTCTATGGCGGCTTCGCCTTTGCCCGGGAATACGGGATCGAGCGGAAGTGGCGCGAAGCGCGTCTTTATCAAACCGCACCGATTTCGAAGAACATGATCCTGGGTTACCTCGGACAGCACGTTCTCGGTCTGCCGCGCAGTTATTGACACTTCAACCGGACATGGATGAAGGGTCACCGAAAGAACCGCGCAGCGAATTCTCCACGGTGCGCTGGTTCATCCTGTTCGGCGTCTGGCTGATCTATTTCGCATTCGGTGTCGTGGCGTCCTCCATGGCACCGCTCATCACCCCGATCAGCGCGGATATCGGCATCGACAACGCCGTCATGGGGTTCATCCTCGGTGCATGGCCCCTGACCTATATCGTGGCGGCCATTCCCTGTGGCGTGCTGCTCGATCGCTTGGGAGCACGGCGCATGCTCCTCGCCGCTGCGCTTCTCATGGCCGCTTCGGCCTTCGCGCGCAGTCTTGCCGACACCCCGATCGAGCTTCTTTTGGCAGTCGCCCTTTTCGGGATCGGCGGACCGATGATTTCGGTTGGCGCTCCGAAGGTGATTGCACGCTTGTTCGAAGGCAAGGACCGCGCATTCGCCATGGGCATCTATGTTACCGGCCCGTATCTCGGCGGCCTCGCCACCCTTGCCCTGACAAACAGCGTCGCAATGCCGCTGGCCGGCGGTGACTGGCGCGGCGTGATGCTGCTTCATACCGCGTTGGTCATCCTGAGCGGTTTGATCTGGTTGGCGATATCCGGCTCCGCTGGTGCCCGGGCCAGCACCAAGGATGCCGAAACCGGCAAGAAATTCAATCTCGGCGCTTTCGCGGAGCTTATTCGCCTGCCGGAGGTTCGCCTGATCCTCGCGATGAGCATCGGCATCTTCTTCATCAACCACGGTCTGAACAATTGGCTTCCCGAAATCCTTATGACGCGAGGCTTCACGGCGGTCGAGGCCGGCTATTGGGCGGCGATCCCTTCCGCGGCCGGCGTGCTGGGCGTGCTCGTCATACCGCGTTTGGCGACGCCTGAGCGCCGGCTTTCCGTCATGGCCCTCCTGTTTGCCGCCGCGCTCTTGGCAAGCCTGCTGTTGCAGACGAACGCCACCATGCCGATCGGTCTGGGATTGTTGTTGCAGGGCATAGCCCGCGGTTCGATGATGACGGTCGCGATCCTGCTTCTCATGGAATTGCCCAACGTTCCAAAAGATCGTCTCGGCCTCGCCGGCGGCCTCTTCTTCACCACCGCCGAGATCGGCGGCGTGCTCGGCCCCGTCACTTTCGGTTTCCTGTCCGACTTGAGCGGCGGCTTCGCGGCACCGCTTTTTTCTGTCACGCTGATCAGTGCCGTCCTGCTTGTTCTGCTGGCGGCCTTGAGGCGCTCGAACCCGCTTGCCAAAGGGTCTATGTACGACTGACGTTCGAGACGCAGACACAGGTCGTATCTGGCGACCGGTACTTGGATTTCAGCTCTATCGGTTCAATGAGAGGCCGTGGCGCGCAGCACTTCCGCGACCGTTTCGCCGGTGTGGATCAGGTGTTCGCGCCAGATGCGGCCCGCTTTTGCCGTGTCGCGGTCCGCGAAAGCACGCATCAGGGCTTCATGTTCCTCAAACGCGTCCGACCACCGGGACGGATCCATGATTGCCATGTATCGCCCGCGTTTGGCACGAAGCATCAGGGCGGCATGCGTCGACGACAGGATCGGGTTCGATGCCGCCTCGACGATCGCCGCGTGGATCGCGGTATTCAGCGCGAAATAGGCGTCCCGGTCCTTGCGCTCATAACAGTTTCGCATCTTGTCGTGCATATCGTAGAGCTCAGCCAGCGCTTCGGACGAAAACCGTTCGACAGCCAGTTCCGCCGCCAGACCCTCCAGCCCGGCCAGCACTTCAAACAGATTCAAGGCTTCTTCGGCCGTGAACGGCAGGACACGCGCGCCGCGATTCTGGGACAATTCGACGAGGCCATCGAGCGCAAGCAGTTTCAACGCCTCTCGAAGCGGCGTGCGCGAAATGTTCATTTCGGCGCAGATCTCGCGCTCGATGATCCGGGTTCCCGGCATCAGGTCACCGCGCACAATCCGATCGCGCAGGATATCGAGTATTTGCGCCGCCGCAGGCTGGCGTCGGGACAACGGATAGCGCGCGCCTTGCTGGCGTAAGGAAGGAGGTGCGTTGTCATTCATGATGGTTCGGCTCGCGTCGGCCGCCAGATTTCTAAAACACTTTTGTTGCTGTGGGGTGAGTCCGTGTTTGCGATCTCCCTGGCCGCCGCAATATCGCACGCCGTCGTTTTGCGCAACTTATCGAAATAGTGCACATATAAGTTGCAATCACAAAGCAGCAACGCTAGATCGCCTTACCAAATCACTGATATTTCTCTTTTAATGTTGATGGCATGCAATTTGATTGTGATTTCTGTTACTCGGCATCGCGCGCGTGATTATGCTAGCACCTCGAAGTGACGCCATGGTGAGTCGTGCGGTTTTCAAAGCAGGAGCAGGCATGATCGGTCGCCAGCAATCACCGTGTTTACCCGATATGCCAGGCGGATATTGAACGCCGCACACGATACGGAACCATCTCTTAAAAACGTTGGTCCCTCGGACCGGACTGGAGGATCTGTGAGAATTCTGGTGGCCAATCCCAATACGTCCGCGGATATGACCGACCGCCTGGTCAAAGTCGGTGGCGCGGCGGCCTCGCCGGGCACCGAGCTTCGAGGCGTGACGGCGGAACGGGGCGTCCCCTTCATCTCCAGCCGCCCGGAAGCCCTGTTGGCGGGTGCCGAACTCCTCACCATGATCGCAACCCACGAATACGATGCCGATGCCGTCATTGTCGCTGCCTTCGGCGATCCCGGAGTCACCGCGGCGCGCGACCTGTTCCAGTTGCCCGTCATCGGTATGTCAGAAGCCGCGATCCACACAGCCTGCATGCTGGGCGATCGTTTTGCCATCGTGACCTTCTCCCCGTCTTTCCAGCGATGGTACGAGGACTGCGTTTCCATGACCGGTCTCGGCGGACGATCAGCCGGGATCTACACACCGGACGTGCCCTTCTCCTCAGTGGCAAATGTGCAGGACGAGATGTCAGGCGCCTTGATCGATACCGCGAACGACGCGATCGAGAAGACAAAGGCGGACGTGATCATCCTCGCAGGAGCGCCGCTCGCCGGTCTGGCGCCAAAGGTCTCCGACAGGATCGGGCGCCCGGTGGTCGATCCTATCAGCGCCGCCGTCTGTCAGGCGGAAGGGATTGTCCGTCTGGGCGGGCGAGCGCTGGCGGGACCGAAACTTCCGCCGAAATCGAGCATTGATCTTCCCGCCACGCTGAGGTCCGCGATCGCGGGTGAGTAGCGCTGTTGATGTGGTGAAAGGTTAAGCGCCGGATGCGCAGATCTTATGCAATATTGCATTCCATCTAATTTTCTTTAATAATTTCAATAAGTCAGTTTTGGCATACGTATTGCTTCTTAGTCGATCAAATCTATCGAACAGGAGCACGTCATGACCACATCACGCTTTACCCGGCGCCATTTTCTCGCCACCACGGTCGCAGCAGGCGGCCTGCTCGCCATGCCGGGACTGCGCCCCGCTTTTGCCGGATCGAAAACACTGGCGGACATCAAGTCGGCGGGCGTCCTGCGGATCGGTTGCGAGGCGACCTACCCGCCCTTCACGTTTCGAGATGCCGGCGAAATCGTCGGTTACGATGTCGATCTGGCAGCCGTGATGTGTGAGACGCTCGGAGTGAAGCCCGAGTTCATTGACACACAATGGTCCGGTGTCATTCCCGCGCTTTATGCCGGCCGGTTCGACGTCATCATGTCGTCCATGAGCTACCGGAAGGAGCGCCTGGAAAAAGTCGCGTTCTCGATCCCCTATGCCGAGGCGTCGCAGGCCCTGCTCATCCGCGCGGACGACGCTGAAACGATCAAGGCGGTTGCCGACCTGTCCGGCAAGGTGCTTGGCGTCAAACTCGGGTCGCCGGGCGAAAGCATGAAAGACGGCCTTTCTGAAGAAATCGCCGCGGCCAAGGGCGCCGGATTCTCGGAAGTGAAAATCTACGACGATCATCCGGCCGCTTATCTCGCGCTGTCTCAAGGCTCTGTCGACGGCGTCCTCAATACGCTCCCGACACTCGGTCAGGTGATGAAAGATCGCCCGGGTGCCTACGCGCTCGTTCGACCCGTCGGGAATCCCAACTGGGCGGGCATTGCGGCACGGAAGGAAGATCCCGAGATCGTAACCTTCCTCGACGAGGAACTGACACGCCTCAAGGCGAATGACGAAATCTACAAGCTGCAAGAGAAGTGGTTCGGCTTCCGCATGAACCTTGCGGACGAGATTCCGACCTTCAGCTGACGTCAACGCCATGTAAAGCAGAAGACAGGTGACCATCGACTGGTCGATCATCGTCAAGGCGTTGCCGCTCTTGGCCGAAGGGGCCATCGTGACCGTTCAGGTCTCGGTCCTGTCAGCCATTCTCGGGCTCGCACTTGG